>DATLMV010000028.1:0-13682 GCA_035537095.1 Pyrinomonadaceae bacterium
CAACCGCGACGAGCGGCGTCTGTGCGGCGGCGTCCGCAAGTACATCGGGCGGCGCACGCCCGACAAAGTTCCTTCGTCCTACATGGACGAACTCGATTATCAGGAACCCCTGCCGTTTGAGTTCCTCATCTACGTCGCACCGGAAACCATCTGGCGCGCCGACATGCGCCGCTTCCGCGAACGCTTCCGCGCCGCGCCGCCCGCGCGCGATTTCTTCGCCTTCCTCAAAGGCACGGACGGCCTCTTGCACATTCGCGGCCCCGAGCGTCTCGGCGTCGCGCTGCGCTCGCTCGAAGGCATACTCCGCGAGATACAGGCGCATTGCGGCGCGGAGACCGAGATCGTCCTCTTCTCCGATCATGGCATGAACCTCCAAGAGAATCGGCGCATCAATCTACAGACGCACCTGCGCGCCTGCGGCTTCGATGTCGCCGCCGAGTTGCGCGCGGAGACTCGCGGCGGGCGTCGTCATGTCGCCGTCCCCGCCTTCGGCCTCTGCGGTTACGCGGCCATCTACTGCGGCGCGGAGACGGACAGCGCACAGGTCGCCGCCGCGCTCGTCGCGCTCGAAGGCGTTGACTTCAGCGTGCGGCGCGAAGGCGTCTCGTCGGTCATCGTCGAGGGCGCGCGCGGCGCGGCCCGCATCTCGCGCCGGGAGAACGCCGTTCACACGGGCGCGCAAAGCGAACTCAAAGACGGGAGCGCGCTCTCGTTTCGTTACGAACAACTCGACGGCGACCCGCTCGCGCTCCGTGAGACGCTCAAAGCACTCCGTCTCGACGGCGAGTTGGACGCGGATGCTTACGCCTCCGACGCCGCATGGTTCGCGCGCACCGCCGGGCACATCTACCCCGACGCGCTCGCCAACCTCTACGACTCGCTCTACGCGCCGCGCGTCCAACACACCGCCGACATCCTCGTCAGTCTCAAGGACGGTTACTACTACGGCGACTCCATCTTCAGCCGTCTCGCGCGCCTGCGCGCCACACACGGCAACGCCCTGCGTCCTAGCTCCACCGCCTTCCTGATGAGCACGCACCGCGACTTCCCCCGGTACGTCCGCGCCGCCGAAGCGCGTCCCTTCCTGCGCGGTTAGCTCGCGCCGCCTGCTTGACCGCGAGGATGGGCCGCGCGTACAAATTGCTTCATGGAGAACAATGCGACGCCGGAGCGGGCACAGGCTCCGGCGGTTGAGACGGTCAATCTCGTGCGTCGCTTCGGCGACCGCGCGGCGGTGGACTGTGTGAACCTGCGTATCGAACGCGGGCAGTTTTTCGGTTTCTTAGGCCCGAACGGTGCGGGCAAATCCACCACCATCAAGATGCTCACGGGACTGCTCGCGCCGACGAGCGGGCGGATTCGCGTCCTCGGGCGCGACCTCGCAACGGAACCGCTCGAAGTCAAGCGGCGCATCGGCGTCGTGCCGGAAGACCTGAATCTCTTCGAGCGTCTGACGGGCCCGGAGATGCTCGCCTTCACGGGACGCATGTATGGCCTGCAACGCACCGAGATTGCCGGGCGCGCGCGCGAACTGCTCGCCCTGATGGAACTCGATGCGGAACCCAAAAAACTGATCGTCGAATATTCGCACGGGATGAAGAAGAAACTCTCGCTCGCCTGCGCGCTCATCCATCGCCCCGAAATGCTCTTTCTTGACGAACCCTTCGAGGGCATTGACGCCATCGCCTCGCGCACGCTCAAAGACCTGCTCTCGCGCCTCACCGCGCGCGGGCTGACCGTCTTTCTCACGTCGCACGTCCTCGAAATCGTCGAACGTCTCTGCACCGACATCGCCATCATCTCGACGGGCCGCCTCGTCGCCTCCGGCCCGCTCGACGAACTGCGGCGCGGCATCGCCTTCCAAACCGGCGACGACGGCGGCGCAGGCGCTACCATGTCGCTCGAAGACTACTTCATACGCGTCATCGGCGGCGTCCACCAGACCGGCGACGACGTGCTCCAATGGCTCACGTGAAAGCAGGGATGAGGGCGGAGGGATGAAAAGATTGATTCATTACATCATTGGTTCAGTAAATCATTTCCTCATTGAATCAATGAACAAATGAGTCAATCATTAAATTCTGCTTCATCCCTCACCCTGCGGCCCTCATCCCTTTAGTTATTCCTCATCCCTTGTCCTTCTCACGCCAAACGCCAACGCCAGAGGGCCGACGAGCAGCAGCCACATCATGGAGGTGAGGCCGAATCTCTGTGCGACCGCGCCGAGGGCGAAGGGCAGGAGGCCGCTGAAGAGGTCGGAGACGTTGCTGACGGTCATCACCGTGCCGCTCTGCCCGTGCATGGCGGAATAGAGTTGCGCTTTGAGAATCGAGTACCAGCCCGTGTTGGCGTAGCCGAGCAGCGCGAGGCAGACGAGTTTCGAGTTGAAATCGGGCGCGAGCAGAAACGCCGGAAACAGCAGTAACACGCAGAGTGTGCTCCAACGCAGGTAGCTCAAGCCGCGCACGCGTTCGAGGATGGGGACAAGAAAAAACTCTGCGGGCAGACCCGCCGCCGTCCAGACGATGACCGCGAAGGCCGCCTGCGACGCCGGGACGTGAACCACGTCAACGAAGTAGAGCGCGAGGAATCCGCGCAGCATGTCCCAAGTGAAATCGCTGAACTCAAGCAGGATCAGCCAGCGCCGCACCTCGCGTCGTTTGAGCGCACGGAACGCCTGTCGCAAGCCTTCTCTGAACCCGAATTTTGTCTCGCCGGTTTCGCTCGGAGGCGCGGGAAATTTGAAGCGCGAGACGGGCAGCAGCATCACAAAAAAGAGCGCGGCCAGACATGCGAACAACCAGCGCCAGCCGAGTCCGAGCCACACGAACGCGCTTAAGGCCATCGGCCCGACGAGGTTGCCGAGCGTGCCGAAGAGCGTCCAGCGCGCCATGTTCTGCTCGCGCCGTTGCGGTTCGGCGTCCATCAGCGTCGCCTGCGAGAGATTGACGAACGCGCCCGACGCCGGAAAGAACAGAATCAACGCGCCGAGCAGAAACCAAAAGTTATAGCTGACGGAGACGAGCAGGGAAGCGGTCGCGCAGCAGACGCCTCCGCCGAGCACGAGCGCGCGGCGTCGCCACACGTCGCCGAGGATGCCGATGAAGGGCTCGACGAAGTTCGCCAGCATCCTCGGCACGCTCAGCAGGAGGCCGACTTCGACGTAGGACAGATGCAGGTCGTCGCGGACGAGCGGCCACGCCGCCTCGCGCACGCCGAACTCCAACTCGTCGAGAAATTCGACGCCGAGCAGCACGACGACGACATAGAACGGAAGCATGCGCGCCGCGCTCGCGGCGTGCAGATTCGAGTTTGCGGAATTATGGCGCAGAAACATCCGGTGATTCTCCTTGTCTCGGAAGTGAGTTGACGTTTTTCGTTGGGCGTGAAAAAACGTCTTCCGAGGCGGAGGAATCACCGAGCGCGCGAGGGCATAGCGGCGTCTGCGCGAAACGCGTGCGCGCGCGGCGGTCGCCGTTCGAGCCTTAGGCTGGTGTCGGAGTTACCAAGGAGGGAAATATACGAGATAGTTTTTCATGGTCTGTCTAGAAAATTCCCGGCAGCAAATTTCCAGAGCGAAATCGCATGACTGCGTTGACGAACGCACTCATGTGAAACGCTCCGCACGGACTCAAGCACGGGCGGGCGTCGCTTGTTTGCGACCTCCGCGCACGCGCTCGACCTGCTCTTCAAAGATGAAAGAGAGCGTCTTGTAAATCAGTTTAGCACAGAGAAAAGCCGAAGCGTCGAAGCCCTCGACGTAGGAATACTCGGTCAAGTCCATCCCGACCACGCGCCGCTCGCGCGCGAGCGTGCGGACGAGTCCCAAGACTTCGTACCACCCGAGGCCGCCCGGCTCGGGCGTGCCCGTCTGCGCGACGAGCGAGGGGTCGAGCCCGTCTATGTCAATCGTCAGGTAGACGTTCTCCGTCAGACCGCTGACAGCATCCTCCCACCAATCCGTGCGCCCCGCGATGTCCTTCGCCCAGAAGATGCGCGTCGGCAACTCGTCAATCGCGCGCGCCTCTTCCGCCGAGATGGAACGGATGCCGCATTGGACTGCGGGAAGTTTGAGGTCGCGCGTGACGCGCGCCATGATGGAAGCGTGCGAATGCGGCGTGCCGTCGTAGGTGTCGCGCAGGTCGGCGTGCGCGTCAATTTGCAGCACCGACAGGTTCGGATACTTCTCCGCGTGCGCCTGTATCACGGGCGCGCTCACCGAATGCTCGCCGCCGATCATGGCGACGAATTTTCCCGACGCCACCAACTCCCGCGCACGCTCCAACAGCGACTTCATCATCGCCTCCGGCGGTTCGACCGGCGGCGACTCCTCAAGCGTGTGAATGCCAAGGCGATAGACCTCGCCGTCCGTCTCCTCGTCGTAAAGCTCCATGTTGCGCGAAGCCTCGATCACGGCCTCCGCCCCGCGCCCTGTCCCCGTCCCGTAGGAAACCGTCCCCTCATACGACACCGGCCACACCACGATCTGCGCCGCCTCGAAACTCGAAAACGCCTCCTCGGCAATCCCGCCGAAGTTTCTTGGAAGATTCGCTGATTCAGACATGCCGACAGTTTAAATTGACGACCGGCGGGTGACAAGCGACAAGCGGAAAACGAACTGCTTCATTCAACAGATTGAACTGCGCCCGCTCAATGCTATAATCGAACCCATGAGAGTCCTGAACTACAAAGTCATCATGACGCCCGACGAAGACGGGGGCTACGTCGTCATCTGCCCCGCGCTCCCCGGCCTCGTCACCGAAGGCGACACCCTCCAAGAAGCCCGCGACATGGCCGCCGACGCCATTCGCGGCTATCTCGAAAGTCTCCGGATGGATGGGCTGCCGATTCCTACCGACAACTCCATCACCGAAGAAGTAACCGTCGAGTTTGCTTAACCTAATCTCAAACTCCGCCCTCCCGCCAACGCTCACAGCAAATCCAAAAACTCTTCGACCGTCAAACCCGCCTGATTGATAATTGACGCAAGCGTGCCCCGCTTCAAATCCCTGTTGTGATAAGGAACAGTAACTCGCAGATTATCTTTCTTGAGAATGTAATGGCTTCCGGTTGAATGTAGAATCCATTACGCTCACGTGCCTTAATAACTCTCTTCGGCTTTAGCACGGGCAGTTTTCCTGACATAAACAGCACCTCTCCCGTAACCATAGCACGGCTTGTCAAATCAATTTTTCCAAACAAATCTCGAATTTTTATTCTGTGGAAAAAAATTGGTAAGGTTTCCTCATACTACACTAAAAGCCAGTAATCAGCTTTTTTTGGCTGACTACTGGCTAGTGGATTATGACTACTGTTTTGCTTACGGCACTTCAATCGTCAAATCGCGGCCTGTGAAGGTGAAGTTGGGGCGTTTGCGGCCCTTCATGTATTTGGCGGCGGTTTGGGAAAGCGAGGTGACGAGGATGGGGAGGGCGATGGTCGCGTCGCAGTTGACGTAGGAGGTGGTGGCTCCGCGCGAGAGTTTGCCGAAGATGAGCATTTCGTCGTTGACGGTCGGGCTGGAGCGTCCGCCGGGGTGCGGCGCGTCGGTCGTTATCTGGATGGCGTACTTGTGGCCGCGCGCGGGCGTCTTGACGATGTTGGTGGCGACCTCCATCTGTTGGATGAAGCTGCGCGAAGTGCCGCCGCCGATGTTGATGACGCCGGTTGTGCGCGCGCGGGCGGCGATCTGCGTCATGTCGAGCACGTCCTGCACGAGGTCGAAATGGAAGTTGTTCTTCTTCTCGAAGCGCGAGGCGGCGATGCCGAGCGTGATGGCGCTGTCGGCGATGGTCGGGCAGAAGATGGGGACGCGCGCTTTATATGCGGAGGTGAGCACGCCGTCTTCGGTGGCGATTTCGGCGAGTTCGCGCCCGAGGAGATGGAGCAGTTCGCGCGTCGAATAGGGGCGCGTCTGGTCGAGTTGATTGACGAAGCCGCCGACCCATTCGTCCGCCTCGCGGTACTCCTCTTCGCTGGCGAGCACATCCCACATGCGATTGATCTGCGAGGCTTCGAGTTCGGCGTCGGTCATCGAAGGGTGCGCTTGAAAGTGCTGGCGTCCGAGCGATTCGTGGAGGTCGTGAAAGAGCATCGAGCCGGAGAGCACGAGCACGTCAATGAAGCGATTCTTGATGACGTAGGCGAGCAGACGGCGCATGCCCGAGGGGATGAGCGCGCCGGAGGCGGCGACGAAGATGGTCGTGCTGTCGCCGAGCATGTCGAGCCAGATGCGATGCGCTTCGGCCAGTTGACGCGCGCCGAACCCCGCGCCCTCCATCTTCTCCAACAGTCCGGCGACCGAGCGGTCGCGGTCAACCTGCACGGGACGTATCGGCGCAGTCAAGTATTTCGTGGCTCTCGGTTTGCGTTGGGTGACCATTTCAATCCTTTTCAGTAAACCGTGAATCGCGCATCGTAAAGAGATAACCCCGCTTCTTCTATCCACGATTCAAGATGCACTATTTACTGTTCTTCAATGACGACGTTTGGGAGTCTCTTTGTCGTTGCCGTTGATTGCCAGATATGTGTAAGCGTCAATCCGCGATTCGTAAAAGTTCACCATCTCCGTGCCTTCGGCCTCCGACAGTTCGCCGCGCTTGACGCGTTGCGCGACCTGCCTGCGGAAGCCTTCGTGCAACTGCCCGCGCTCGTAGCGCACACGCCCCAGAGCCTCGCCGACGGTCGTGCCGCGCACCACTTTCTTAATCAGATAACCTTCCTCGTCTATGAAGATGTGCGCCTCGTTGGGCACGCCGAAGAGGTTGTGATTGTTGCCCATCACCTCCTGATACGCGCCGACGAGCATGAAGGCGATGTAGTAGGGCTCGTCCTTCACCAGCGAATGAAGCTCAAGCACCTGCTTGACATCGTGCAGGTCAACGAACTTATCAACGACGCCATCGGAATCGCACGTGATGTCGCAGAGCGTGGCGTATTCGGTCGGCGGCTTGTTGAGACGGTGAATGGGGACGATGGGAAAGAGTTGGTCGAGCGCCCAATGGTCGGGCACGGAGCGGAAGACCGAAAAGTTGGTCAGGTACTTGGCGCGCAGCAGGCGACGCAACTCGGTGAACTCTTCGGAGACGTACTCGGCCTGCTGCGCGTACTTGTCGGCACGCTCGCAGACATCCCAGAAGAGCACCTCGCCCTTGGCGCGGTCTTCCAGAGAGATGAGGCCGAGATTGAAGAGCGTGAAGAGTTCGTCGCGGTGTTCGAGCGCGTCGTGATAGTACTCGCGATAGTTTTTGACGTTGATGGTCGCGCGCAGGTCGCCGAGTTCGACGACGACTTGCGGGTCGTCTTCGTCAATCTCAATCGGCGTGATGTCTTCGACGACCGTTTCCACTTCGTCGAGGACGTTCGTCACGAGAAGGGCGTGATAGGCGGCGAGGTAGCGGCCCGACTCCTGAATGATGGTCGGGTGCGGGACGTTCTCGTCGTCACAGACCTGCATGATGGTATAGACCACGTCGTTGGCAAACTCCTGCGCCGTGTAGTTGGCGGAGGAATCAAACGCGGTCTTTGAACCGTCGTAATCAACGGCCATCCCGCCGCCGACATCGAGGAGTTCGATCGGAACCTTCATCTGGTGAATCTTCGCATAGACGCGCGCCGCCTCTTTCATCGCGTTCTTGATGCGTTTGATGTCGGTCAGTTGCGAGCCGATGTGGAAGTGCAGGAGGCGCAGCATCGAGATGCGGTCAACCTCCTGCAAGCGGCGGATGACTTCGAGCACTTCGGTGGTCGTCAGCCCGAACTTGGCCGCCTCGCCGCCCGACTTTTCCCAGCGTCCCGAGCCTTTGGAGTAGAGTTTGACGCGGATGCCGATGATGGGCATGCCCTGATCGTCGTCGTAGCGTTCGGCGTTGCGGAGGATGTGGTCGAGTTCGCTCAGTTTCTCGATGACGATGATGACGCGCTTGCCGGAGCGCGCGCCGAGGAAGGCCAACTCGATAAACTCCTCATCCTTGAAGCCGTTCAAGACGAGCAGGCTGTCGGGCGATTGGTCGAGGGCGAGCGCGCCGTAGAGTTCGGCCTTCGAGCCCGCTTCGAGTCCGAAGTCGTAGCGCGAGCCTTCGCGCAGGTACTCCTCGACGACCGCGCGGTTCTGGTTGACCTTCATCGGGTAGACGCACATGTGCGAACCCTGATATTCGTATTCGCGGATGGAGTTGCGAAAGGCGCGTTGCAGTTTGCGCACCTGAGCGGTGACGAGTTGGGGAAATCGCAAAAGCACCGGAGCGGAAATGCCGCGCCGTTGAAGGTCTTCGATGATCTCCTTCACGTCGGCGGCGCGCCCCTGGTCGCTCTCCGAAGGATGCACGACGAGATTGCCCTTGCGATTGATGCCGAAGTAACCGGCCCCCCAATTCTCTATGCCATATGTTTCGAGCGTCTGTTCGATGGCCGTGGTCAACTTCGGGTCTCCTGCCTCCCTGTCTGTTCGCGGTGCGGGTTAGACCAGCCAGAGCCGCCTCGCCTTCGTCGGCCCCGGCTGCTGCGGCTGGAGAGTAAATGGTTGGAAAACTTGACAGCGCAATGTAACAAAAAAACGGGGGTGGGTCAAAAACTATTTTTTTCGCCCCCATGCAATTTGTTGCACGCCCTTAAGCCGACACGCCAGAAAGGTTTAGCTCCATCTGCGGAGGCCGCCGGAGGCCGGTTTCCGCCCCCCCCGGTCGTGAAACCTTAGTGAAACCTTGACAGTCGCAGACGCGCGTTTATAATGCGTGTTTTTTTAGCGTCAATTTGATTTCTATGACGCACGCTGCTCCGCACCCGTCGCACCACACGCAAGCTCGAACCGCTGCCCCCATCCGGCGGCTCATACCTTCAACACTCCCAAAACTTAAGCAGGAGACATCATGAACGCAAAAACGGCCTTGAAGTATGCTGAAGACGAGGAGGCGAGGTTTATCTCCGTTCGCTTCACAGACCTCATCGGCGCATGGCATCATCTGACCTTTCCCATCCACGAACTCTCCGAGGGCTCCTTCGAGGACGGCTTCGGCTTCGACGCTTCATCCTTGCGCGGTTGGGCTTCGATTCACGAATCCGACATGCTGCTCGTCCCAGACCCGGCGCGGATGTGGATGGATCCCTTCTCCGAAGAGCCGACGATGTGTCTCATCGCCAACGCGGTTGACCCGATCACCAAAGAGGGCTACGGACTCGACCCGCGCTCCGTCGCGCAGCGCGCCGAGAGCTACCTGCGGTTCACAGGACTGGCAGACATCTGCAACTTCGGCCCCGAGGCCGAGTTCTTCGTCTTCGACAACGTGCAGTTCCAGAACGGCCCGAACGCCGCCGGTTACAGCGTTGACGCCGACGAAGCACATTGGGCGTCGGGCCGCGCGGAGAACGAAAGCTACGGCGCGAATCTCGGTTATCGCGTCCGTCACAAAGAGGGCTACGTGCCCGTGCCGCCGACCGACAGTCTCAACGACCTGCGCTCGGAGATCACAGTCACGCTTGAGCGTTGCGGCATCACGGTCGAGTGTCATCATCACGAAGTCGCGCCGATGCAATGCGAGATTGACTTCCGCTACTCGACCCTGCTCGGCACAGCCGACAACCTGCAACTCTTCAAGTACATCGTCCGCAACGTCTCTTATCAATTCGGCAAGGCCGCGACCTTCATGCCCAAGCCGCTCTACGGCGACAACGGCTCCGGCATGCATTGTCATCAGAGCCTCTGGAAAGACGAGAAGCCGCTCTTCGCCGGGGACGGCTACGCCGGACTCTCCGACATCGCGCGCTTCTACATCGGCGGCCTCCTGAAACACGCCGCCTCGGTCGTCGCCTTCGCCGCGCCGACCACCAACAGCTACAAGCGTCTCGTCCCCGGCTTTGAAGCGCCCGTCAATCTCGCGTACTCGGCGCGCAATCGTTCCGCCGCCATCCGCATCCCGATGTTCTCCACGAACCCGAAGCTCAAGCGTCTTGAGTTTCGTCCGCCCGACCCCTCGTGCAACCCCTATCTCGCCTTCTCGGCCATGCTGCTCGCCGGTCTCGACGGCATCCAGAACCGCATTGACCCCGGCGAACCGCTCGACAAAGACATCTACGACCTGTCGCCCGAACAGTTGAAGAACGTGCCCAGCTTACCCGGCTCGCTCGACGAGGCGTTGAACGCGCTCGAAGCCGACCACGACTTCCTTCTCAAAGGCGACGTGTTCACCCCCCAACTCATCGAGCGTTGGATTACCTATAAACGCGAACGCGAAATCCAACCCCTCCGCATGCGCCCGCACCCTCTGGAGTTCGCAAATTACTTCGACATCTAAACCCGCGAATAAGCAGAAAAACGCAGGGAAACGGGGAAACGGTTAAAGGGGCAAAGGGAAAAACGACAGCATCTGTCTTTAACCCTTTCCCCTTTTAACCCTTTGCCCCTTTCCCCCTTTGCCCCTTTCCCCTTTATTCGTATCCGTGCTGTTTGAATCTTCAGTCTTAAAGGCGAGACCGCCGCGCTTCCCCCTCGAAGCGCGGCGGCCTCTAGGCGCGGTTCGCCCGCCCGTCTCGCACGGGCAGGCGATGCGCCTACGGGATGGTGCACTCATCCCGAAAGACCAATACTGTGTCGAACTCTAATGCTTTATTGAACTAATCTTCAGCAGTCGCGCGATGGTCTCGACCAGAGTGTGGATGTCCTCCGGTTTTCGTAAGAAGACGTTTGCGCCCGCCGTGTGTGCCTCCTTCACGCAATCGCTGGCCGAGAGGATCACAATCGGCGTCTGCTCGCGGTGCGGAAGTTTGCGCGCCGCCGAGACGATCTCTATCCCGCCGACGTTCGGCAACTCACAATCGAGCAGCAGCAGGTCGAAGTGAGATGCGCTCTCGACCAACCGCAACGCCGCCGCGCCGTCCGCGCAAGTCTTGACCCGCCAGCCCTCCAATTCCAGAGTCTCGCGCACGGCGTCCGCGACAATCGAGTTATCCTCCACGTGCAGAATCCTGATGTGCCGCATCCGGCCACCCTCCGCAGGCGGGCGCGTCGAGCCTTGCGTCCCGCCGATGATGCTCCGCTTGCGCCGGATAATCGGCGACCGCGCGTGCAGCAGGCTCTTGTGCCTCGTGTTGAGCAACGCGACCAAACTGTTGTGATGCTTGAAGCCCAACAACTGCGCCGCCTTCGACACCCTCCCGCCCGTCTCGCGCAACGCCCGCCCGATGACCCCCGCCTCATACCGCCGCACGTCCTCCCATAACGAAAACTCCTCCCAACCTTGCCCGCTCGCCCTGCTCAACTCCTCCGCGACATCACGCTCGCGCGTCCTCTCACGCCCGCGCGAAGCCGCCCCCTCGAACGCTTCGAGTTTTTCCTCGACCAGACGGAGCGCCCAGCACAGGCTCAAGTTCGACCGGCGCAAGATGACCGTATCCTGCGACTGCTCAAGCAGTTCCGCCGCACGCAACGCCGCCTCGCACAACTCTCTCAGTTCCAGATGCTCGCCCAACTCCTCCGCCAAAACCAACGCCGCCAGCCCCGCGCGCTCCCCGTCTCCCGCCCCGTACGCCGCGTCGAACGCCCTCTCAAAAGAGACCCGCGCCCGCCTGTGATGACCCAGACGCGCCAGCGCCGTCCCCTGCGTCAGCAAAGCATCGGCGAACAACAGGTCGTCTCCGGGGCTCTCCAATGTCTCCAGCACCGACTGCGCGAGCCTCCAAGCCTCGATGTTTTTACCTTCGGCGAGCATGATTCGCGCCAGTTTTTCGTCCACCTGCGCGACGTGCGACTTATCTTCGAGATCGGCAAACAAACGGCGCGCCTCTTCTAAGGCTCTCCGCGCCTGCTCGTAGTCGCCTGCTTGCTCGAATCCTCTGGCGGCTTCGCAACGAACCCGCGCGGATTCCTCGGGGTCGAACGATGAGTCAGCGTTTTGGCGGAGCAATTGTTTGGCTAAGTTCATGTGAGGAACGCCTTTACATATGCTTGTCAAAAAACTTGCATCCAGACAAACAAAAACGCATCCTAACTCGCCATGAAGTTAGGATGCGTTTATGCAATCCGTTTGGGTGACCTATCGGGGTCTGCATCTCGTGCTCAATACACCCATCTCTTTAACTGTCAAATACCTTTCAGGAGAAAATCACGTCGAAACTCTGCGCGGCGGTCGTGTTCCGTATCCGCGCGCTTTCATTTGAAACGACGACGGCTCTCGCCGCTCTCGCCGTCGCCCGTGAACCGGGAGGGCGACATGTCAACGTGATTCGGATGTCTGTTTGAGAGTACCGGAAAGCCAGATATGCCCGGCGAGGTGGCACTCATGGCGCGAGAGATTACATCTGTGCGGAGTAGAATGCAATAGATTTCTTTCGCGGCGCGTGCCGGGCACGCGCATACTGCGAAAATGCCGGAGAGAAAATCCGGTCGTTGAATGAGCGGGCGTTCTCAAGCGGGGAAGTCCGTTTTCAATTTGGAGAATCTCTCGCGTGCGGGGGCTTGAGTTATCGAGATGAATATCGAGCCGGTCAAACTCGAAGGACGCTGGGTGCGTTTGGAACCTCTATCGGCGGAGCACGTCGGGGCGTTGTGCGAGGTGGGATTGGACGACGAGTTATGGCGTTGGACGACGACGCTGATTCGCACGCCTGATGAGATGCGCGCTTACGTCGAGACTGCGCTCGCGGAGCGTGCGCGCGGCGTGTCGCTGCCATTCGTGACGATTGAACGGAGTTCGGGGCGCGTCGTCGGCAGCACGCGGTTCGCGAATATTGACGCGGGCAATCGTCGCGCGGAGATCGGTTACACTTGGGTGGCGCGCGCGTGGCAGCGTTCGGCGGTGAACACGGAGGCGAAATACCTGATGCTCAAACATGCGTTCGAGACGTGGGGCGCGATTCGCGTGGAACTAAAGACGGACTCGCTCAACGAGAAGTCGCGCCGCGCAATCCTCCGCATCGGCGCGCAGGAGGAAGGGACGCTCCGCAATCACATGATCACTTACACGGGCCGCTTCCGTCATTCCGTCTATTACAGCATCATCGAATCCGAATGGCCCAACGTCAAAGCCGGATTGGAAACTAAACTCGCAAGAGAAAGTTAAACTCGCAAAATACCGGCACGGCAGACGCGTCGGTCGCTGCGTCTCATAGCGTCCGGCGGCGTCGCCTCTTTCCTTCAAAGGGTAGTTGATTTATGTTATCCGCACATTGAATACGCTTGACGAAAACATCGAACGGCTCGCGCGTGACCTGCCGGACGCGGAGGGCGCGCGCATGTTCTTCGAGCGCATCACGGCGGCGGAGGCGCGTGTGGGACGCGTGCTGGCGAAGGACGCGGGGCTGCTGTCGGACGCGCTCGCGCTGGCGGCTTGGAGTCCGTTTCTGGCGACGACGCTGGCGCAGCATCCCGACTATCTTTCGTGGCTCGCGCGCGAACGCGCGCACGCGCGTCTGCGGACGGCGGAAGAACTCGGCGAGTCGCTGGCGCGTTTCGCCCTGACGCATTCGCAAGTGGAGGCGCAGGTGTTGCTCGCGCGTTTTCGCAGGCGCGAGTTGTTGAGCATCTACCTGCGCGACGTGCGCCGCGTCAGCACGCTCGTCGAGACGACCGAGGAGTTGTCGAATCTGGCCGACGCGATTCTGCAATACGCGCTCAATCTGGCGCAGCAGGAGTTGGAGAATCTCTACGGCGCGCCGCAATGCACGGACGCGCGCGGGCGCATCGCCGCCGC
>DATLMV010000029.1:0-8445 GCA_035537095.1 Pyrinomonadaceae bacterium
GACACCATTGCCCGCGCCGCTAAGTTCAACTTCAACAAATAAATAACAGGTTTTCCACATGTGGAAAACCTGTTATTTATTTGTTGAAGTTGAACTTAGCGGCGCGGGCAATGGTGTCAGGGGGAGAATGAAAGTGCGGGCCGTTTGATGGTTTTGACGTGTTTTGGGAAGGTTGTGGAGGTAGTTAGGCGGTGGCGCGGATGTCGTAGCGGCTGAGTTTGAGTTGGAGGCCGCGGCGGGTGAGGCCGAGTTCGCGGGCGGCGCGGGTGACGTTGCCGCCGGTTTTGTGGAGGGCGTCGGCGATCATTTTGCGTTCGAGTTCTTCGATGGCGTCGGCGAGTGAAGTGTTGGTGTCTATCGTGTCGAGGGAGAGGGCGGAGGCGGGGGCGTTGGGGATGGGGGGGGAGTTGCGTTGAAGCTCGGGCGAGAGGTGTTCGGGGGTGATGAGCGTGCCGTCTTCGGCGCGGGCGACGATGCGTTGAATCTCGTTGCAGAGTTGGCGGACGTTGCCCGGCCAGTTGCCGACCATCAGGAGGTCAACCGTCTGCGGCGTGATGCGGATATCGCGGCGACCGAAACGCTCGGAGTAGTGGTTGATGTAGTAGTTGACGATGGTCGGTATCTCGGAGCGACGCTCGCGCACGGGCGGGACGCGCAGGCGGATGACGTTGAGACGATAGTAGAGGTCTTCGCGGAAGCGTTTCTCTTCGACCATCCGTTCGAGGTCTGTGTTGGTGGCGGCGACGATGCGCACATCCACCTTCATCGGTCGCTGCTCGCCGAGCGGTTGAATCTCTCCCTCTTGGAGGAAGCGTAGGAGTTTGGGTTGGAGGTCTATGGGGAGGTCGCCGATTTCGTCGAGAAAAAGCGTGCCGCCCGCCGCCGCGCGGATGACGCCGGGCGAATCGTTGACCGCGCCGGTGAAGGCTCCTTTGCGATAGCCGAAGAGATATGCTTCGGAGAGTTCTTTGGGGACGGCGGTGCAGTTGAAGGGGACGAAGACCTTCGAGCGACGGGACGAGAGCGCGTGGATGGCGCGCGCGACCAACTCTTTCCCCGTGCCGGATTCGCCCGTGACGAGCACCGTCACGTCCGACGAGCGTATCTTGTTTATCTCCTCGACGAGTTCCGTCATGGCGGGACTCGAATGGATGAAGCCGGGCATGAGGTTCTGGTCGGCGAGCGGCGTCTGGTGGTGGCCGCCGCCTTCGTGTCGCGCGCGCTCGCGGAAGGCGCACAACTCCAAGCCCATCCCGGCGACGCGCAGGAGGGATTCGAGCGACGAGCCGCCGGAGAGTTTGGAGCGGTCGCGCGGCGCGATGAGGAGCGTCGCGGGCGGAGCGTTCCTGACGTGCAACTCGACGAGCGCGGCGTCCTCGTCTTGCGCGAACCGCTCACGCTCTTCTTCCGTTTCCAGACTGTCCAAGACGCCCGCGAGCCGCGCGCACTCCGCGCTCTGGATGCCGTGGCCGATGACGGCGCGTTGACGTTGATCTTCTCCCCTCTCGAACACGAGCACGCGCCGCGCCTTCGTCTCCTGTTGGATGACGGCGGCCAGTTCGCGCAGCAGCAGTTCGCGCGAGGTGACGGCTTCGGCCAGACGCAGCGTCAGGAGTTGTGAGACGGTCGCCAGTTCGCGCGCGCGGACGCGTGCGGCGGGCACGCGTTCGAGCGCGGCAAGCGCATCTTCGGCGCGTTGAAGGTTGAGACGCGCGCCGAGTTCGTTGAAGATGGCGGCGGCGTGTGCGAGCGGCTGCTCGGCGCGTTCGGGTTGGATGGTGGCGTAGGCGCAGCCGAGTTCGTAGTGCGCGAGCGCGTGGCGGTAGCGGTCGCCGAGCATCTCGAAGATGGAGACGCTGCGACCGAAATGATGAACCGCCTGCGCCGCGTCGCCCGAGGCGAGCGCGTGCAGACCGTAGAGACGCTGCGCCGCGCCGACGACGGCGAGGTCGGCGACCGAGTCAACGGTCTGCTCGGAGAGTTTCTGAAGTTGCGCGGCGCATTCGTCGTGATGGCCGAGGCGGAGATGCGCTTCGGCGAGCAGCAGGTGTGAATCGCAGAGAGCCTGACGGTCGTTGATGCGTTCGGCCAGAGCGAGCGCGCCGACGCCTTTGACGAGCGCGCTCCCGGCGTCGTTCATCGCCAGATGACAATGACCGAGGGTGCGCATCGCCTGACCGGCGTACCACTTGTTGCCGTTCGTCGTCGCCAGATCGACGGCGCGTTCGAGAAGGCTCTGCGCCTCTTCCAAGTCGCCGCGCAGCATCCGCAACTCGCCGAGCGAATCCAGAATGCAAGGGACTTGCGCGCCGTGCTCGTCCACCTCGAAGGCGAGCGCGAGCGCGCGCTTCAAGGCTTCCTGCGCGCGCGTCCAGTTGCCGACGAGGATGAGATTGATGCCGAGGTTGTTGTAGCCGAGCGCGGCGTTGGCCTTGTGTTCGGTGCGCTCGTAGTAGCTGACGGCCTTTTCCAGATAACGGATGCCGTCGTGCGGTCGTTTGAGAAACCAGCAGGCTCCGGCCATGTTGGCGTAAATCTTGCCGAGCAGGTAGGGCGCGGGATGATCGCCGACGAGCTTCAAAGCCTGCTCGTAGGTCTCCAATCCGCGCTCGTGGCTGCCCTCGAACACGTCGGCCAGAGCGATGCCGAAGTAGGCTTCGGCGAGGCCGCGCCAGTCGCCCGTGTGGCGGTAAGACTCCAGAGCCTTCTGCGCGTGGTCGCGGGCGATGGTGTACTCGTTGATGCTGCGATAGACGCGCGCCAGCGCGACATAGACCGCGCCGCGTTGCGCATCCGTGCCGTGCTCCGTCGCTTCGCGCAGGGCCGCGTTGAGGAGCGCGATTGATTTCGGGTAATCGCCCGTGTAGTTGTATGCGAGGCCGACGCGCACGCGGACGGCGGCGAGCGTCTCGGCGTCGAGTTTCGGGCGCGTCTCCGGCGTCTCATACATCTCGACGGCTTCGAGCGAATCCCGGTAGCGGCCCTGCATCTCGAAGGCGACGGAGAGCGCGCTGCGCGCCTCGGCCAGCACGGAATCATGCCCCTGCGCCGACCTGACGAGCTTATGCAGACGCGCTTCCGCTTCGCTCGACAGACCTTGATCGAGCAGCAGGCGCGTCGCTTCGAGTTCCGCCGCCAGCCACTCGCGCGACGCGTGACCCGCGCCCGCGCGCGCGCGAAAACGGTCGCCCGTCTCTCCGGATGCGTTCTGACGCTGACCCGGCGGTTCGCGTCGCACATCGGGCGCATCGTCTCGACGGATGTTCGGGCGTTTATTCATCGGGCGCGTTCGCGGAGGCGGAATCCGCAAAGTTTGAAAAGACGATTTGCTTGAACAAGGAAGGTTGCCGAGACGTTCGACGCGGCCCGCGCCGTCTCTCTCTCGCAGCAAAACTAAAAGCGCGCAGAATTTAACATGAGCGCACGCCGAGCGTCCAGATTCCGCCGAATTAACAGGATGGATGAGATGCAGAAAGGGGAAATGGCGAAAGGGCGAAAGCAGTTGGCCGCTTTCCCTTTTACCCTTTCACCGTTTCCCCATTTCCCCTTTCTGCTTATGTAGCGTCTCTCAATCGCCGCGCGCGGAGAGTGAGAGTGATTTGGCGCGTTCGACGAGTTTGATGAACTCGGCGCGGTAGCCGTGCAGGTCTGTGCCGGTGGAGGCGCGTGCGGTCTGGATAACCCTGTCGAAGGTGGTATCGCCTTTGTGTTTCGAGTCGCGCAGCAGCATGCCGAAGGCGGCGACGGCGGCGGAGAATTTCAGATTCTCGGAGGCGTTGGCAAACGCTCCGCGCGCGTCGGCGACGCCGACGCTAAGCAAGCGGCTGTCGTTTTGGTCAGGCTCTTTGTAGCGGAGTTTGATGGTCAACATCTCGCGGCTGTTGGCGGCGTCCGTCGGCGCAATCGGCTGCTGCTGCTGATACTTCAGAGCGTCTATGTTCGTGCCTTCCACCTTCTGTCCGGCGGGCACGATCTCGTAGAGCGCGGTGACGTTGTGACCGGAGGCGATTTCGCCCGCGTCCTTCGTATCGTCGTTGAAGTCGCGGTCGGCGAGCAGGCGGTTCTCGTAGCCGATGAGACGATAACCGGCGACCTGACGGGGATTGAACTCGACCTGTATCTTCACATCTTTGGCAATCGTCACAATCGTTCCGCCGACTTCGCCGCCGAGCACCTTGCGCGCTTCGGCCAGCGTGTCAATGTATGCGTAATGGCCGTTGCCCTTGTCGGCGAGTTTCTCCATCGTCGCGTCTTGCAGGTTGCCCGAGCCGAAGCCGAGCACGGAGAGAAAGACGCCGCTCCGCCGTTTCTCTTCAATCAGGCGGACGAGGTCGCCCTCGCTCGTGACGCCGACGTTGAAGTCGCCGTCGGTGGCGAGGATGACGCGGTTCGTGCCGCCCTCGATGAAGTTGTCCTGCGCGACCTTGTAGGCGAGCATGATGCCCTGCCCGCCGTTGGTGGAGCCGCCCGCCGAGAGATTATCGAGCGCGGCGAGGATATCGTTTTGCCGGTCGCCCGGAGTGGAAGGCAGGACGAGCCCGCTCGCGCCCGCATAGACGACGATGGCGACGCGGTCGCGCGCGCTCAACTGCTCGACCAGCATAGCGAGCGCCGATTTGACGAGCGGCAACTTGCTCGGGTCGTTCATCGAACCCGACACGTCGAGCAGGAAGACGAGATTGGCGGGCGGCAGTTTGCCCGTCTCGATTCGCTTGCCCTGCAAGCCGACGTGCAGGAGGCGGTGCTGCGTGTTCCAAGGGCAATCCGAGACTTCCGCCGACACGGAGAAGGGCGCGTTGCCGACCGGCTGCGGGTAGTCGTAGTTAAAATAGTTGATGAACTCTTCGATGCGGACGGCATCCTTCGGCGGCAGCCGTCCCTCGTTGAGCATCCGGCGCGTGTTGCTGTAAGAGGCGGTGTCCACGTCTATCGAGAAGGTCGAGAGCGGCGCGCGCGCCGCTTCAAGAAACGGGTTCTCCTCGATGTGGCTGTAGGCTTCGCGGTTCTCCGGCTCCTCGGCGCGGTCGTAGGTGGCGAGTCCGGCAGGCGCTTGTTTTGCCGACATCGTGCCGGTGTTGCTCGTGTTCGCGTTCAGCGTGATGGGCTGCGTCGTCTGGACGGTCGCGTCCTGCTTGTTCGCCGTCTGGCACGACGACACCAGAAGCGCGCACGCCATGCAAAGCGCGGCCAACGATTGTTGACGGCGGCGACCGAACAACTCGCGACGCGCCGAAGTTTTCACGTCCCGGCCCGCAAAGGAAGTTCGTTCTTTCTCGTGCCTCATAAAAGTTTTCTCCGTCTGTCAGTCTCGACTCAAAATCAGCTTTCGCCCTCTCGCACGCTTGAATGATTCACAAACACGAATCTTGCAAAGAAAAACTCCCGCACGGCTAACGCGCGGGCCGCTTGCCGTGCTGGATGACGACGGGCGTGGCCGTCGTGATCTCCAAATCCACATTCTCCTGCGGCACGCGGGCCAACTCCCGTGAGACGTTCGATACTTTGACGCGCGCATAGAGTCCTTCTTTCGACACGCCTCCCGAGTCGCACCAGTCGCACGGCGACTCGGCGGTCAGCGTCACCCTGCTTTTGCCGCCCGCGAAGGGTTCCTTTATTTCGACAGGCTCGCCCGACCAGCTTTCGGACGACGCGCTGCCCGGCACGAAGAAGTACGTCCAGACCCAGACCCTCTCCGGCGCGCGCTGCCCCGGTTCGCGCTCCAAGACGAGCGTCGTATATGTCTTCTTGGCTGCGAAGTCCACCGAAACCAGACTCGCTTTATACGAGAGTCCGTTCGCCTCCTCCGTCGTCTCGCGCGCGGGCGGGGCGGCGGGCGGCTGCGGCACGCTCGCTGTCGGCGGCGCAGGCGGCGCAGGCGGCGACGCGGGAGGATGCGGGCCGTAGTATTTCGTCACCAGAATCGCCGCGCCGAGCGCGACGATGAAGGCCGCGACTCCGGCCAGTTTCTTCAAAAGATTCATCTCTAAAATTCCTTTCAACTCAAAGCGTCGCCGTTATCGAACAGAACGCGCGGCGTCGCGCGCCCTTGCGTCTTCGTCCCGCGCCCGGAGGTGAATCGCCAGCGCGAGCCCCATCATGAAGTAAAAGACCATGACGACTTCGGAGTCGCCGAAGTTGTAGTGCACCAGACCGCTGACGAGAAAGCCGACGAGACCGCCGAGCGCGCCGAGCACCGTCCCGCGCTCGATCCAATCCAGCGCGGCGTCGCCGTTTCTGCTGCGGACGAGACGCCAGAGCATCCGCGCGTAGAGCGCGACGAGGACGAGCCAGCACAGGAGCGTCGGCAGCCCGCGCTCGAAGGCCAACTGCAAGGGCGTCGAATGGAGGTGTCCCCAAGGCTGCCGCCCCCCGTCGAACATCCCCCACTCACGCCAATGCCCTTTGAGCGAGTCCATCCCCGTGCCGACGAGCAGGTGTCTCGGCTCACGCAAAAGTATCTGCGCGCCCTCGCGCCAGACATCCAGACGCCACGTCGTCGAAGCGTCCTGCCGGTCGAGAAAACCGACCCGGCGCTTCTGCTGCAAGACGAACAGCCCCGCGACGACGAGCGGCACGGCGACGCACGCCGTCAGCAAAAGCGTCCGGCGGCTGGCCGCGCCCGCCAGCATGATAGTAAACGCCGAGAGCAAAAATCCAAGCCACGAAGCGCGCGTCAACGTCATAATCAGCGCGGCGGTCAGGCCCGCGATGGAGACCGCCAAGAGCGCGCCCCGCCACGAACGCTTGCGCCCGAGCGCGATGAACAGGCCGACCGCGAGCGAGCCGACGAGTTGCAGGACTTCCGCGTAGGTCACGTACTGCCCGTAAAATCCGGTCGCGCGTTCGTCGCGCCCGCGCGACCAGCGCGCGATGCCGAGCCGCGCCTCCGGCGTCGCGCCCTCCAGCAACTCCCCGCGTGCCGCCTCGAACGTATAGACCAACTCGTAACGATAACTCTGCACGCGTGCCCTGCCGTCGTCGTTATCCGCCTTTTCGCTCGAAGTTTCAAGCGCGCGCACGATGTCCGAAGGACGGCTGACGCGCACGTCGTCCACCTTGAGCAGCGTGTCGCCCGCGCGCACGCCCGCGACGTACAGCGGACTCTCCGCACGCAACTCCAAGACCTTCACCCCGCGCCCCAACGCCCGCGCGCCGAACGTATAGACGACGTTCACCATGCACGACGCGACGAGCACGACCGCCAGCATCCGCAGCACGCGCCGCGACGCCGACGCCTGCGCCAACAGATAGACAATCGTGAAGAGACTCGCCGCGCGCAGTTTGCCGATGGACACGTCGCGGTCGTAAGAAAAGAGCGTGGAGAAAAACGTCAGGATGAAGAAACCGAGCAGCGCATAATCGAGCGGCGTGCGCGCGAGCACGGGTCTTGGGCGCACGAAGTATCGCGCCACCCACAACAGCATCCCGCACAGCCAAGCCCCCTGCGTCGCCGCAATCGAATGCGGCGCGAACAACGCGAACACGAACAGGAAAAAGACGACGGCGCGGTCGAGCCAAGCGGCGAGGGATGAGGGATGAGGGATGAGGGATGAAGGGGGGGATTTACTCATTTAATGATTGAATCATTTACTCATTGAATCATCGAATCATTTACTGATTTACTCATTGAATCATCGAATCATTTGTTCATTGATAAATGATTCGATGAACCGATGATTCAATCATTCAATTCTGCTTCATCCCTCATCCCTCCGCCCTCATCCCTTAATACGCGTCGTCGCCGCGCAGCATGACGGGCAGGGTTTTGAGGATGATGCGGAGGTCGAGCAGGAGCGACCAGTTTTCGATGTAGTAGAGGTCGAGCCGCACCATCTCTTCAAAGGAGAGACGGTTGCGCCCTGAGACTTGCCAGAGCCCGGTGAGGCCCGGCTTCATGTCGAGCCGCTTGCGATGCCAGAGTTCGTAGGCTTCGACTTCGTAGGAGATGGGCGGGCGCGGGCCGACGATGCTCATGTCGCCGCGCAGGACGTTGAGAAGTTGCGGCAACTCGTCGAGGCTCAGGCGACGCAGCGCCCGCCCGACCCTCGTCACGCGCGGGTCGGAATGAAGTTTATAGACGGGACGCTCCGTGTCGCCCAAGTTGGAATCGGGACGGCCTTCGATGTACTTGCGTTGAAAATCACGGTGCACGGAATCGTCGGAATCGGCGCGCATCGTGCGGAATTTGAAGAGCAGGAAGATGCGACCGTCCATCCCGACGCGCTCTTGGCGATAGAAGATGGGGCCGCGCGAGTCGAGTTTGATGAGCGCGGCGACGATCAACCAGACGGGCGCGAGCACGATGAGCGTCGCCGCCGCGATGGTGATGTCGGAGGCGCGTTTCAAGAGTCGCGCCGCGTCCGGGAGCGGCTCGCGGAAGAGCGTAATCATCGGGAGCGCGCCGATCTGGTCAACTTCGGTTTTGCGCGGCAGGCAGTTGAAGAG
>DATLMV010000030.1:0-10217 GCA_035537095.1 Pyrinomonadaceae bacterium
AGAAAGTACGGACGCCTTCAAGCGTCCGCCCTCGGCGGCTTTGGATTTGATGCGCGCGTAGATTTTTTCAAACAGACGCGGCACGCAGAGCATTACCGTCGGGCGAATCTCGCGCATGTTGTCGCCGATCTTCTCCAACGACTCGGCGAAATAGACGCTCATCCCGTGATGCATGTACATGTACATGCCGAGCCGCTCGAAGACGTGCGAGAGCGGCAGGACGGAGAGCACCACGTCGTGCGAGGAGAAGGCGAGATGACCTGCGGAATCAATCAGGTTAGTGACCAGATTCGAGTGCGTCAGCATGACGCCCTTCGGCTCGCCCGTCGTCCCCGAAGTGTAGATGATGGTCGCGAGGTCTTCCGCCTGAACCGCCCGCGACAGTTGCCCGAAGAGGTTCGGCTGCTCCGCTTCGAGCGCGCGCCCGCGCCCTTCGAGTTCGGCGAGCGTCAGCGAGAAATCCTCGTCCACGCCTTCGCCCGTCAAAAAGATAACGTGTTCCAGAGCCTCGCAGTCGCGGATGGATTCGATGATGCGCTCGAAGGCGGCGCGGTCTTGAATAAAGAGGATGCTCGCGCCGGAATCGTTGAGGATGTAGCAGACCTGCGGGGGCGCTTGCGTCGGGTAGATGGGCACGTCAACCGCCGCCGCAAACTGGCAGCCCGCGTCGGCCAGCACCCACTCGGGACGACTCTCGGAGAGAATCGCCACGCGGTCGCCGTGGCGGACGCCGAGCGCGTAGAGGCCGAGCGCGACGTGGCGCGCGCGCCGCATCAACTCTGCGGAGGAGATGTGCTGCCACTCGCCGTCGCGTTTATGGTTGAGCGTGTCGGGCTTCGGATGCATGCGCGCGGCGCGCTCGAACATTTCGGGGAGCGTACGCGGTTCGTCGGGCGTGCGCGGCACGCGCTCCGGCGCGGTCGTCGTCCGCGCGCTCGTCTCCGTTTGCGGGGGCGCGTCGTTGGTCATCGTCGCTTGTTCTCTGGTGTCCGTCATTTGGCGGTCACTCCGTTCAGAAAGATGTCGAGCACGGGCGCGGCCATCGGCGCGAGCTTGTAGCGGCGCTTGGAGAGAATCCAGTTGGTCGCCATCTCGTCGAGCGCGCCGAAGAGAATCTTCGCCACCACCTTGGCATTCAACTCGGGCCGGAACACGCCCTCGCGCTGTCCGGCCTCGAACGTCTCACGAATCAGACGCAGGTACTCGGCCAGCCCGGCGGCGGAAAACTCCTCCATAAACTTCGTCGTCCCGCGCAGTTCGACCTGAAAGACGACTGCCAGATCGCGGTCTGCGCCGAGACGTTCGAGATGGAGCGTAGCGATGCGGCGCAGTTTTTCGCGCGCGTCGGCGACCTCGGCGAGTTGCCTGCGCCCTTCGGCGATGGCTTCGCCCGCGTTGCGCTCGAAGATGGAGTGGAGAATTTCCTCTTTGCTCTTGAAGTAGAGATAGACCGTGCCGTCGGCGACTCCGGCGACGCGCGCGATGTCGGCGACCTTCGAGTTGAAATAACCGTTGCGTGCGAAAACGCTGGTCGCCGCGCGGAGGATGGCCTCGCGCTTATCGCCGACCGGAGTCCGCGCTGCCGAGAGGGAACGAGCCGAACGCATCAGGGGATTTGTGCTCCGAATAAGATTTAGTCTCACGCGCCCGCGCTGAATGAATCGCCATTCAGCACGCGCGTCCCTGTAGCCTACCCCTTGCCCGCCGGTTTGTGCAACAGCAGAAAGTGAACGTCAAGTGAACGTCATCGGTTCAACTCGAACTCAGAGAACCGTTCAACACCGGCCCGGAATTTCAAATCGAACTGCTGTCGAGTGAACGGCATAAAAGCACGCAAAACTTCAGAGCCGCCCGCGAGCGCGCGCCGCATTCACATGCTGTCTCTCACGGCTCCGACGGCCAGACTATTTTCTGCCCGCCACTTCTCTTTCGTCCCGCGTCGCTCCGGCGTCGTCGAACTCTTCCGGCCCGTGATCGCTGTTCTCGGCGTCGGGCGGGAGGGGAGGCGGTTCGATGCGGAGCGAGCCGCCGCGCACGTTGAGGTCTTGCTGCGGGAAGGGAATCTCGATCTTCTCTTCGAGGAAGAGACGACGGATGCGATAGTTGATGTCGCTTTTAATCTGCGGGTAGCGGCGCGGGCGGTCTGTCCAGACGAGCAGACGGAAGTTGAGCGACGACGCTCCGAAGTCTAAAAACTGCACGCTCGGTTTCGGCTCTTCGAGGATGTGGTTGACGCCCTCGGCGGCGCGCAGCAGCGTCCGCGTGACGAGTTCGACATCCGTGTCGTAGGAGACGCCGATGGGGATGGAGATGCGCGAGCGTCTCTCGCCGTACGACCAGTTGATCAGGTTCTGGTTGACGAGTTTGGAGTTGGGGACGATGGCGGCGATGTGGTCGTTGGTCATCACGACGGTCGTCCGCAGGTTGATGCTCTGCACGCGCCCCTCTGTCAACCTGCTGTCAGGGCCGGTGACGGTGACGAAATCCCCGACACGCACCGGACGCTCGAAGAGCAGGATGAAACCGGAGGCGAGGTCGCCCGCGATGAATTGCAGACCGAAACCGATGCCGACCGAGAGCGCCGTGAAGACGACGGCGAGCGTCGTCAGGTCGGCATTGAACGCGACCTTGAGCGCGTAGAGCACGCCGACGGTGATGATGAAATAATGCGTCAGCCGCAGGACTGTGTATTGCAGCCCCGGATCGAGATGCGCGCGCGCGGCCATCCGCCGTTCGAGAAAACTGCGCAACGCACGCGAAACGACGAGCGCCAGCAGAAAGACGATGATGCCGATGCCGAGACTCGCCAGCGAAATCTTCAGCGTCTCGCCGATCTCCAAAGGACGGTTGATGTAGTCGTTCCAGATGCGATGCAGCCAGTCAATCTTCTCCGGCGTCTGCGCCGGTTGTTGCTGCTGCTGCTCCTGCCACCTCCACACCGCGAATGACAACGCACGCCCGAGCGTCGCGCCGCCCCCCGCCGCCGCCGCCGCGCTCGACACTCCTTCCCACATCAACGCAAACAAATTCTTTCACCTCCCCGTGATTGCAACTCTAACAGCCGCCCGCGCGCCCCTTCAAACGAAAACAACCGGGCCGCCCGAGACGCTTCCCTGCGCGGCGTCGGGCGGCCCGTGTGAAACCGATTCAATCTTGACGGAGGGTGAGGGACTCGAACCCCCAAGCCCTTGCGGGCGCTAGTTTTCAAGACTAGTGCAATAGCCGTTCTGCCAACCCTCCATGATTCTTCCGTCCCGATAATAACTTACTCGCGCGGACGCGCTCAACAGGAGAAAGCAGAGCTTAGATGCCGAGCAACTCGAATAACTTGTCAGGCCGTCCGATACTCTATCCTCAACTCGCCTTAGATGTTAGCATACTAGACGTGCCTTATTTATGACGAAAGAGATGTCTAAAACACAAATTGACCGCTTAGGCGACCGTCTCAGGAAAGGCAATGTCAGCGATGACGATTTGCGGCTTCTCGATCAATACCGTCTCTCATTCTCTGAGGCTTATGAGACTGTCGTCGGAAACATTCGTAAGGAGTTATCACTTGAGCCGACCGGAAGACCTGCGAAATCCACCACGTCTATCTCTGATAAGTTGCGTAGAGAGAGCATACGCTTGACCCAAATCCAAGACATTGCGGGCGGTAGATTGATTGTGCCTGACATATCTAGTCAGGAATCGGTGGTTCAATCGCTTGAAAATCTCTTTGAAAACACCACCATTGTTGACCGCCGGAAACAACCCAGTCATGGTTATCGGGCTGTCCACGTAATTGTTAGCTATCTCGGCAAGGCAATCGAGATACAGGTTCGGACTTTACTACAACACCAGTGGGCCGAACTTTCGGAAAAATTTTCGGACATTGTGAACCCGGCGATTAAGTACGGCGGAGGAAATGAAAGCATTCAAACAACTCTTAAAGAGTTATCTTCTGTAGTTGCTACGCAAGAATGGCTTGAGGTTAACTCTGCAAGTATAGCCACCCTATTGTTATCTCAGGATGTCCTTACGGAGAATAAAAAGCAGGAGATGATTAATATTCAACAGGAAATAAGCAATCTTAGTCAGGAAATATTTGAGCATCTTCGTAGTAATATAGAAGTAGTGGAGGAACTAAAAGGAGAAAACGATGATATTTCTGATCGAGTATGATCGTAGTAGTGGCAGTATTGTTACCTTTAAAGAATTTGAAGATTCAGAACAGCAACAAGCAAAGGAAACGCGGCTGCAAATGGAACTTGAACTTAATCGCCTCGGAACAGAACGTGAGGTGGTTTTGCTGGAGGCTGCCACAGAAGAAGCTTTACGGCGTACCCATCGCCGCTATTTTGAGAATTTAACCGAGCTAGTCAACTCATCCGCTCAGTAAAAACAAATAATCCAACAGAAAAGATTGCTCAACCTCTATCCTACGACGTGAGCCTGCGATAGATGGCGGGCATGCGTTCGGGAAGGGAGAGGACGTTGTCAATGATGGTGTAGCCGACTTCGCCGTAGAGGTCGCGGGGGCATCCGTTATCTGAGCGGGAGAAATCTGACCTGTCCTTCCCATTCACCTTCAAGGCTGTACTCGGCGAGGAGCAGTATCTCCTCGATGGCTTGCCCGATGGGAATTTCCTGACCGACCTCGAAGACTCCGGGCATCGGCAATCCGGCAGCGATGCGGTCGTCGGCGTGTTTCTTCATGGTCGTCACATCATGCGTGAGCAGGACGCGGCCTTCCATCGCCGCCCATTCCAACACATCTGTATCGGCTTTGGCGCTCAGTCCGGCATCCTGCACACGCACGATGTCGAGTTCCGGCTGGCGTCGGATGAGTCCCCGCAGAATCCGGTTGTTGAAGTCTTCGTCGGCTGCCAGACGGAGCATTGGTCAGTTTCTTCCCGAGCGTTGCCTCGCAAGTAAGCGTTCACGGATGCCCTGCGGGTCGAAGCGCGCTTCAGCCTCTTTCCTCAGTTCGAGTCGTTGTCCGCGCCTCATCTCAAGGTAATCTTCGACTTCGGAGCGATGTTGGAGATAGTAGCTGATGACTGCATACACGTCCGCCAGGTGCAAGGTCGGATATTGCTGTGCAATCTCTTCCGGCGTCGCGCCGTCGTTGAAGGCAAAGACAACCGAGTCGAGAGAGACTCGCGTGCCGTCAACGCGCATTACCCCGGCTTCATCGGTTGACAGCGGAACTGTGTTGATATGAAGACTCATAACGCCGTTAGTATAAACCGATTCATTCCTTCGACGGTAACGTCTGAGAGACGCACGCTGAATAGATGATAGATGTCGGAGGTTAGATGTCAGTCATAGACAAAATCCCAACATCCGACATCTGCTTTAAGAAGTGAGCCTGCGATAGATGGCGGGCATGCGTTCGGGAAGGGAGAGGACGTTGTCAATGATGGTGTAGCCGATTTCGCCGTAGAGGTCGCGGAGTTCGGCTTCGGAGTCGCGGTCAATGGTGATGCAGAAGGGCGTGATGCCGTCGAGGCGCGCTTGGCGGAGGGCTTCGCGCGTGTCTTCGCGTGCGTAGCGGGCGTCGCCGTAGTCGTGGTCGTAGGGTCGCCCGTCGGAGAGGACGATGAGGAGGCGGGTGCGTGCCTCCTGTTTTTTGAGACGGCGGGCGGCGTGGCGGATGGCCGCGCCGAGCCGCGTGTTGTGTTGATAGTTGATGCCGCCGATGCGCCGCTCGACCTCTTCCGTGTAACGCTCGGAGAAATCCTTGATGACGTAGAACTTGACGTTGCGCCGCCCTTCGGACGTGAAGCCGTAGATGGCGTACACGTCGCCGACCGCCTCCAACGCCTCGCTCATCAGGACGAGTCCTTCCTTCTCCACTTCGATGATGCGGCGGCCCGGATGCGTGTAGGGCTGCAAGGGATGGCGACCGATGGTGCGCGCGGTGGAGGACGACTGGTCGAGCAGAAACGAGACGGCGACATCGCGCTCGCGGCGGAGACGCTTCGTGTAGAGACGTTCGGACTGCTGCCCGTCGGCGCGACGGTCGGCGACGTAATCAATGACGGCGCTCAAGTCGAAGTCCTCTCCGTCGAGTTCGTTGATGACGCGCTTCAAACTCTCCGGCTTCATCAACTGAAACTGATGACGGATAGATGAAATCGTGCCGCGATAACGCGAGCGCGTGAGTTCGACGAACGAGCGGTCGCCGCGCCGCACGCGCTTCTCGACGACGCGACACCAGCCGACGCGCGTGTCCGACAACTCCCTGTCCCACTCGTCGTAAAGAAACGCCTCCTCGCCCTCTTCCAAACCCTGCTCCGGCGTCTCGCCCGCCGCCCAACGCTCCGCGCCGAACAACTCGTCCGGCTCGCCGTCGTGCGCCTCCGCGCTGGCCCACGCATTGAAGAGTTCGCGCGCGTCGCGCTGCGGTCGCTGCTGCTCCGGCGGCGGTTGCCGCTCATCCGTCTCCAAAGTCTCGTTGCTCCGGTTCTCCTCCTCCTGTTCCTCGCTCGCGCCCTCGCCTTCAGTCTCCTGCTGCTCGCGCTCGGTCATCTCGGGCACGACGTTTTGAAACAGCGAATAGACGCGGCTCGTCGCCATCAAGGTGTCGGCGACCGCCGCTTGCGGGCCCGTCAAATAGTCGGCGACGATTGTTTCCAACTCGGAAACTATCTGACCGTAGAAGTCGCGCGCATCGTCGAGCGCGCCGCCGCAGAGCGTGATCTGGAAAAGCAACTCGAAGGGCACGAGCGTGATGGGGAGCGCGGCGACGCGCGGGCGCGCCGCTCGCAGGTGTTCGCGCACCGCGTCGAGGTCGCGGCTTAAGCCGCGATATGCATGACGCAGACGCCGGTCAATCCGCCCGTTCTCCAACGTCCCGAAGATGCGCGTCGCAAGGCCCGCCTGCGGAAAGAGCGACAACACCGCGCGATAATCACCGCCTGCGGGCAACACGCGCGCGGACTCACGCGCGCGGCGCGCTTCCTCTTCGGGCGCGAGCGCGCGTTCGCTCTGCGCGGGGTCGTTGATGTAGCCGTCGAGCGCGAAGGCGTCGCGCGCGTCCAAATTCTCGGGCGCGTAGAGTTCGGAGAGCGAGGCGTAGGCGGCGCGCAGGTCGGCGGTCTCGCGCTCGTGCGTGCCAAACTCGATCTGGCCCGCCGCGTGCGCTGCGAGCACTTTGTAGAGACGAAAGTTTCGCGCGTCGTCGGTAAACTCCGCGACGTTTGCGGGCAGGTGAATCGTCTGCCCATCATTGATGCGCGACTCGTCCGGCACGGACGCGACCGGCGCAACCTCGACCGTCCGACCCGTCAGAGCCTCGACGTAGAGCCGCAACGTCTGCGCCACCTCTTCAAGCGCGAGGCCCGTGCCGCCGCTCAAGAGCGCGTCATTGCTCCGGCGCGTCTCCAGAGCGTAGTAGCTCCGTCGCGCGCGCGCGTCCGCGTCTCCCTGCGCCAGCCCTTCGCGCGCCCATTGCTCAAACTGTTCGATGGAAGTCGTCCGCAACGCCGACGGGCCGGAACGAAAACACGAAATCGCCGCCTCCGCGTCCACCCGCGCCACCTCGCTCGCCGCCGACATCACGCGCCGCGCCAATGCGACCGCACGCGCGCGTTCGCTCTGCGTCGCGAACGCTTGAAAGAAAACAGGACTCGTCCGCGCCAGCGCGACCAACCCCGCGTTGCTCTGTTCGGCCACCGCGTGCAGCAATGCCGTCCACTCCGCGAACGCCTCCGGCATCACGCGCAACACCTCGCCGCCCGCCGCCAGCGCGTGCAGAGCAGCCGCCCCGCCGCGCTCCAAAAAACTCTCCGCGTAGCCGAACAGCGACGCCGCCTGCTCCGCTTGAAGCCCCTCCAAGACGGCGGGCATCGCGTTCCACATATCCGCCGCGATGCCTCCCGCGCGCAACGCAAACGCGTTCGACAAACCCACCGCCGCACGCATCAACTCACGCGCGCCCGCTCCCCCGCTCCGTTCCACGCTCGACACGACGCGCGGCGTCGCCGACAGAAAATCCGCGCTATGCTTCGCCGAGCGACGCGCGATCTCGACCGCCACTTCAAAGATTGCGCGCAGCGTTTCGGCGTCCGCGACCGCGCGCGCCAACTCCGGCGCACGCCTGAACGTCTCCAAAGCAATTGAACTCGACAACGTCATCTGCCGCGCACAGACCGCGAACAAGAGCGGCCTCGCCTCGCGCGGCACGTCCGCTAACTCTCCGAGGCCCGCCGCGAAGAACCCCGCCCCCGTCTCCACGTCCGCCATCGCCAGACGCCTGCCCATCTCCCCCCAAGCCCGCAAACCCTCCGCATCCAACACCCGCGCCGCCTCCGGCACAGCCTGCAAAAACTCCCCGCTCACACGCAAACTCACCCCCGCCAACCCCGCGCTCAACTCCAACGCCGCCCGCGTCGCCTCCACCGGCAACCGCCCAAACTCCCGCACCAATCCCCCCACCGAACGCCGCCCCCCCGCGCCCTTCACCGCACGCAGACGCTCCCGCAACTCAACCTCAATCGGTTGCTCGGTTGTCTTATCGTTCCTATCTGTCTCAACGTCAGACATACTAAATCACGGTTGTTACGATTTCGCGGATGCTGCGTTGGAGTTCGCGGTCGTCGGTGATCGGGGAGCAGAGGGCGACTTCGGCGGCGGCGATTGCAGGGATGCCGCGCGCAATCATCTGGGCGGCGTAAATCAAGAGGCGTGTGGAGACGCCTTCTTCGAGGCCGTGGCCGCGCAGGTTTCTGACCTTCTGGCCGATGAGGACGAGGTCGCGTGCGTGCTCGGGGCCGACGCCGCCTTCGCGGGCGACGATTTCGGCTTCCATGTCGGGCGGCGGATAGTCGAACTCAAGCGAGACGAAGCGTTGACGCGTGGACTGCTTGAGGTCTTTGAGGATGGATTGATAGCCGGGGTTATAGGAGACGACGAGCATGAAGTCTTCCGGGGCGTCGAGAATCGTGCCGCGCTTTTCGATGGGCAGGCGGCGGCGGTGGTCGGTCAGCGGGTGGATGATGACGACCGTGTCTTTGCGCGCTTCGACGACTTCGTCCAGATAGCAGATCGCGCCGTGACGGACGGCGGCGGTCAAAGGGCCGTCGTGCCAGATAGTCTCCTCGCCTTCGAGGAGGAAACGCCCGACGAGGTCGGTCGCCGAGAGGTCTTCGTGGCAGGCGACGGTAATCAAAGGGCGACCCAGACGCCACGCCATGTGCTCGACGAAACGCGTTTTGCCGCACCCGGTCGGCCCCTTCAACATCACGGGCAGGCGTGCCGCGTGCGCCGCCTCAAAGAGTTCCACCTCGCTCGCCGCCGCGAGATAAAAAGGCTCCTCGGCAACGGTAAATTCTTCGATGGCTCGTTCCATAAGTCCAATGTCAACAGCAAGTCCAAAGTCACAAGTCTAAAGTCGAATGTCGAAAGGCAAAGCGTTTGACTTTGAACCCTCGGACTTTCGGACTCCGGACTCTCCGACGGGCTGACGTTTCCCCTCGTTTCGGGTATCCTGAGATGACCACTAAAAGCATTTATCAACTTTTAGTGCAGCATCTTAGCACCTGCCGCGAAGGGGCGGCAAACGGGAGAAAAACCGTCAATCGTGAATCGTAAATCGTGAATAGATGAGGGCTTCATGCGGCTATCGGTTTACGATTTAAGATTCCCGGTTCACAGGTTCTTATCTATTCACGATTTACGATTCACGATTTACCATTTATGAAGATTGCAGTAGCGATGTCGGGCGGGGTGGATTCTTCGGCGGCGGCGGCGATTCTGCGGGACGCGGGCCACGAGTTGGTCGGCTTCTCGATGCAGCTTTGGAACCAGCGTCGCGGGTTGAACGTGGACGCGGAAGGAGAGCCTTTGCCGTCGCGCTGTTGTTCGCTCGACGACGTTTATGACGCGCGACGCGTGGCGGAAGAACTCGGGTTCCCGTTCTACGTGTTGAACCTCGAAGACGACTTCGAGCGCGACGTGGTGAAGCCTTTCGTCGAGAGTTATCTGGAAGGCGAGACGCCGATTCCGTGCGTGGCGTGCAACAGCCGCCTGAAGTTTGCCTCGCTCGACAGGCTCGCGCAGAGCCTCGGCTGCGACAAGGTGGCGACGGGTCATTACGCGCGCGTTCGCTACGACGAGGCGGCGCAGCGTTACAGGCTTCTGCGCGGGCAAGACGAGCGCAAAGACCAGTCATATTTCCTCTGGGAGTTGACGCAAGGACAACTCGCGCACGCGTTGTTTCCGCTCGGCGA
>DATLMV010000031.1:0-19973 GCA_035537095.1 Pyrinomonadaceae bacterium
AAATCACGAAAATGTTCCCCAAGAAGATACATGCGACGACGCTTGAAGGGTTTATCTTGAAAATCAGTCTGTTTTTGTTTGCCTATCAAGTTGATAAGGCATTCATTCAATAACTGGCAACTTGGGTTAAATAGATAAAACCTGCTCTTTCTATTTACGATTTACGATTCACGATTTACTAGCTTGCGTTTGTGTTGCCGGGTCAACTAATGTTTCTCTTTTTCGGTGCAGGGGATTTTCACAACAGAGAGGATCACTTGATGGATGAGGCGCGCGCGGTGTGGCCTCGTCCGATGTTTGGATAATGATGCAAACGATACGTCATCTCAATCATATCGTCAGGTGGAACCTGCGGGGCAAGCCCGTGCCGCCGCCGCACGTCGTCAAGCAGTTGGCGATCAAGCAGTATCAGAAGCGGTTCAATCTCGGGGTCTTCGTCGAGACGGGCACGTATCTCGGCGAGATGGTCGAGGCGATGCGCGCGCGTTTCAGGAAAGTTTACTCGGTCGAGTTGAGTGCGGAACTGTGCGCGCGCGCGCGGGAGATGTTTGCCCGCTACCCGCACGTCGAAATCTTGCAGGGCGACAGCAGCGACATGCTGCCGCTCATCCTCGGGCGCATCGTGGAGCCCGCTCTCTTCTGGCTCGACGGACATTTCTCCGGCGGCTTCACCGCGCAGGGGCCGCTCGATTATCCGATTCTCAAAGAACTCGAACACATCCGCCGACATGAAATCAAGAATCACGTGATTCTGATTGACGACGCGCGTCTCTTCGAGGGGACGCCGAACGCGCCCGCCAAAGAACAGGTCTTGGCGCGCCTCCGGGAGATCAATCCGGCCTACATCATCGAAGAGAAGGACGACATCATCAGGGCTTTCGCCGGTCAGCAGTAAGTAGGTGTTTGAAATGCTCATTATCGCCAGCAAGCCCGGCCAACTGGGGAATCGCCTGTTCCTCTTCGCCCAATTCATCGGCTGCGCGCGCGACCACAACGTCGCGCTCACGAATGCGGGCTTCGACGAGTACGCCCCTTATTTTCAGACGACGAGCCGCGACCTCCTGTGTCGCTATCCGGCCCGCCCATCGTCTCTTCCGAAGGGTCGGCTGGCGCGAAAACTCTTTTATCAAATCTGCTATTACGCCGCGCGCGCGCTCGTCAGGAGCGGGATTAAGTCTGAAACTCTGCGCGCCGTCTCGCTCGATTGGGAAGAGGAACTGCGACTCGACGACCCCGGGTTTCTCGCCACGCTCAAACCCCGTCAACTCGTCCTGATGCAGGGCTGGCTCTTTCGCGACGAGCCAGCCGTCGCGCGCCATGCCGGAGCCATCCGCGAATATTTCCGCCCGCGCGATGAGTTTCGCGCAAACGTCGCGGCACTTATCCAACGTGCGCGCGAAAGTTGCGACGTGCTCGTCGGCGTACACATCCGACACGGCGATTATCGAACCTACAAGGGCGGAAAATATTTCTACGAGCTTGAGACCTACGCCGCACAGTTGGAGCGCGTGCAAAGTCTCTGGCCGGAGCGGAGAGTCGCTTTCCTCATCTGCTCGAACGCCGAACAGGATAAAAGTTTCCTGTCTCGCTTCCCGCATCTTTCCGGCACGGGCCATCTCATCGAAGACATGTACGCGCTCGCCGCGTGCGATTACCTGATCGGCCCGCCGAGCACTTATACGATGTGGGCCTCCTTCTACGGCGAGGTTCCGCTCCACATGATCGAAGACCCGCGACGCGCGCCCACGCTCGCCGATTTCCAGACGTACGGCCTCGGAAAAATTGACGCGCCGCAGGCGGAGAGCGCGCCGCCGTCGGTCGAAAGGGAGAGCCGCGCCGCCGCGTTATGAGTGAAACTTTCGACAACGCGAATGAGCGGTTGCGTATCTCGCTCGTGATTCCCGTCCGCGACGAAGCGGCGACGATTCAACACCTGCTCGACAGCATCGCCGCGCAGACCCGACGCCCCGACGAGGTTCTGATAGTTGACGGCGGGAGCCGCGACGAGACGGTCGAGTTGTTGCGCCATGCGGGCGAGCGCGACGCGACGCTGCGCGTCGTCGAAGCGGGCGAGGCGACGCCGGGACGCGGGCGCAACGTCGGCATCGCCGCCGCGCGTCACGATTGGATCGCGCTGACGGACGCGGGCAATCGTCTCGAACCTGATTGGCTTGAACGTCTGGAAGATGTCGTCCGGCGCGACCCGTCGGTCACGGTCGTCTATGGCAACTTCGAGCCGGTCGCGGATACGTTCTTCGAGCGTTGCGCCGCGCTCACCTACCCGCCGCCGAAACAGTCGCGCGCGGGCGAATGGATGCGCGGGCCGTTCATCGCATCGTCGCTCTTGAAGCGCGAGGTGTGGCAGAGCGTCGGCGGGTTTCCCGACCTGCGCGCCGCCGAAGATTTGATGTTCATGGAAGCCGTCGAACGCGAAGGATGGAAGACGGGTTGGTCGCCGCGTGCGACCGTCTGGTGGCAACTGCGACCGACGCTCGCCAGCACCTTCCGCAAGTTCGTCCTCTACTCGCGCCACAACGTCTGGGCCGGTCGTCAACGCTTCTGGCACTACGGTATCGCGCGGCAGTATGCGCTCGTCGCGGTCTTCGTCCTGCTCGCGCTCCTGCATAGCCGCTGGTGGCTTGTGCTGCCGGTCTTGGGCCTCGCGGCGCGCGCGGCCAAGAGCATCTGGCGGCGGCGCGAGGGGCGGGGCATTCTTTGGGCGCTCAATCCGGCGCAGTTCGCCGGGGTCGCGGCGTTGATTGTAACGATTGACGCGGCGACCTTCGTCGGTTGGGCACAGGCGCTCGTGCGGTCGCCCGCGCCCGCGAACTCGACGCCGCGCGCCGCGCATAAATCTCAGTCGTGAATCAACAATCTCAACAGGCGATGCCCGCAGACGCGCCGACGCTCAGAGGAAAGCGCGTCCTCTTTATCTCTTATAACGGGATGCTCGATCCGCTCGGGCAGAGTCAGGTCATCCCGTACCTGCGCGAGTTGAGCCGCGCCGAGGGCGTGCGCTTCACGCTGCTGAGTTTCGAGCGCGAGGGGGCTTACACCGCCGAAGGGCAGACGCGCTGCGCGGAACTCGAAGCGACGCTCGCCGCCGACGGAATCGAATGGCATCGCCTGCGTTATCATCAACGCCCGTCGCTGCCCGCGACCGCCTACGACGTGTGGGCGGGCACGCGCTACGCGCGCGCGCTCGTGCGGCGAAACGGAATCGAACTCGTCCACGCGCGCAGCCATATTCCGGCGACGATTGCGCTGCGTTTGAAGAAAGAGACGGGCGTGAGGATGATTTTCGACGTGCGCGGGCTGCTGGCGGAGGAGTACGCGGACGCGGGACATTGGCGCGCGGGCAACTTCAAGTATCGCTTGACGAAAGGGATGGAGCGGCGTTGCTTCGCGGCCTCGGACGGCGTCGTCACGCTGACGGAGCGCATCTGGGAGATTATCAAGGATTGGGAGGGCCTGCGCGGTCGCGCGGTCGCGCACGAGGTCATCCCCTGCTGCGCCGACCTTGAGCGTTTCCGCTTCGACGCGGCGGCGCGCAACGCGCGGCGCACGGAGCTTGGCATCGCGGATTCATTCGTGCTCGTCTATAGCGGCTCGATTGGCGGCTGGTATCTGAACGAGGACATGGCCGACTTCTTCGCCACGCTCGCCGGAGCGCGCGACGACGCGCATTTCCTCTGGCTCACGCCGTCCGCGCACGAACAGATTACGGCATTGATGCGCGCGCGCGGGATTGCGGAGAGGCGTTACACGATTCGCGCCGTCGAGTCGAAGGAGGTGGCATCGTATCTTTCGGCGAGCGATGCGGGAATAGCGTTTATCAAGCCATGCTTCTCGAAGCTCGCTTCGTCGCCGACGAAGACCGCCGAGTATCTGGCGTGCGGTCTGCCGCTCGTCTTGAACGCGGGCGTCGGCGATTCCGACCTGCTCATCACGCGCGAGCGGGTCGGCGCGCTCGTCCGCTATTTCAACGTGCACGAATACACGCGCGCCAATCAGACGGTCGCGGCGATGCTCGAAGAACGCGAGGCCACGCGCGGGCACGCGCGCGAAGTCGCCGAGAGGCTTTTCAACGTCAGCACCATCGGCCTCGAACGCTACGCGAGTTTATACAGGAAAGTTTGGAGCACGGAATCTAAAGTCGAAAAGACATGAGAGGGAAGCTATCCACAATCGGCGGCTGTCGTCGGTTATCTTCGGCTCTTTGATTCCGGACTGTTGAATTTATGTTGAGAGTTCTCGGGCTTGCTTCGCCTCCGGTGGAAGCGGCGGCCACCCGTTATCGTTTGGAGCAGTTTGTCGCGCCGCTCAGCGCGCGGGGCATCGCGCTCGACGTGCGCCCCTTCTTAGACTCGCGCCTGTTCGCCACGCTCTACAATCGAAAGGAGTTGCCGCGCAACGCTGTGGGGTTGCTCGGCGCGACGGTGCGGCGGTTCGGCGACGTTTTAGCGGCGCGCGGCGCGGACGTGTTGCTCGTGCAGCGCGAGGCGATGATGTTCGGGCCGCCGGTCGTCGAGTGGCTGGCGATGAAGTTGGGCGGCTGCCCGCTGGTGCTCGATTTGGACGACGCGACATACGTTTCATATACTAGCCCGACCTACGGACGACTCGGCAGCGCGCTCAAATGGTTCTCAAAGACCGACGACATGATTCGTTGGGCGAAGGTTGTGACGTGCGGCAATCGTGCGATTGCCGAATACGTCGAGGCGCACGGCGGGCGCGCGGTCGTTATCCCGACCGTGGTTGACACGGAGCGTTTTCGTCCCGCGCCCGCAAGCGCCGCCGGAGACCGCCCGCCCGTGCTCGGCTGGATCGGCACGCATTCGACTTTCCCCTATCTCGAATCAATCTTTCCGGTCTTACAGCGGCTTGCACGCGCCGCTCGCTTTCGTCTAAAAGTAGTCGGCGCGGGACGCGATGCGGTCAACGTCGAGGGTGTGGAAGTCGAGAGTCTCGGCTGGCGTTTGGAGCGCGAGATAGAGGATTTGCAGTCGTTCGACATCGGCCTGTATCCGATTGTGGCGAGCGAATGGGCGACGGGCAAGTCGGGCTTCAAGTCAATTCAATACATGGCGGTCGGCGTGCCCTACGTCGCCACGCCCGTCGGCGCATCGGGCGAAATCGGCGAGCCGAACGTCACACACTTTCTCGCTACTGCGCCCGGCGAATGGCTCGACGCGCTCACGCGCCTCATCTCCGACGCCCCCCTCCGCCGCTCGATGGGAGAGGCCGGACGCCGCCACGCCCTCGCGCATTACACCGTCGGCGCGCAGGCCGACAAACTCGCCGCCGCCCTGCGCGAAGCGGCGAACGCGAAATGAGACGGGAATCAGACGCGGCGGCGCGAGCGTCTGCGGCTTGACGGGACAAGGATTGTGATGGCGACACGAAGCGAAGAGGAGATTCCGGCGGACGAGCAGGAGCGACGGCGGCAAGCTCCCGATTCCTCTGTCGGCGACGGTTCTCCGGTCATCGCCGGTTCATCAGTCGCCGCCGCCGAACGCGCGCGCCCGTCCTTCGTCGCGTCTTCAACCAGACGCTTCGCCTCGTCGCGGTTGCGCCTGCTTGCGCTCGCTTTGGTGGCGGTGTTGCCGTCGTTTGTGAAACGCCCGTGCTACCGCCTGTTTTTCGGTTATCGCATCGGCCAGCGCGTCCGCATCGGGCTGACGCTGCTCGACGCGCGCTCGTGCGAGATTGCCGACGACGTGAGCATCGGACACTTGAACGTCTTCATCGGCGGCGGGCGTCTCTCCATCGGCGACCACGCGCGCATCGGCCATCTCAACATCGTGCGCGGCGGCGCGGAGGTGCGCATCGGTCGCTACGCGGAAATTATTCGGATGAACGAAATCAACTCCATCCCCGACCCCGAAGTGGTCAACGCGATTGACCCCGTCTTCATCTTGGGCGCGGGCAGCGTCGTCACGACCGGACACAAGATAGACTTCACAGACCGCGTGGAGATCGGGCGGCGGACGATTCTCGGCGGGCGCAATTCGTCGCTCTGGACGCACAACCGGCAGCGCACGCTCCCCATCCGCATCGGCGAGATGAGCTACATCGGGTCGGAGATTCGCGTCGCACCGGGCGGCGTGATACCATCGCGCTGCATCGTCGGAATCGGCGCGGTCATCACCAAACGACTCGAAGGCGAGTATCAACTCATCGGCGGCGTTCCGGCGAAAACGATCAAGCCGCTCGACAGGGAAGACCGCTTTCTCATCGAACACAAGACCCGACCCGACCTGCCGGACGATATTTGAAAGCGGACACCAGAACGCGCGCGCGTGCGATGAACTGAGAATCGAAAAGCTCTGTCTTCATTCATCATCCGCCGCGCGAATCGTTCGCTTTAACAAGCCGTAATGAACCAACGACAGTTTAAAATCAGAGTCGGTTTTTCGCCGGAGATTTTTGTTTCGCGTCCATGAAGTCTTTACTCGCAGCCCTATCACTCGCGGTCGGCATCGGCGTCGTGTTTCTCATCCCCTCGCAGGGGGCGGGGGCCGTCGCGCTCTGCATCCTGCTGTCGCTCGTCGTCGGCGGCATCCTCAGCCAGACGAAAACGGACAAAGTTTTTCTGTTGCAGATCTTCGTCGGCGGACTGCTGGCGCGCGTCATCGTCGGGTCGCTCATCTTCTACTTCAACGTGCAAAGCTTCTTCGGCGGCGATGCCTTCTCCTACGACTTTCTCGGCGCGACGATTCTCACCGTCTGGGAAGGCGAACTCCAAGCCTCCATCTTCAACAGCATGCTCGGCGCGTTTCTCAATCGAAACTGGGGCATGATCTACGTCGTCGGGGCCATCTACAGCGTGTTGGGGCGCAACATGCTGGCCGTGCAATTCTTCAGCGCGGTGCTCGGTGCGGCGACCGCGCCCATCATCTATTTCTGCGCGCAACACATCTTTCAAAACTCGCGCGTCGCGCGTCTCTCGGCCTACGCGGTCGCCTTTTTCCCTTCGATGATTCTCTGGTCGGCGCAAGGGTTGAAGGACGGGCCGCTCGTTTTTCTGCTGGCGATCAGCATGCTGGCGACCTTGAAGCTCGGCGAGAAGTTGAACGTCAAATATCTCGTCGTGCTGGCGGCGGCGCTCTTCTGCATCTTCACGCTGCGCTTCTACGTCTTCTACATGATGGTCGCTTCAATCGCCGGAGCGTTCGCCATCGGGCTGTCGAAGATGTCGGCGCAGAGCATCGTGCGGCAGTTCATCATCGTCATCTTTATCGGGCTGGCGATGATTCAACTCGGCGTCTTGAACTCGGCGCGCGGGCAGTTTGAAGACTACGCCAACCTCGAAGCCATCCAGCGCAGCCGCTTGGATTTAGCAAAGTCGGGCCAGTCAGGTTTCGGTCAGGACGTTGACGTTTCGACCACTTCCGGCGCGCTCGCCGTGATTCCGCTCGGGATGGTTTACCTGCTTTTCGCGCCCTTCCCGTGGCAACTCGCGTCGCTCCGGCAGGTCATCACGCTGCCCGAAATGCTCATCTGGTGGTCGAGTTTCCCCCTGCTGATGATGGGCCTCTGGTTCACTCTGAAATACAGGATACGACAGGCGTTGCCGATCCTGATTTTCACGACGATGCTGACGATTGCCTATTCGGTCTTTCAGGGCAACGTCGGGACGGCATATCGCCAGCGTTCGCAGTTGCTCATCTTCTACTTCATCTTCGTCTCGGTCGGCTACGCGCTGGTGAAGGAGCGGAAGGAAGACAAGCGGCGACAGGAGAAGTCCGTACAGGTTTTGGAGCGACAGTCGGCGCGTTCGAGGACTATTCCCGTCCGCGCGCGGAGCGCGCAGGAGAAGCGTTGGATTTGGGAGGAGCAGAAGTCTCTGGAACTCGGGCGCAGGAAGCTGCTCGACCCCGTGCGCGGGCAGGCTTACGCGGAGTTTCGCGACTCGATGCGCGACTATTTTCTAGAGCATCCGGCGGCGACCGAAGAGGACTTCGAGCGTTGCTGGCCGGAACTGCGCGACCGCGTCTTCCGCCAGCAGACGCACGCCGCGCTCTCGCGACTGCCCGCGCCGCTCCACGTCCTGCTCTCGAACGGGCACAGGCGGCGCAGGGAAATCGGAGAGTTTACGGAAGGTCTGGTGTTGACGGGCAACGGCACGTCGCACAAGCACGAATGAGCAACGTCGAGTTTGTCGGCGAAAGGGTTATCAGTCGAGGAGTGATGGGGAGCATGAGCGAGACGGAGAAGGGTGTGAGCGTCAAGGCGGTCGCATTCGGATTGATGGTCTATCTGATCGGCGTCGTGCTGGTTGGCGCGACGGGCGTCCTGTTCGTCGCCTTCAACGCCTACAACGCGGCGCAGCGCGGGGCGTCGCAGCAGCAGATTGCCGAACAGTTGTGGCGCGCGCCGAACGCGTCGAGCCTGCTCTGGACGTGCTTCGCCGTCGCGGTCGTCTTCACCGCGCTCGGCGGCTACGTCGCGGCCCGCGCGGGCCGTCGCGCCTTCCTCGTCCACGCGCTGCCGGTTGGCCTTCTCTCTTTGTTTGCGGGTATCCTGTTCACGCTCTTCTCTCCCTTCCCCGTGCCGACGTGGTTTCTCCCCATCGCGCTCGCGCTGCCCGTGCCGCTCGCGCTCGCGGGCGGGTATCTGGGGAGTTTGAGTTGGTTGCCGGTGCTTGCGGAGTTGCCGGACGAAGACGAAGCAGCGGCAGAGGCCGACGTGGAGACGGCGAGAGACGCGCGGGAGAATGCTTTTCAGCGAGCGCAGATTGAACAACTGATGTTGAAAAACTTGAAGCGACAGCAACAGCAGGCGGAATCGGTCGGGCAACTGGTGCAGCAGCGACGCGAGCGCGAGTTGGAACACCGGCAGCGGACTATCGAGACGGAGAAGCAAGAGGCGCTCGCGCAGGCATTGGAGCAGTCGAAGGTCGAGGCTTGCGAGGACATGCGCGAGATCGTCCGCAAGGCTTTCATGAGCCATCCGGCGGCGACCGAAGAGGACTTCGAACGCTGCTGGCCCGACATCCGCGACGAGATGTTCAAGCAGTACGCGCTCGACGCCTACAACTCGCAGGCGTCGCGCAATCAGGGCAACATCTGAAGCGTCAGCGCAGGCAGCCGGACGCGCGCGGGATTTTAAATTCCGGCGCGCGGACTTATGATAAAGGCCGCAGGTTTCGGTTCGTGCAAAGGCCCGGCGTCGGACGCTGGCGGGCCGTCGGTTTTGACGTACGCGATATGAACGCGCTTCTCATTGTAGCCGCACTCGTGCTGGGTTTCTGCGTCGCCTTTATGGTTCCGACGTATGGCCCTTCGGCTATTCTGTTGTGCCTCATGCTGGCCGTCATCGCCGGTTACATCATCTCGAAAATCAAGCTTGAGAATAAGTTTCTGTTGCAGATGTTCGTCGCCGGACTGCTCGTCCGGATGCTGGTCGGCGCGGGGATTTTCATCTTCAACAAGCACGACTTCTTCGGCGGCGACGCCTTCACCTACGACATCCTCGGCGACATGCTGCTCGACTACTGGCGCACCGGCAGCGCCGTGCACAAGGCCACGCTCGACCAGCGCGATGTCGGCTGGGGGATGATCAATCTGGTGGCGGCGACCTACGGGCTGGTGGGCCGCAACATGCTGGCCGTGCAGTTCGTCAACGCCGTCATCGGCGCGGCGACCGCGCCCGTCATCTTTCTCTGCGCGCACCACATCTTCGGCAACATGCGCGTCTCGCGCGTGGCGACCATCTTCGTCGCCTTCTACCCGTCGCTCGTGCTCTGGTCGGCGCAAGGTTTGAAGGACGGGCCGATGGTCTTCCTGCTGGCGATTAGCATGCTGGCGACCTTGAAGCTCGGCGAGCGCATCAGTCTCAAATATATCCTGATGCTTTTGGGCGCGCTCGTCGGCGTCCTGAGCCTGCGCTTCTACGTCTTCTACATGATGGTGGCGGCCATCGGCGGCTCGTTCGTCATCGGCATGAACGCGTTTTCGGCGCAGAGCCTCGCGCGCCAGTATCTAGTGATTATCGCGCTCGGGCTGGCGATGTTGCAGTTCGGCGTGCTCAACAGCGCGATGCGGCGCGCCGAGACCATCAACCTCGAAGCCGTGCAGTCGAGCCGACTCGACATGGCGAAATCGGGCCAATCAGGTTTCGGTCAGGACGTTGACGTTTCGACCACCTCCGGCGCGCTGACGACCATCCCCATCGGCATGATTTACCTGCTCTTCGCGCCCTTCCCGTGGCAACTCGCGTCGCTGCGTCAATCCATCACGCTGCCCGAAATGGTCGTCTGGTGGCTGAGCTTTCCGCTACTGGTGATGGGCCTCTGGTTCACTCTGAAATATAAGATGCGACAGGCGTTGCCGATCCTGATATTCACGACGATGCTGACGATTGCCTATTCGGTGTTTCAGGGCAACGTCGGGACGGCATATCGCCAGCGTTCGCAATTGTTGATTTTCTACTTCATCTTCGTCTCGGTCGGCTACGAACTCGTCAGAGAACGCGCGGAAGACCGTCGGCGACAGGCGGAACTCACGAAGCAGCAGGCGACCCTGATGGGCGCGCGGGCGGCGGCGCGCAGGCGGCAGGAGCGCGAGTGGGAGAGGATTGCGGACAGCATTTCGGAGAAGGTCGGTTTCTGAGATTGGAGAGGGCAGGTTTTTCGACATGTGTGGCATTGTAGGAATCGTCCGGCGCGACGAACATGCGGTTGACGAGGCGTTGCTCGCGCGGATGTGCGAGGCGATACGCCATCGCGGCCCCGACGAGGACGGCTTCTATCTGGAAGGCCCTACGGGCATGGCGATGCGCCGTCTCGCCATCATTGACCTCGAAGGCGGGCAACAGCCCATCCCCAACCGCGACCGGACGGCGTGGATCGTCTTCAACGGCGAAATCTACAACTATCCCGAACTGCGCCGCCAACTCGAAGGACTCGGCCACGTCTTCCACACCGACTGCGACACCGAAGCCATCATCCACGCATACGACCGCTACGGCGCGGACTGCGCCAAACACCTGCGCGGCATGTTCGCCTTCGCCATCTGGGACGAGCGCAAGCAGGAACTCCTGCTCGCGCGCGACCGCGTCGGCAAAAAGCCGCTGCTCTATGCGCACGTCAAAGGACAACTGATTTTCGGGTCGGAGTTTCAAGCCCTTCTCCTGCATCCCGACATCAGCCGCGAGATAGACTACGCCGCGCTCCATTATTATCTCTCCTTCATGTGCGTGCCCGCGCCGCTCACCGCCTATCGCTCCATCCGCAAACTCGAACCCGGCCACACCCTGCGCTACACGCGCGAAGGCGAACTGATTATCGAGCGTTACTGGCAGCCGGATTTTTCCAAGAAAGAGAACTGGACGGAGGAGGAAGCGGGCGAGCGTGCGGTCGAGATTTTGCGCGACGCGGTGCGCGTGCGCCTGATGTCGGACGTGCCGCTCGGCGCGTTCCTCTCGGGCGGGGTTGATTCGAGCGCGGTCGTCGCGCTGATGAGCGAGGTCAGCCCCACGCCCGTCAAGACCTTCTCCATCGGTTTCGAGGAGCAGGACTTCAGCGAACTCCATCATGCGCGCCGGGTCGCCGAACACGTCGGCGCAGACCATCACGAGTTCATCGTCCGCCCCGACGCTCTGGAAGTGCTGCCGACGCTCGTCGAACATTACGGCGAACCCTACGCCGACTCGTCCGCGATTCCGACCTATTACGTCTCGCGCGAAACGCGCCGCCACGTCACCGTCGCTTTGAACGGCGACGGCGGCGACGAGTGCTTCGCCGGATACGAACGCTACGCGGCGATGCGCCTCGCCGAAAATTATCGAAAGCTTCCGCGCCCCCTGCGCGACTCTCTGCTCGAACCGGCGATTGCCATGCTGCCGACTTCGGAGTTGCGCCGCAGCCGCGTGCGCGACGTGAAGCGGTTCGTTCACTCGGCGTCGCTTCCGCCGGTCGAACGATACCTGCGCTGGGTCAGCGTCTTCAACGCGGAGGCCAAAGAGGAACTCTACTCAGACGAATTTAGCGCGCGGATGCGCGGGTATGAGAGCGCGGATTTTCTCGCGCCGTGGTTTGCGCGGGCCAACGGCGCGGGCGTGGTGGACGCCGCGCTTCTGGCCGACACGATGACCTATCTGCCGAACGACCTGCTCGTCAAAGTTGACATCGCGAGCATGGCCGTCTCTCTGGAAGCGCGCTCGCCGTTTCTCGATCATCACGTCATCGAGTTTGCCGCGAGCCTCCCCGAACGGCTCAAGCTGCGCGGGCGCACGACCAAGTATCTCTTGAAGCAGGTCTTGAAAAAACTGCTCCCGGCAGAAAATCTGAACCGCAGCAAGATGGGCTTCGGCGTCCCTATCGGCCATTGGTTTCGCGGCGAGATGAAGGAGTTCCTGCGCGACACGCTGCTCACGGAAAAGAGCCTCGCGCGCGGCCTCTTCAAACCCGAAGCCGTCCGCCGCCTCGTCGAACAACACATCGCGGGCGAACGCGACCACGCGCATCAACTCTGGACGCTTCTCATGCTTGAGTTATGGTTCTGTAAATTTATTGACTCGTAAATCGTGAATCGTCAATCGTAAATAGAAAGAACTGTTTTTATCTATTCACGATTTACGATTCACGATTTACTTCTTTTGGAGGGATTGAATGAAAGGTGTTGTTCTGGCTGGCGGGTTGGCGACGCGTTTGCGTCCGCTGACGGCGGTGACGAATAAGCATCTGCTGCCCGTCTATAACCAGCCGATGATTTATTACCCGATTCAGACGCTCGTCAACGCAGGCATCCGCGACATCATGGTCGTGACGGGCGGCAACTCGGCGGGCGACTTTCTCAAGTTGCTCGGCAACGGCAAGGCGTTCGGCTTGAAGCATCTCAACTACACGTATCAGGAAGGCGAAGGCGGCATCGCCGCCGCGCTCTCGCTCGCCGAACATTTCGCGGCGGGCGAACCGCTCTGCATCGTGCTCGGCGACAACATCATCGAGGGCAACATCACGCGCGCCGTCAGCGATTACAAACGGCAGGGCGGCGGCGCGAAAATCCTCTTGAAGCAGGTCGCAGACCCGCAACGTTTCGGCGTGCCGGAGTTAGAGGGCAAGCGCGTCCTGCGCATCGAGGAGAAGCCGGACGCGCCCAAATCGCAGTATGCCGTCATCGGCATCTACATGTACGACCCGCACGTCTTCGACATCATCAAGACGCTCAAGCCTTCAGGGCGCGGCGAGTTGGAGATCACGGACGTGAACAACGCCTACATCGCGCGCGATGAGATGACGTGGGACGAACTCGAAGGCTGGTGGACAGACGCCGGAACTTTCGAGAGTTTGCTGCGCGCCTCGAACCTCGTCGCCGAAACGGGCGCAAACAAAATGGAGCAGAACCGAGATGCCGTCCAAGCCGGAAATGTCCGCTGACGAATTCAAGCAGGGGTTGATTCGAGATGTCGTCGTCGCAGACCTGCGCAAGCATGAGGACAAACGCGGCTGGCTCGCCGAGTTGTTTCGACACGACCAGTTGCCCGCCGAGTTTCACCCGCAGATGTCTTACATCTCGATGTCGCTGCCGGACACGCAGCGCGGCCCGCACGAGCACGCCGAGCAGGCCGACTTCTTCTGCTTCATCGGCCCGGCGAACTTCAAGCTCCGGCTCTGGGACAACCGCGCCGACTCCCCGACCTTCCGCCATGTGATGACGCTCCACGTCGGCGCGGACAACCCGAAGTCCGTGCTCGTCCCGAAGGGCGTCGTGCACGCCTACCGCAACGCCAGCGCCGAACCGGGCATCGTCATCAACTTTCCCAATCGTCTCTTTATGGGCCCCGACCGCCGCGAAGAGATAGACGAAATCCGTCACGAAGACGACCCCGCGACCGTGTACCGTTTAGACGATTGACGATAGACGATGGACGGCAGGAAAGCTTCCTTCTTATTCATCGTCTCTGGTCTATCGTCAATCGTCCATCGTTGACAATGAGAATCATCCGCATCATCGCGCGTTTGAACGTCGGCGGCCCGGCGCGGCATGTGTCTTGGCTGACGGCGGCGACGCGGCGCGCGGGCCACGACTCCGTGCTGGTGGCGGGGACGGTTCCGGCGGGCGAGGACGACATGAGTTACTTCGCCGCGTCGCAGGGCGTCGAGCCTTTGATTATTCCCGAGATGAGCCGCGAGATTTCGTTGAAGGACGCTCTGACGGTCTGGAAACTCTATCGCCTGTTCGTGCGACTCAAACCCGACATCGTGCACACGCACACGGCGAAGGCGGGCACGGTCGGGCGCGTCGCCGGGATGCTCTATCGCTGGCTCACGCCCGCGACGCTCAAGGGCCGCCCGCGCGCCTGCCGCTTCGTGCACACGTATCACGGCCACGTCTTCCACAGCTACTACGGCAAGTGGAAGACGCGCTTCTTTCTTTTGATTGAACGGACGCTCGCACGGCTCGCAACCGACCGCATCATCGTCATCAGCGCGCGGCAGTTCGAGGAGATACACAAGGATTTCGGCGTCGGTCGCGCGGAGCAGTTCGCCGTCATCCCGCTCGGTCTGGACACGCAAGTCTTCGCCGACTGGCGCGCGCGCAGAGCGGCGGCACGCGCGGAGTTCGGCGCGACGGACGCGACGCGCGGGATAAAGATAGAAGCAGCGGCGACAACGTCACGCGCGCAAGAGCCGACGACAGACGTGCGCGCGGGCGCGCAAGAAGCGACGCCGGAGACTGTGCTCGTTGGCATCGTCGGACGCCTGACGGAGATCAAGAATCACAGGCTCTTTCTCGATATGGCCGCGCGCTACAAGGCGACTGACGGCGCGAAAGATGCGGGGCGGCGCGCGCATTTCCTCGTCATCGGCGACGGCCACCTGCGCGGCGAACTCGAAGCCTACGCGCGCGAGATTGGTTTAACTGCAAACGACGTGTTCTTCACAGGGATGCGCCGCGACGCCGAGAATTTTTATCCCGCGCTCGACGTGGTCGCGCTGACATCTTTGAACGAGGGCACGCCGCTGACGCTCATCGAAGCGATGGCGAACAGCCGCGCCGTGCTCTCGACGGCGGTCGGCGGCGTCGCGGATTTGCTCGGCAAGGAGATCGAAGGAACGCAGAGAAGCGAAGGCGCAGGAAGTTATACAATCTGCGAGCGCGGCGTGCGCGTCGCTTCGGGCGACGCGGAAGGACTGACGGAAGGGCTGGCGCGGCTCGTCGCGGACGAAAGCTTGCGCCGGGGTTTGGGCGAGCGCGGGCAGGCGTTCGTCGAGCGCAACTATTCGGTCGCGCGTCTGGTCGCGGACGTGTCGAAGCTCTACGCGGAGTTGCACGCGCCGGAGGAAATTCTCAAGGGTGAAAAAGGGAAATGGACGAAGGGGACGGGGGAGAGAACGTCTGCGCTGTAAGCCAGCGCGTTTGCTTTCCGATGACCCGCCCGTTTGCTTTTCCTCCCGCGCGCGTTTAACCTCTTCCCCTTTTGCCACCGATTTTTAGAAGGAGATTGTTGCTTGCGAGTATTAATCACGGGCGGAGCGGGTTTCATCGGGTCGCATTTGTCGGACGCATACCTTGAGCGCGGCGACGAGGTCTTCATCCTCGACGACCTCTCGACGGGCAGCATGGAAAACATCGCGCACCTGAAGAAGCACCCGCGTTTTCATTACACGATTGAGAGCGTGCACAATCAACCGATGGTGGCGGAGTTGGTTGACCAATGCGACGTGATCTTTCATCTGGCGGCGGCGGTCGGCGTCAAGTTGATTGTCGAGTCGCCGGTCAGAACTATCGAGACGAATGTTCACGGCACGGAGGTCGTGCTCGCGCAGGCCAACAAGAAGAAGAAGAAGGTGCTCGTCGCTTCGACTTCGGAAGTTTACGGTTTGAGTACGGAAGTGCCTTTCCGCGAGGACGGCAATCTCGTCATGGGCGCGACGACGAAGGGACGTTGGAGCTACGCGTGTTCAAAAGCGATTGACGAATTTCTCGCGCTCGCCTACTGGCGCGAGAAGAAACTGCCGACCATCGTCGTCCGTCTCTTCAACACCGTCGGCCCGCGCCAGACCGGACAGTACGGGATGGTCATCCCGACCTTCGTCAAGCAAGCTCTGGCGGGCCGCCCCATCACCGTCTACGGCGACGGCAAGCAGACGCGCTGCTTCGGCTACGTCGGCGACATCATCGGCGCGCTCGTCAAGTTGATGGACAAGGAGGAGGCCGTCGGTCAGGTCTTCAACATCGGCTCGAACGAAGAGGTCTCGATTCTGGAACTCGCCGCGCGCGTCAAGGAGTTGACGAAATCGGAATCCGAAATCGTCTTCGTCCCCTATAACGAAGCCTACGAAGAAGGCTTCGAAGACATGCCGCGCCGCATCCCCGACATCGGCAAAATCAGCAACCTCGTCGGCTTCCGCCCCGAAGTCACCCTCGACGGAATCCTCCAAAGCGTCATCGCCTACTACACCGGCCAGAGGGAGTAGATGTTGGATGTCGGGCGTTAGATGTTGGAAAGAACAAGACCGCAGTTTGTCTTCCCTGACATCTAACATCCGACATCCAACCTCCTTTCTCAGTTGACTAGCTGGCGGATTTGGCATAGAAGTGCCGGAAGTATTCCTTTTTCCCGACCCCGTTCCAACTGTCCGCCAGCCGAGGAGACGATTATGTCGAGCGAAGAGAGCGAGCAGCCTTTGGTGCTGGTCGTGGACGATTACGACGACATCCGCGTGATGCTGCGCAAGGCGCTGCAAGCGAAGGGCTGCCGCGTGATCGAGGCGCGCGACGGGCGGGAAGCGGTCGAGACGGCGTTGCGCGAGCGTCCGGCGTTGATTCTGATGGACGTGTGGATGCCGAAGCAGACGGGCGTCGCGGCGGTCAAAGAGATTCGCGAAGACCCCGCGATGAGCGATGTCCCGATTATCGCCCTCACCGCCTATGAAGCGGTTGACCTCCACATCAAAGCCATTCAAGCCGGATGCAATCAATATCTGCTCAAACCGATTGACCTCGAACAACTGCAAGGTCTCGTTGACCGCTACCTGCCCGCCGGGGTTGATTGAAATTCTCAGACCCGCGAACCGGAGAAGCGACACGCGCGCCGGAGTTGTCCGAAGCGACGGCGCGGCCCCGCCGGACGCTGCTGCGAGGGCGCGTCCCATCCTTTGGACGCTTGATTTATCGGGCTACATCGAATAGTTTTTGAGGCGCTTTCCGGAATCTTGTGTCGGGGCTTTTCAGGGCGTTTTCTGCAAAGAAATATGGGTTTTAGTACGCAACAAATAGTTGCCATCGTTGTGTCGTTCGGGCTGGCGCTGGCGTTGACACCGCTGATGCGGGCGGCGGCGCGTCGTTGGAAGATGGTGGCCGAGCCGAAACGCGACCGCTGGCACAGCAAGCCGACGGCGATGCTTGGCGGCGTGGCGATTTTTCTCGCCGTCACCACCGGCTACCTGCTCTTCGTGCCGCACACCGTGCAGACCGCGCTCGTGATGGTGGCGAGCGCGTTTCTCTTCGTCGTCGGGCTGGTTGACGATCTCCTGCACATCAAGCCTTATCAAAAACTGATCGGGCAGGTGATGGGCGCGATGATCGTCGTCTTCTTCGGGACGACGACCATCGGCCTCGGCGCGCTGACGCTGCCGTGGACGGTTTCGCTCTCGCTCAACATGGTGTTCACGATGTTCTGGCTGATCGGCATCACGAACGCCGTCAACCTGCTCGACAACATGGACGGGCTGGCCGCCGGAATCGCCGCCATCGCTTCGGGCTTTCTCGCCTTCGGTTTTCTCGCCAACGGGCAGGCGACGGAAGCCCTGATGCTCGCCATCTTCGCCGCCGCGCTGCTCGGCTTCCTCGTCTTCAACTCGAACCCGGCATCCATCTTCATGGGCGACTGCGGCTCGATGTTCATCGGTTTCTTTCTGGCGAGCACGGCTCTCTTGAGCGCGTCGGGCGGGCGTTCACGCTCGTTTCTGCCGGTGCTGGCCGTGCCCGTGCTGATTCTCTTCATCCCGATTTTCGACACGACGCTCGTCACCATCGTCCGCAAACTATCGGGCCGCTCCGCCGCGCAGGGCGGGCGCGACCACACGTCGCATCGTCTCGTCGCTCTGGGGATGTCGGAGCGCAAGGCGGTCTGGATGCTCTACGGGTTCGCGGGGCTGTCGGGGCTGCTGGCGTTGTTCGTGCGCGGCCAGCGGCTCGACGTGAGCCTCGCGGCGATTCTCGGTTTCACCGTGGCGTTGACGCTGGTGGGCGTCTATCTGGCGGGCGTCAAGGTTTACGACGAGGCGGAAGTGCGCGCGGCGCGCGACAAGCCCATCGTCGCTTTCCTCGTTGACATGTCTTACAAGCGACGCATCTTCGAGGTCTTTCTCGATGTCGTCTTGATCGTGCTCTCTTACTATATCTCTTACCTGCTTTTGTTCGGGCCGGTGACGAGCGTGGAGGCGCGGCTCTCTTTTATCCGCACGGTTCCGGTGCTCATCTTTATCCGGATGGCGACCTTTCTCGTGATGGGCGTCTATCGCGGCATCTGGCGTTACGTGAGCGTTGACAACCTCGTCGTCTATGCGAAGGCGGTCGTCATCAGTTCAGTAGCGAGCGTGCTGACCTTGCTCTTCGCCTTCCGCTTCGAGGGCTATTCGCGCGCCGTCTTTATCCTCGACGGGATGATTCTCCTGATGCTGCTGGCGGGCAGCCGCATCGCGTTCCGGCTCTTTCGCAAGGCGCTCCCGGCGGGCGGCGGGGCGGGCCGTCGCGTGCTCATCTACGGCGCGGGCGACGCGGGCGAACTGCTCCTGCGCGAGATTCTCAACAACAGCCAACTGCAATACACGCCGGTCGGGTTCGTTGACGACGACTCTCTGAAGAAGGGCAAGGTCATCCACGGGCTGCGCGTCTTCGGCGGCAACGGCACGCTGCGCGGCGTCTGCGAACAGCAGCGCGTCGAAGAAGTGCTCATCTCAAGCTCCAAGTTTTCCGAGGAACGCGTGCGCGAAATCAAGCGCACCTGCGAGGATGCCAACATCACGCTCAAACGCATGCGCATTCAGATAGACACGCTCAGCGGAGAGGATTAACCGGAGAGGTTAGATGTCAGGTGTTAGATGCTAGGGCTGAAAAGTCAGTCTTCATCTAACATCCGACATCTAACCTCTGACATCTCGCTCTTTCATGTCTGAACAACTCAAGCTCATCGAGATGGACGCGTTGTGGCGTCGCCTGTTTCTGCTGGTTCCGGTCGTGCTAGCGCTCTTGAGCGTGTGGTTTGTGTCGCGCTGGTGTTTCGGCAATACGCTGGCGGGCTATCCGCAGGACGAGGAGACGGCGCGCACCGCCGTGCGGCTCGCGCCCGACGACCCGCAGACGCATTTCACGCTCGCCGTCTTCAAGCGCAAGAGTTTCGCGCCCCAAGAGTTGGACGAAGCCGTGCGCGGCTACGAGCGCGCAACGAGTCTCGCGCCGAACGATTACCGCCTCTGGTTGGAGTTGGGACGCGTGCGCGGGCAGACGGGCGACGCGGAGGGCGGCGAGCGTGCGCTCCGTCGTGCCGCCGAACTCGCGCCGCACTATGCGATGCCGCGCTGGTATCTCGGCAACCTTTTGCTGCGCGCGGGCAAGCAGGAGGAAGCCTTCAAGGAACTCCAACACGCCGCCGCGCTCGACACGGGGTTGCTCCCGCAGGTCTTCGCGCTGGCGTGGAACGTCTTCGGCGGCGACGTGGCGCGCGTCAGCGAGAGGGTCGGCAGTTCGGCTCCGGCGCGCGCGCAGTTGGCCGAATATCTCGTCAAGCAGAAACGCATAGACGAAGCCTTGCAGACGTGGTCGTCTCTCGGCGCGGACGACAAACGCGCGCAGAGCGCGTCGGGCAAAAACTTGATGCGCGCGCTCTTAGAGGCCAAGCGTTTTCGCGCGGCGCAGGGCGTCTATCGAGAAATATCCCCGGAGACGGCGGAAGGGTTGAGCGCGGGACAGGTACTCAACGGCGGTTTTGAATCCGACATCGCGGCGGCGGGAAAAAAT
>DATLMV010000032.1:0-37549 GCA_035537095.1 Pyrinomonadaceae bacterium
TGTCGGTCGGTTGATAGAGACTGGCGAGGCCCAACTGGACGGCGGCGGCGAGCACCGTGTCGCGCGCGCGCGCGACCTTGTAATAACGGCGATAGGTCGCCTGCAACTTGCTGAAGGAGAGGTTGCCGCCGAACTGCCGGAGCGCGAGCGCGTAATCTACGGTCAGAAATTCGCCGCGCGTGGCATCGAGCGCGCGGTCGCGCGTGTCGCGTGCGAAGGTCGCGCCGAAGCGCGAGAGGCGGACGGCGCGGTCGGGCCGGAGGATGGAGGCGATGAGCAAACTCTGGATGTTGTAGAGCCGCACGTCCTCGTAGTTGTAGCGGAGGAAAAGCGTGCTGCGCTTGCGCACCTCGCCGCGCGGCCCGAGTTCGAGTTCGATATCGCGCTGCGTCTCGGCGTTGATGGTGAAGCGATTGATGGTCGGCGAGCCGATGACTTCGCATTGGAGGTCGGGCAGAGGGCAATCAATGTCAATCGGTTTGCCCTCTTCGTTCAAACGCTGGACGATGCCGGACGTGCCCTGATCGAGCGTCGAGCGGAAGAAGCGCGTGACGGTCGTGTCGCGCTGGTACTGCGCGGAGACGACGAGCGGCGCAAACTCTTTGACGCCGTAGCGACGAAAACGCGGGTCGAAATATTCGAGACGGAAAAGCTGCTGGCGATTGCTGCCGCGCGTGCGGAGCGCGCCCTGCCGGAGCGCGCCGAACAGGTTGCTGTTGCGAATCTCGAAGAGGCCGAGCGGCCCGTTGTCGGTCGAATAGCCGCCGCCGTAGTCCATCACGTAACGCTTGCGTTCTTCGAGGTCAATGATGATGTCGCGTTTCTTGAAGCCAGCGGTTTCGCCCGCCGGTTCGGCGCGGATGATGACCTGCCGGAAGGCGTCGGTCGCGTAGAGGTTGCGCTCGCTCTCGGTGATGTTGTCGGCGCGCAGGATTTCGCCCGGCCTGAGCGAGATGGTTTTGAGGATGGCTTCGCGCTTGGTCTCGACGTTGCCGTTGATGAAGATTTGGTTGATGAAAACTTTGTCGGCTTCTTTGACGGTGTAGATGAGCCGCACCTGTTCGTCGTCGCCCTTGTCGGGCAGGTCAACGATGGAGAGGTTGACTTCGGCGTCCAAGTATCCGTTGCGCGCGTAGAAGGTGCGGATGCGGTCGGCGTCGGCGCGGGCGGCAGAGCGCGAGAAAGGCCCGCCGACGATGGTGCAGACCTCTTCGGGCAGACGCTCGGCCGGGCAGGCTTCGTCGCGCAGGCGTTCTGCCGTGTAGAGTTGGTTGCCGCGTATCTCGATGCCCGCGACGCGCGTCAGCCTGTGCTCGTCAACGACGAACGTGATGATCAGATTCTCGCCTTCGGGCGAGACGCCGCGCCGCACCGTGACGACGGCGTGACGATAGCCGAGGTCGCTCATCCGCGCGCGGATAATCCGCGTGTCCTGTTCGAGCGCCTGATCGCTCGTGTAGCCGCGCCCGAGGCCGAAGAAAGGAATGATGCCGAGCGCGTTGGCCTCCTGCGTCCGCAGGTCGTCGCGCACGTCGTCAATCGTCAGTTTGTCCGTCCCTTCCAGACGGATGTTGGTCAGCTTGTATCGTCTCGTCTGGCCGGGAACATCGCCGACGAGACGATACGTGATATTGACCTGACTCCCGCTCATCTCCTCTGGGTTTAACAACTGGCAGACATCGGGCGCGACCTCGTCGGGCGAGAGCGGAGCGGCGGCGGCGAGCGGCGGCGTGACGGTGCAGACGGCGACGACATCGGCGAAGAAGTAGCCCTCCTCCTGCAAGCGGTTGCGCAGGCGGCGCGCGCCTTCGAGAATCGAAGACGCGCTGATGTTGCCTTCGCGTTTGACGGGCAGCAGTTCGCGCACCGCCTTCTCGCTCAACTTGTAGCCCGCAATCTCTTCCGCGACCTTCACCTCGACGTTGACCTTCGGCCCGATGCTGCCCGTGACGGAGACGGCGATGGTGTTCGTCGCCGAATCGAGCACGGCGCGCGGTTCGTTGATGCGCGGGGCGAGATGCCCCCCGGCGATGATGGCCTGACGGATGCGTCCCAAATCTTCGCCGAGCGCGGACTGCGTGAAGACTGCGCCCGCGCGGAGGCTGAGCGCGGGACGCAAAGGAGCATCGTCGAAGCCCGTGATGTTGATGGAGAGACTGCTGACGGTCGCCTGTTCGCCGAGCGCGACGCGGTAAGTGATGGTCGAGCGCGTCTTCGAATCGTCGAGACGCTGCTCGGATTCGACGCTCGCGCGATAGAAGCCACGGTCGCGCAGGTAAACCTGAATCGCATCGGCGTTCGAGCGCACGGACTGCTCGGAGGCGGGCTTGCCCGGTTCGAGCAGGTTGAGACGCGCGCGCAGTTCGTCTTCCGTGACGGGCGCGGCGGGCGGGAGCGCGCCCAATTCAATCTCGACTCCGGCGACGACTACTTGCGGGCGAATGATGAACCGCAGCGCGACGCGCGGGCGTCCGTCCTCGGATTGACCCGGAGCGTCGGAAGCCTCGATGCGCGCCCGCGCGACTCTCTGCGAGTCGAAGAGAGCCTGCAAGGATTCGCGTCCCGCGACGGCTGTGAAACGCCTGTTCGGCGCGATTCTCAACAGCGAGCGAAACTCGGCCAACGCCGCCGCGTCGCTCGCCGCTTCCTCAATCACAACATCAACCGACTCGACCGTCCGCCCCTCGTAACGGCTCAGGTCGCGCGCCGCACGCACCGGGGCGTTTGTGCGCGCCGCCGGAGACGAGGGCAAAGTGTCCGCCGCCGTCGTCGCGTTGACTGCGCCGCCGCCGCTCACGTCCGCCGCCTGCCGCGCCCAAGCATCCGCCTGCGCGCCGCAGACGGCCACGATTGAAGTTAAAAGAAGGAAGACGAACCGCTTGAAAGACACGATGAACAGTCTGGGGTCTAAAGTTTAAAGTCTAAAGTCTGATTGCGTCGGAGTCCGGCATCGCGCGCTGATAAAAATGCAGCCGGTCGCTTTTCGAGTCCGACACTTCAGACGGTTTTTAAAATCTCTTGCGGAATCGAATCTCAAAACTGAAATTGTTCTGCTGCGTCCGCAAGGCGTTGCTGACCGCTCCCTGTTGATACTGCGCGACGAAGGAGAGACGGTCGGAGACGCGATATTCAAGCGCCACCACCTGATTCTGGTCGGTCGTGACGTTGGTCGAATAAGTGATCGAGAGATTGCGATTGATCTGCCGCCCGACAGTCAGGCGCGCCGTCGGGGATGCGCCGCCGCGCCCCGAAATCAGCGGGTCAATCTCGAAGCGATTGAGTCCGAACAGCTTGTCGGTCGCGCGCTGCACGGGCGCGTTGATCAGCGTATCGGTCAAGAGGCTGGTCGCCGTTCCGAGTCCGGTCTGCGCGAGCGTCGAGGCGCTCTGGTCGCCGGAGGAGAGATTGCCGGTCGTGATCAGCGCGACGACATCGGCCTGCGGCAGCGCGGGGTCGGAGCGAATGGTGGTGACGGGTTGCGAGAGCGGCCCCGTCAGCCCGACGATGATGCGATAGCCGCGAATCTCCCCCTCGGCTTGAATGTTGAGTATGGGGTCGGCTTCGAGTCGCGGCGGGAGGTCAACGAAGGCGCGCGTCAACTCATAACGGTCGTTGCGGAAGTTGAGCGTGCCGCGCGTGGCCGTGATGCGACCCGAGATGACGGGGTCGTCAGCCGCGCCGCGAATCCGCAGCGTGACAGTCCCGACGGCGTCGGCCAGATTGTTGCGGACGACGAGCGCGTCGCGCCCTTCGACCTGAAGGTCGAGTTGCAGGTTGGCGAGCATGCTGTCGCCGCCGCCCTCGGTTATCTCGGCCTCGCGGCGACGATTGATCAAGTCCGCGATGTCTATGTCTTCCGTGTACTCGGCGCGCTTCAAGGTGACGAGGCCGGAAGCAATCTGCCCATCGAGCGAGCCGCGCAGTTCGATGTTTGCGTTGGCGGTCGAGTTGAACTCGTCGGGGAACGGGACGGTGACGTTGTTGGCTTCGACGACGAAACGAAACTGCGTCGGCCTGAGTCCTGCGATCAACGCGCCGCCCGTGACCTTGACCGAACCGCCGCCGAGTTGGCCGGTGAGATTATCTATCTGCGCCTGATCGGCGGTGAAACGCACGCGCCCGTTGACGTTCGAGAGATTCAAACTCTCGTCGCTGACAAAGACGGTGAAGCCCGCGCGCGCGACTTCGGCTGTGCCCGTCAGTTGCGGTCGCGCGTAAGTGCCTGTGACGCGGATGCTGACGCCCGCACGCCCCGACAGAATCATGTTCGGCGAGAGACGATTGAGCACGCTCAAGTTCAACTGTCCCTCGACGGTGAGATTCTGCCTGCCGCCTTCGCGCAGCGCGGTCGTGCCGCCGAAAAGAATATTGGTGTCCTCACCCTTGAAGCGCGTCTTCTCGAAGACGATTTCGTTCGGCGAAAAGAGCACGACGAGCGGGCTCTCGGCGCGCAGCGATTGATCGTTGACCTGAATTTCCAGCTTGCTGAACTCGGCCCGCCCCTGCAACGCTCCGAGTCCCGCTTCACTCAGCAGACCGTCCTCGCCGAAGACGTTAGTCCTGACTCTGACCGTGCCCGTCGCCTGTCCGGTGACGCGCACGTCGGCTGACGGCAGAAGCGTGGCGAAGAGTTGCGTCAGGTCGGTGGCGTTGAAATCGGTCTCAATCGTGGCGGGCAAATCTTCCTTGCTCAAATCAACGGTGGCGCGCACGACCTGCGGCTGCCCGAGCAGCCCGGTGGTGAGCGTCAGGTCGAAACGCTCGTCGGCGGTCGTCGTCCCGACGAGCGTCAGGACTCCGGCCTTCTGCCCGTTGATGGTCACGTCGCGGCCTTCGGCGCGGATGTCAATCCGGTAGGAGCGCGGGTCTTCGACGTTGCCGCGCGCGGTGGCGTTGAAATCGGCGAGGCCGCCGAGCGGCGGGATGCGCGCGCCGCCGGGGCTTCCGCCCGCGAGCGTCGTGATCAAATCCAGACGCACGTCGTTTCCGGTCGCGCTCAGGTCGAAGATTTTGGTGTCGAGATTGTACGTCCCCTTCGCCGCGATGCGTCCGGCGCGGAAACGCGCGCTCAGGTCGGAGATGTTGACTTCGGAGCCGTTGAAGGTGGCGCGCGCCAGAATCTCCTCGTAGGGTTCGCCGCCGATCAGACCGGGCGCGACACGCAGTTCCGCGCTCCCGCTCATCGCCTCGGGGATGCCCTCGATTTTGACGCGGCCCGACGCCGCGCCCATCCCCGCGAGCCGCGCGGCGTCGAAACTCCCGCCCGCGAAGGCGGCGGCGAGCCGTCCGGCGTTGGCGCGTTCGAGCGTCGCTTCGAGCGAGGCGTTGTTGTTGAGCGGCGTCGGAATAACGGCGGTGAAGTTTGCGCCGCCGCCGTCGGGTTCGGTCAAACGACCGTCGTTGATGCGCATCTCGCTGGCGGTCGAAGCGATGCTCGCGCTGAGCGCGCCGAGGTCTTGATTGTTGACGACGAGCGAGTCGAGCGTGAAGCGACCATTGACGACGGGGCTGTCCAAGTCGCCGGAGAGCGTGCCGTCGAAGTTGAGATTTCCGGCGAGCGCAACCTTGTATTTCTCAAGAGAGGCGACCGTCTCCGCCGCCAGCCCCGACGCGGCGAGGACGCGCTGCAACTCCGAAGCATCGCGCGACGCGAGTTTGACTTGCAGGTTCGTGCCGCCCGCAAACGAGAACTGTCCCGCCGCCGTCAGCGTCGAGTCAGGCGTCCGCAGGTCTGCGCGCTCCACCTGGAAGAGGCCGCTGCGGGCACGCAGCGCGAGCGTGCCCGTCAGCGGCGTCCGCCCGCTCACGTCGCTGCCCGTTTCGCCCGTGAAGTCGGCGTTGAGCACGCCGCTCGCCGCCTCGAAGTTCGTGCCCTGAAAACTCAGGTCAACGTTGCCCGTCGCCTTGCCCGCGACGGGGACGACGCGGCTCGAAAACGCCGCGACCAGATTGCCCGCGTCAATATTCTCGAACGACGCCACGACGCGCGACGCGCCGTTGCGCAGCGTGCTGACGGTCGCGTTGCCCCGCGCGCTACCGCCGAGAATCTCCGCCGCGAAGTTGCTCAACTGAATCTCACTATTGCTCGCAACCACGTTGGCGCGCGCCGCGCCAAGCGGCATCGTCCCCAAGATGCCGCCGCCGAGAGATAAATCCGCGCTCGCGCGATAACGCCCGTTCGGTTCGAGCACGAAGACCGGACGCGCGAGCCGCACGTTTTCGGCACGCCCTTCGGTTGCGCCGCCGCGCGTGCCCGTGCGGAAGGCGACCGTGCCCGCGTTGATGTCGCCGGAGGTGGCCTCGACGCGTCCTTGAAAGATTGCGAGACGCACGCCCGCGATGTTGAGGCTGCCGGTCTGCGCGCCCGCCGCCGCGACGCCCCCGACCGTCACGCGGTCAACCGAAATATTCGCACGCCCTTCAGCCGTGATCTCCGCCTCGACGCCCGCAGCCGCGACGCCTTTCACGGTCGCACCCGAAGCGACCACCTGACCGGCGCGCACGGTCGTCGCCGAGCCTTCCGCCGCGCCGCTCTCGCTCCGCTTGAAGGTCAAACCCGTCGCCTCGACGCCGCTCACGCGCGTCGGCCCGCCCGTCCCGCTCGCCGCCGTGAGGCTGTTGGCGGTCGCGCGTTTCGCGCCGCCGCTCAACTCGCCCTCGCGGAGTTCGGCAACGGCGTCGCTCAAAATCAGACCGGCGACGGTCGTTGTACCGCCGCGCAACGCCGCCGCGCGCAGTTCGCCGAGCCAGCGAAAGTCCGTGCCCGTGCCCATCACGCCGCCCGCCAACTGCACGGCGTTCAACTGAAAATCGCCCGCCGTCAAAAGCTCCGCGACGGCGCGGCCCTGCGCGTTGTAAGCCTTGCCTTCGCCGCCGCCCGTGAAGTTCACGTTCAGGGCTTTGAGACGCACGTTGTCGGCGGCCAGCGCGTCGGACTGTATGTCTCCCTCGACGCGATAACGCGCGCCCTCGCCGGAAACTTTGCCCGTGAACTGTCCCGTGCCGCGCAGGGTCGTCTCGGTCTTGAGGATGTTCGAGGTCTGCGAGAGGTCAACGGTCGCGGTCGCCTGCAACTGGTAACGCAGCGCGCGCCAGTCGTCCATCGTGCCTTCGAGCCGCGCCTCGGCGACGGGCGAGCGCAGCGTCAACTCCTGTATCTGGATGCTTTTCTGGTCAACGCGTGCGCGCGCCTCGATGCCGATGCTCTCGACGGGGCGACCGTCATAGACGAACGTGGAATCGGAGAGCGAAAGCTCGACGCGGTTCATGCGGCTCTCGGCGGGCGCGTTGGGGTCGTCGGGCTGGATGTTCATGCGCAGGTTGCGCGCTTCGCCCGCGAGGTTATGGAGCCGGTCGTCGTAATGAATGAGGGCGTTGTTGAGTTTGACGACGGCGGTCGAGTAAGAGAAGTTGATGCGCTTGTTTTCGGCGGGCGGGGGCAGCCGGAGGTTGCCGAAGTTGGAGCGGCCCTCGGCGTCGAACGTGACCCACGCTTCGAGGCCGTCAATTTCGAGCGATTCGAGATTGACGTTGCGCCGGAGGTTCAAGGCGTAGAGGTCTTCGACGCGGACGGTGGCGACGACGCGGTCAACACGTCCGAGTTGCGTGCCGGTCGTCGCGTCGTAGAGTTTGAGGTCGCGCAGTTCGGCGGTGCGCGGGCCGAAGCGCGTGCGGAACGAACCGATCTCGGTGCGGATGTTGTACTCGGCGAGCGTGCTGACAATCTGGCGCGCAATCAGCCGGTCAACCTGCCCTGTGCGATAGAGGATGAAGAAGATGATGACGAGCGCGACGATGGCCGTGACGGCGACGATGCCCGTCCACATCGCGTTGCGGCGATTGACGATGCGTCGCCAGCGACGGCGCGCGGCGGGCGTCCGGGCGTCGGGCGAAGGAGTTTCCGGCGCGCGCGCCGCGCCGGGCGCGGGTGCGTGCGGGTCGTTCTCCGGCGGAGTGGGGGAGGAGCGCGGGTCGTCTTGGTCGTGAACAGGCATAAAGCTGACGCTCTTACGGATGGCCGACCCGTCTTCGGGGAACGACGTGGGACTCTGGAAGCCGTCCCTGAAACATCAATTTCGCCCTGATTCGACGGGCATTTCAGAACTTCGGGAAGACTTCTCTTTTTTTACTTGAGCAAGGAGAGAGACCGTTTGCTTCGAGAGCGCGGGGACGGGAAGTTTCAGGACTTCCCGTCTCCGATGTTGCGACCGCCGACGCCGTTGCCCGCGCGTGCGTGATTGTCCGGCGAGGACGACGCCATCGCGTCCTCGGCGCGCGCGGGCGACCCAAGCGGGACGTGGCCCGTGATCTCCAACTCGAAGCCTTCGAGCGCGGAAACCTTCGGCGGGTGATTCGTCAGGAGGACGATCTTCTTCAATCCGAGTTCGTGCAGAATCTGCGCGCCGACGCCGTAATCACGATTCATCCCGTAGCCCGTGATCACGCTCGCCTCCTGCAAGCTCAGGTTCTTCTCCTGCATCAAGGCATAGGTGCGCAACTGGTAAACGAGGTCGAGGCCGTGTCGTTGTTGTCGCAGGTAGAGCACGACGCCCCGGCCCGCGCCCGCGATTCTTTCGAGCGCCGTGTGCAACTGGAAACCGGAGTCGCCGATGAGCGAGCCGAACATGTCGCACGTCACGTTCTCCGTGTGCACGCGCACGAGCACGGGTTCGTCCGTCGCGACATCGCCCATCACCATCGCCAGATGCATCTCCTCGTTCATCACGTTCTCGAAGGCGATGGCGCGGAAGCGTCCGTAGACGGTCGGCAGGTCGGTCTCGGTCGCGCGCCGGACGAGCACTTCCTTCCGCATCCGGTAGCGCACGAGGTCGGCCACCGTGATGATTTTCAGGTTATGTTCTTTCGCAAATTCTTGTAGCTGCGGCATCCGCGCCATCGTCCCGTCGGGGTTCATGATTTCGCAGATGACGCCCGCCGGAGACAGTCCCGCGATGCGCGCCATGTCAACAATCGCTTCGGTCTGCCCGGTGCGGACGAGGACGCCGCCCTTGCGTGCGCGCAGGGGGAAGATGTGGCCGGGACGCGCCAAATCCTGCGGGCGCGTCTGCGGGTCAACGGCGGTCAGGATGGTCGTCGCGCGGTCTGCCGCCGAGATGCCGGTCGTGACGCCCTTGCGCGCCTCGATGGAGACGGTGAAGGCCGTGCCGAGATAGGAGGTGTTATCGGCGACCTGCATCGTCAGTTGCAGTTCGTCGCAACGTTCCTCCGTCAAGGGCAGGCAGATGAGTCCGCGCGCGTGCGTCGCCATGAAATTGATGATTTCCGGCGTCACGAGTTCCGCCGCGCAGGCCAAATCGCCTTCGTTTTCGCGGTCTTCGTCGTCCACGATGATGATCATGCGACCTTCGCGGATGTCCGCTGCGGCCTCTTCGATGGAAGCAAAAGGCATGACGATTTTTACTCTACACAGTCTCTCGGGAGAGATCGGATACCAACCCACATGTTACCTGAAAGTCTCCCTTTTGGCGAACCGCAATGCTCGGATGGTAAATAGTGAATGGTAAATAGTGAATGGTAAACGGTGAATAGAGAAAGCCGCTCTTTCTATTCACCGTTTACCATTCACCATTTACCATTCACCGTCTCGCCTGTTCAATCCCTGAACTGCGTGACGCCGTGTGTGATGAAGGGATGGCCCGCTTCGATGATTTCGTCAACGCCTGCGAGCCTCTGCGGGGTCTTGGTTTTGGCGTCCACCACGTCGCGAATCATAATCTTCTCGACCTGCGCGGGGAAACGCTTGCGGATTTCGAGGAAGACTTCGGGGTCGAGTTCGCCGGAATCGCCGATCAGGTAAAACTTGCGGCGCGGGAGGTTCTGCATCAACTCGGAAATCTGCCCGATTTTCTGTTGCTGCGTGTAGGTCTTACCGGCGACGAAGTTTTTGATATCCTCGATGAACTTCGAGATGTCGAGCAGGTTCTTGCTCAAACTCTTCATGTGGAAAGTGCCTTCGGGGAAACCGCCGCGCTCGATGAGGAAGGTGTGCAGCAGGCGAAACAACTGCCAGGGGCTGCCGGAGACGTAATGAAACGACACGTCGCCGAACGCCTTGTAGCGTTCGAGCATCTGCGGCGCGGGCACGTAGTCGCGCAGGAACGTGTTGCGCAGAACTATCTTACCGCCCGCCGGAATCTCGCTCACCTTGATCGTGTCGTCTATGTCGGAGACGACCGAAAGCCCCTCGCCCTCGATGACGCGGACGCGCCCGCGCCCCTCTTGGCCGCCGACCTTGACCGTCAGCGTCAGCCAGCCCCCGCTTGAGTTCTGTTTGCGGAGAAGCTCTTTCGCGCGGGCGTCGGAGAGCGTGAACTGCTGCTCGACCAGCCCGTTGTTGTTCGTCTCGTCGGAGAAGCGAAAGACCTCCGCGTCGCCGTCAAAGGTGAAGGCGACATCCTCGCCGGAATCGTCGTCGGCGACGAAATCCTCGATGCACTCGCGGCAACGAAGAATCTCACTCTCCTTGAGCGTGCCCTCGTCGTCGAGCAGGCGGCGGATGAGTTTGTCCGGGATAAAATCGGCGCGGCGCGGTTTGTGCACCCAGACGCGTTGCTTGAACGTCCAAGATGCGCCGTCGCTCTGCCCTCCGGCGTAAGCATAGGTCGGGTAGACGGTGATGATCTTGTCTTTATGCGGGAGCAGGTGAGAAAGTTTGGTCATAGCGGCCTCCTCAAAGGGAAAAGTCCGGCGGTCTGTATCCGTATGCGGAAACGGCGCGGTCTATTTCGTAGCGGGTTCGCGCAACGGGCGCGCGTGCGAGGCGGAAGCGTTTGACAGGCTAACGAATGTCGGGCGCGGCTGGCGACCGTCAGGTACGGCTGACGACTCTCATCACGTAGAACTTTGTCGCGCGCGCTGACGGTCAATCTTTCCTATCGCCGGTTTATATCCGGCGCGTGACGCGTGCGAGGGCCGCTTCACTTCCCGGCGAGCGAGGGCGCGTTCACTTGTAACCGAGTTCGGCGAGCCTCTCCAACGTGAGCGACGGGGCATCGGTTTGCGTCGGCGCGGTTGCATTGACGGATAAGATGCGCTCGACGTATTTGGCGATGATGTCGGCTTCGAGATTGACGGCGTCGCCCGCGCGCAGGGTGGAAAGATTCGTCATGCGCCATGTTTTCGGGATGACGGCGATCTCAAAAAAATCTCCGGCGAGCGCGGCCACCGTCAGGCTGATGCCCTCGACCGCGACCGAGCCTTTGAAGACCAGATAACGCGCCAACTCCGGCGGGTATCCGACGCGCACAGTCCATGAGCCGCCGTGCTCCTCCGCCGAGAGAAAGTGGCCGCGCCCGTCAACGTGCCCTTGCACGATGTGGCCGCCGAGCCGCGTCGAGGGCGTCACGGCGCGTTCCAGATTGACGACCGAACCCTCGCGCAGCGCGCCGAGCGTCGAACGCTGCAAAGTCTCGCGCGAACCGTCGGCGGCGAACGCGTCGGCGCGCACGTCGAGCGCCGTCAGGCAGACGCCGTTGACCGCGATGGAGTCGCCCTCATGCGTCCCCTCCGTCACCGTCCGCGCTTCGACCGTCAGGCGCACGCCCTCGCCGCGCTTCTCCAAACGGCGCACGCGCCCCAACTCCTCAATGATGCCTGTGAACATAAGAAACGTCGTTTCAAAAACTTTGCCGCCGGGAAAGCGAACGACCAAAAGATAACGCTCATACGCGACGAAGCAAGCCGTCCATATAAGCGTGCAGTCAACGACAAAGGCCAGCGCGCGACAACGCACGCGCGTCGTTCAATTGTCCGACCGCGTTTACTCGTTCGACCGCGTTCAGTCGTTCGACTGCGCGGTGGCTCGCTTCTGTCGTTCGAGTTCCCACGTCCGCTTCGCCTTACGGCATTCGCGGCAGTAGAGCACGAGCGCATACTTCGGGCTGTCGTCCGTGATCACGCAGCCGCCCTCGACCTCCGTGCTGGCGTTGGGAAACAATCTCTGCGGCGCGTCGTCGGGCTCCGCTTCGAGCATGCGCAGCCCGTAGAGAATCCCGACCTTGTCGCGTTCCAGCTTGATTTGATGAACCTCGCAGGTCTTGTTTTCGGCATCGGTCGGCGTGTGATCAACCGTGTCGGGCGGCGCTGGCGGATTGACGACGACGTAAAAGGGCGAGGCCGCAGCCCGCACGTGTTCCGACTGCGCGGCGACCGACCATCTATCAAAGAAGAAAGTCAGACGCACATCGCGCACGCTCGTCTTATCCAAGACCGCGCCGAAACGCCAGCGCATCGCTGCCTCCCGCGCAGCCTCGTTCAACGTCTCCAGCCCCTCGACGACGCGCGCCGCCGTCGCGCGTCCCTCCGCGTCAATCTTCAACTCGACGATCACTTCGCCACCGGCACGCGCCTGCGCCGCGCCCGGAGGATACTCCGGCGTCACCGACGAGATGACGACGGGCTGCCGCTGCTGCTCCGCCTGTGAGTTTTGACGCACGGCCCGCGTCTCGCCCGCGCGGGCGGCGAGCAGAACCAGAGCGACGACGATGAGCAGGCATGCCTTCAAGCGAAACATCTTTTTATTTCTCTCTCTGCGAATCTCAACAGGATGCGCGCGCGTCCGCACGATCAATGTTTTCGCACCGTCAATCCGTTGCGCCGCCTTTCGTTGCGCCGCCTTCTCGCGCGTGCCCCTGTCGCTCGCGGACGACTTCGAGCATCCGCTGGAAAACATCTTCGATGGAGAGGTCTGTGGTGTCAATGACGACGGCATCTTCGGCGATGGCGAGCGGCGAATCGGCGCGCGTCGAGTCGCGTTGGTCGCGCGCGTTGATGTCGGCGAGCGTCTCTTCAAAAGTGTTGTCGTGGAGGCCGGGACGCTCCTCGTCGTAGCGACGGCGCGCACGCTCTTCGGGCATGGCGGTGATAAAAAACTTCACGTCGGCGTCGGGGAAGACGACCGTGCCGCTGTCGCGCCCGTTCAAGACGACGCCGCCGCGCGCACCCATCTCGCGCTGCTGGCCGACCAACTCGCGCCGCACGCGCGGGATGGTCGAGACGACGGAGGAGGCGTGCGTGATCTGCTCGGAGCGAATCTTGTCGGACACGTCGCGCCCGTCGAGCCAGACGCGCATCGAATCGGGGTCGCCCTCCAAACGAATCGCCGCGCGCGCCGCTACCTCGCCGACCGCCGCCTCGTCCGAGATGTTGACTCCGGCCTCTAGAACGGCCAGCGCAACCGCGCGATACATCGAGCCGGTGTCGAGATGAAGCAGCCCCAACTCGCGCGCAAGCAGGCGGCTGAGCGTCGTTTTGCCCGCGCTCGAAGGGCCGTCAATGGCGATAATCAGCGGTCTGGTCATGGGAATGAGAAGCGTTCGGGCGTTAGCCTGTGGGAGATGATAGAGCGTTCGGCCAGAGAAGATAAAGCGTTCGGCAATTCGTTCGTCATGCGAGCGGATGTCGAACTCCGGCACCCCGTTTCAATGACGCTTGACGACCGCTCGCAGAGCCTTGAGCGCGGCTTCCGTATCGGCGCGCGAGACATCGTAGTGCGTCACCATGCGGATGACGGAGCCGAAGCCGGAGGCGAGAACATTGTGCTCGCGTCGCAGGCGCGCGCAGATTTCGTCGGCGGCGAGGCGCGTGCCCTTGATGTCGAAGATGACGATGTTGGTGACGACGCGTTCGGGGTCAATCTCGATGCCGTCGAGTTCCGCGAGTCCTTCGGCGAGACGGCGCGCGTTCGAGTGGTCTTCGTGCAGGCGCGGCGGCGTCTCTGCGAGCGCGACGAGTCCGGCGGCGGCGAGCACACCGGCCTGACGCATCCCGCCCCCGAGCAGTTTGCGACAGCGACGCGCCTCCTCGATAAAGCCGCGACTCCCGAGCAGCATCGAACCGACGGGCGCGCCCAAGCCCTTCGAGAGACAGAACATCACCGAGTCAACGGGGCGGGCGAGGGCGGCGACCGTTTCATTGAGCGCGGCGGCGGCGTTGAAGATGCGCGCGCCGTCCAAGTGGACGGGGATTTTGAGCGCGTGCGCGCGCTCGCAAATCTCCTCGGTGCGCGCGCGCGGCAAGAGCGTGCCGCCCGCGAGGTTGTGCGAATTTTCGAGCGCGACGAGGCCCGTCGGCGCGACGTAGTACGGGCCGCCGGAATGAATCGCCGCCGCGATTTCGTCCCAACGGAGGATGCCCGTCCCGTCCTGACTTTTCACGGGACGCGGGAGCGTGCCCGCGACCGCAGACATCCCCGCCATCTCATAGTTATAGATGTGGCCGCGTTCCTCGATAATCACTTCCATGCCGGGCCGCGTGTGCAGTTTGACGGCGATCTGATTGCCCATCGAGCCGGTCGGCACAAAGAGCGCGGCCTCCTTCTCGAAGATTTCGGCGGCGCGCTCCTGCAAGCGATTGATGGTCGGGTCTTCGCCGTAAACGTCGTCGCCCACCTCCGCCTCCGCCATCGCACGACGCATCGCCGGAGTCGGCTTCGTCACGGTATCACTACGAAAATCAAGTACTCTCATAAAGGTAGTTCAATGCCGGGAGACGGACGACCGATGTCGGGTTAGACGGAAGAAAGTTTCCGCTTCAACCGACACCGTTCGCCCGCACGAGTCCGGCATCCTCGTCTATCGTCCTTCCGCAAGATTTAACTTCTCGACATCTATGTAACGCAGTTCGACCGCCGCCGCGTTACCAAAGATGTTAACTATAACTTTGAGCTTTGCGGCCTCCTTGAAGACCTCTCTGACCTCGCCCGGGAAGGACGCGAACGGGCCCGACTTGATACGGACGGTATCGCCCGCCGCATAATCGAATCGCTGCTCTTTCGCGCGCCGGTCGAGCGGCGCAAAGAGCACGCCCAACTCGCCGAGACGCGCGACCTCCGCGCCCACCGCGCGACGGTGCACCGTGAAGGCGACCCTGTCAACATCCGCGCCGAAGCTGCGCAGCATCTCGACGAAGAGGCCGCGCTTGTCCTCCGCGAGCGCGACGAAAATATCGGTCGCCTCGATGCCCTGCCGACGGCTCACGCGCACGCGTCTCCAAGCGCGCTTCAGATAATCGTTCACCTCCGGCGCAAGCCGCACGCCCCCGCCCCTGTGTTGCAGCCCGCACTTGCTGCGCGTCTCCAAAAGCGCGCGCATCTCGCGCGCGTCAACGCCCGAGTCGAGCATGATGGCGTCAAAAAGATTCGCTTCGGCGAAGCCGAGCGCGCCGATTAAGTGTTCGAGCGAGACGTAATCGAGTTGATGGCGGCGCGCGTCCGCAATCGCCCGCTCCAACACACGCCAGCCGCCCTCCGCGAAGCGTTCACGAAACGTTTTCGGGTCTTCCATCTCAATTTCTCACCTCTCCGGAAGAATCGTTGACGAAACGAGGACAGGAAACAGCGACGACATCACGACATCACGAGACGGAGTTTATCCGGCGACTTTATCCGGCGAAATTCACCTGCGGCCTTTTCTCTCCATCGTCTGGGCGCACGCCTACAGATCAAGGGTCTCCGTGTCGCATTCTACACGAAGGCGGCGAAGACTTCGTTGGAGAGAAGCGCGCCGGACGGAGTCAGGCGCAGCGTGTCGCCGTCGAGCCGGATGAGGCCCGCTTCGGTGAAGCGACGGAAGTCGTCGGCGTGCGTCGCGCGCACGTCGCGCTGAAAGCGCGCGCGGTGCTCGGCCAGATTGACGCCGCGACCGAGCAGGCGCAAGCCCAGAAAGATGGCCTCGGCGCTCGCGTCGTCGTTATCGAGTTCGGTCGTCTCGACGATTGCGCCCGCGCCCGCTTCGATGCGCTCGACGTACAGACGCGTGTCGCGCTCGTTCGACCAGCGCGTGCGCGCCCCGTCATAAGAGTGCGCGGAGCAACCGAAACCGAAGTAGGGCTCGCCCGTCCAGTATTTCATGTTGTGACGCGACTCCCGTCCGGGCAGGCAGAAGTTGGAAATCTCGTACTGCTCGTAGCCCGCCGCGTGCGTGCGCTCGACGAGCAGAGTGTACATCTCAGCCGCCGCGTCCGCATCGGGCGCGCGCCACATCCCGCGCCTGATCTGCCCGGCGAGCGGAGTGCCTTCGTGGACTTCGAGCAGGTAGAGCGACAGATGCTGCGGGCGCAGCGCGAGGGCTTCGTCCATGTTGCGCGACCACGCTGCGAGCGTCTGTTCGGGGAGGCCCGCGATGAGATCGAAACTGATGTTGTCGAACCCCGCGTCGCGCAGGTCGGAGAGCGTGCGCCGCACGTCGTCAGCCGTGTGCGTGCGTCCCAGACGGCTCAACTCGCGGTCGTCGAAAGTCTGCGCGCCAAAACTCGCGCGGTTGACGCCCGCCGCGCGAAACGCGCGCAGCGTCTCCGGCGTGACCGTGCCGGGGTTCATCTCCATCGTCACTTCCGCGCCTTCACGGACGCGAAACTTCTCATGCACGGCGGCGAGTATGCGCGCGAGTTGCGCGGGCGCGAGCAGGCTCGGCGTGCCGCCTCCGAAGTAGATGGTATCAACCGCGTCCGCCCCCGCGCCGCGCACGGCAAAGCCTCTCAACTCCTCGACGAGCGCGCAGACGTAGCGTTCGGCCAGCGCGTGCTCGAATGTTCCGGTGGCGAAATCGCAATAGGAACAACGCGCGCGACAGAAAGGGATATGAATGTAGACGCCTGCATCAGTCATCGGAATAAACTTGATTATAACACGCTCAAGTACGCGCTCGCCTCCTGCGGCGCGTCGCTCGCGCGCGGGAACGTACGAGTTTGGAGCATGTATGATTTTTTTCTGGTCGTGTACGGGTTTTGTGCGAAGGGTAACGATAATCAAACAGTTGGAGCGCGACTTCGGCGGATATTTTGCGAGAAAAATTCCAAGCAGGTGCGCGGCATGACGATTGATGCAATATTAAATGCTTCGTTAGACAATCCGAATCAACGCGTAATTTTCCCCTTTATCACGTGCGGTTAATTTACGCGTGCCCAAGTTCTAGTAACACCAACGTTGGAGGAAAATAAAATGTCAGAAACAGATTCAGGTACTGGCGGCGGTGGTGGTTCGACCGGCGGCGGCGGCGGAAGCAGTTCCGGCGGCGGCAGCGGTGGTAGCTCCGGTGGCGGCGGCGGCTCGACCGGCGGTGGCGGCGGCGCGGGCAGCGGCGGTTCCGGCGGCGGCAGCGGCTCCGGCGGTTCCGGTGGCGGCTCTGGCGGTAGCTCCGGCGGTGGTGGTGGAAGTAGCTCCGGCGGCGGTTCCGGCGGCGGCAGCGGTTCCGGTGGAAGCGGCGGCGGCTCTGGTAGCGGCGGCTCCGGCGGAAGCGGCGGTTCCGGTTCTGGTGGCGGCTCCGGCAGCGGTGGTAGCTCCGGCGGCTCGGGCGGCGGTAGTGGCTCCGGTGGGGGCAGCGGCTCGGGTGGCGGCAGCGGTTCCGGCGGCAGCGGCGGCGGCGGACGCTAGTTCACGCAACAACTAACAAGCTCGATCAATTGACGGCGACTCGTCAGTCGCCATAGACCAACAGGCGCGCGGTGTCTCGGGATAAAATCCGGCATCGCGCGCCTGTCAGCTTTTGCGGTCTTGACCTTGTCAACTTTTGCATAGTGGGTCAGTTTGAAATTCCAAGCCAGTATCTATGCGGCTCACATTTTCAAACTGACCCACTAAGAACTTTTGCGTTCTTAAACTATTTCTGCGCCTGATTGATGCGTCGCAGGCTGCCCTCGCCGCTGACGCTGCGGCTCGAAGCGCGCGCCACGCGCTCAACCTCCGAGAAGGCGCGGAGCAGATTCTCTCCGAGTATCTTGCGGACATCTTTTTCGCTGTAGCCGCGCCGGAGAAGTTCATACGTGATTTTCGGAAGCTGCGCGATGTCTTCCATGCCGACGGGCAGCGAGGGCACGCCGTCGAAATCCGAACCGAGGCCGACGTGTTCGACGCCCGCGACCTTTGCGATGTGGTCTATGTGGTCAATCAGGACGGAGAGCGGGGTCTTCGGCAGAGGGTTGGCGGCGTTCAGTTTGTCCAACTCCTCTTCCAGACGCTTCGGGTCGTTCTTGTATCTTTCGTTGAGCGCATCGCGCTCCGGCTTGAGCCGCTTGTCTCTCTCCAAACCCGCGAGCCGCACCCGCTCGTCAATGAAAGCAGGATAAAAGTTGACCATCACGACGCCGCCGTTTTTGGCGATGCGACGCAGGAGTTCGTCCGGGATGTTGCGCTTGTGATTCGAGAGGGCGCGCGCCGACGAGTGCGAAGCGATGACGGGCGCGCGCGAGATGTCGAGCACGTCGCTCATCGTCTTGTCGGAGACGTGCGAGATGTCAACGAACATGCCGAGGCGGTTCATCTCGCCGACGACCTCTTTGCCGAAATCCGAGAGCCCGTTGTGCCGCGCATCGTCGCAGCAGGCGTCGGCCCAGTTGTTCGTGTTGTTGTGCGTCAGCGTCATGTAGCGGATGCCGAGCCGGTAAAAGTCGCGCAGAGCGGCGAGCGAATCCTCAATCGCGTGTCCGCCCTCGATGCCCATCAGCGCGCCGACCTTGCCCGTACGTTTGGCGCGGCGGATGTCCGCGACCGACGTGGCGAACATGATGTCGTTCGGATGACGCTCGGCGGCGCGATAGACTTGGTCAATCATGTCGAGCGCGCGCCGCGCCGACCCGCCCTCCTTCGCGTATTTTCTGTCCACGTAGATGGAGAAAAACTCGCCCGTCATCCCGCCATCTTTCAGGCGCGCGATGTCCGTGTGATATTTCCCGGCGGAGGGCGTGCCGAGATCGTAGTCATCATCCACCATCATCGAAGTGATGTCGTTGTGCCCGTCAACGACGATGGCGCGACGGTGAATCTCAAGAGCCTTCTTCCACAAACGCTCGTCGCGCGCGGGCGCGCTCGTCCCCTGCGGCAACTGCGGCGGCGCGACGCTTTGCGACGACACGGACAAGACGGGCGCGAGGACGACCGCCGACGCGAACACAAACCTGCGGACAGATGTTTTCATGATGCGCTGCATTTTCTGTTTGACGTTCAATCTCATTTATTTGAGAAGCATTCTACAAGCATTTAAAAAAAGCCTCGGAAGAAATTAACAGGGATGGACAGGATAAGGAAAAGGGGAAAGGGTCAATGGTCAAATGGGGAAAGGGAGAAAACAATCAAGCTCTGCCCCTTTCGCTTAACCTTTTCCCTTTTACCCTTTCAGTTAGTTCATCCTGTCCATCCCTGTTTAATTCCGCTTTGATTGTCGCGGCGACTCTAAATCATTTCGGCGATATGCGCGCCGCGCCGTTGGCGGAGAATCTCGAAGGCGCGGAGGATGCCGTCCTGCAAAGTTTTGCGCGTCGTCAAATCGTGGGCCTCGAAGCCGGACTGGCGGAGGCTACGCGCCACGCCGGGACGAATGCCCGTGAGGACTGCTTCCGTGCCGAGCAGTCGCGCGGAGCGCGAAGCCTGAACGAGCGTGTGCGCGACGTGCGCGTCAACGACGGAGACGCCCGTGATATCAATGATGGCGACGGCGGCGCGGCGCGCTTGCAGCCCGTGCAGGAGCGTGTCGAGCATCCGCTGCGCGCGCGCCGCGTCAATCGTGCCGATGAGCGGCATAACGACGATATCGTTGGTCAGCGGAATGAGCGGCGTCGAAAGCTCTACGAGTTGCGCCGTCTGCACGCGGATGAGTTCTTCTTGCAGACTCGTGCGCTCGTTTTCGGCGCGGCGGCGTTCGATAAACTGCCCGATCTGGCTGCCGATGGTGGACATGAGTTCGAGCAGCGAGGCGTCGGGCTCGCGCGACTCGCGGCTGAAGTATTCGATGACGCCGAGCACTTCCGCGCCGAGGCGGACGGGAAAAGCGAACGCGCTGTGGAGGCCGTGGCGGGCGGCGACGGCGGCGCGCGGCAGGTTGCCGTTCTGCGCAATCTCTGCGACCCACGCCGGTTCGCCGCTCGACCAGACGCGCCCCGGCAAACCCACGCCGCGCTCGAACGTCCGCTCGCGGCTGACGACCTCAAACTCCCCGGCCTCGATGGTCGGCGCGTGCCACGTCTCGATGCAGCGCAGCACCTGCGCCTCGCGGTCAACGCGCCAGAACGCGCTCAACTCCCATCCGAGCGCGTCGTAGATGGCGCGCAGGATTTTCGAACTCGCCGCGCCGACCGTCGCCGACTCGGCCAGAATATGCGTCACCGCGTACTGCACGGCGAGCCGCCGCTCCGCCGCCTTGCGTTCCGAGATGTCGCGCGCAATCCCCGTGTAGAAATGCTTCTCCTGCTGCGTAAACTCGCCGAAGGAGATCTCCAGAACGATCTCCCTGCCGCTCTTGTGCAGGCCGGGAAGCTCCACCCCCGCCCAAGAGATATGCTTGTGTCCGGTTTCGTGGTAACGCTTGATGCCGACTTCGTGCAGGCGGCGCATGTATTCCGGCATCAACATCGTCAGCGGCGCGCCGCGCAGTTCCGCGCTCGTGTAGCCGAAAACTTTCTCGGTCGCGCGGTTGGCGAAGAGGATGGTGCTCGTCTCGTCAATCGTGATGATGGCGTCGGAGGCGGTCTCCATCACGATCTGATGACGCGCGATGCTCTCGCGCAACGCCAGCAGTTCTTCCGCTTCGGAGGCTTCTCTCGCCTGCTTGTTGTTCATCGGCTTTAAGGAAAAGAATCGTCTCTCATAGAAGAGAGGCGCGCGGGCGCGTTCGCTCGCGCGCGCAGCATCGTCTCAGTCAAGTTAACAGCCATCCACGCCCCGGCTGGAGGTGCGGGCCGGAGGCGCGACCGGAGGAGAAAAACAACCCTACCGCCCCCGCACGACCTACGTCAACTGCTTGCCGCACACGCCGGTTTCTGATACACACAACAACTGACCGCGCACGCGAAACGCGCCAAGATTTTCCGTCTCGTGAAAATTCACGGAGCAGAACAACGAGGAAGGGACGAAAGAATTTAATCATCGAATCATTTGTTCATTGTATCAATTATGAAATGATTCGATGAGGAAATGATTCGATCCTTTCATCCCGCATCCCTTTCAAGGAGGACAACCCGACATGTCTGGTAACTTTATGGTTGAGCAGCGGACGGGGCCGCGTTACATGGTGACGCTGCCGGTGCGCGCCGAATGGGACGACGCGGCGGGCGAGCACGTCGTCGTCGAAGGCGCGACGGAGAACGTCGGGCCGGAGGGCGCGCTGGTGCATCTGAAACATCTGCCGGATGTCGGCAGCCGCGTCCAACTCGTCGTGCTCGACGGCGAGAAGTTCCGCATCGAAGCCGTCACGGAGGTCTTGCGGATCCAACGCGACCCCGGCCACCCGCTCGCCGCGCTCCAACTCATCAGCGCGACCGAGGAATGGCGCGGCCTCGTCTGGGAGCCTTCCGCGCCGCGCGTCCGCGAGGCGAAACCCGCCGACGGCGATGAAGAGGAAGAGGACTTCGAACACTAATTTTCCCTGACCTTGCTGGCCGAACAGGAGCGGAAATTTTGGCTGAACAGAGCATCAGCGAACAGCGTACGGAGCGGCGCGCGGAGAATAAAGAGATGGCGCAGACGGCGGCGGTCGCCGTCGCCGAGGCGACGTGGCCGCAGGCGCGCGCCATCCTGCGCATCATCTTTATCGTGCTCGCCGTGGCCGCCGTGGTCTGGATCGTTTACGCGCTGCAAGGCGTGCTCCTGCTGGTCGTGCTCTCGGTCTTCTTCGCCTACTTGATTGCGCCGCTCGTTGAGATGCTGCGTCGCCCGTTCGAGTTTCGCCGGAAGGAGCGCGTGATGCCGCGCGCGATAGCCATCGGCATCGTCTACGTCGTCCTCTTCGGGCTGCTCACGCTGAGTACGACGCTGCTTTACCCGCTCGTCAGCGAACAGGTGACGCAGTTTGTCCAACAGGTTCCCGGCTACGTCAACAAGGCGCGGACGAGCGACACGGCGAAGAACCTCAACCGCGTCTATCAAAGATTCCCTCCGGCGACGCGCGAGGTGATTGACCGGAGGGTGTCGGAGACGGCGGAGTCCATGGGCCAGAACGCGCTCAACGTGGCGGCGTGGGTGGCCTACCTGCCGTGGTTCGTGCTGATTCCCATCCTCGCCTTCTTCTTTCTCAAAGACGCCGACAGCTTTCGTCGCTCTGCGCTTCAGATGTTGCCGCACGGGCGCATCCGCTGGCGCGGCGACGAGTTTTTTCAGGATGTCAACAGCACGCTCGCGGCATACATCCGCGCGCAACTCATCGCCTCCTTACTCATCGGAATCATCTGCACCATCGCCTTCTATCTCATCGGCATCAACTACGCGCTCGCGCTCGGCGTGCTGGCGGGCGTGCTGGAATTTATCCCGCTCGTCGGGCCGCTGACGGTCGCCGTCATCGTCACTTCCGTTGCGGGCTTCGACTCGGCCAACCGCGCCATCGTCATCCTCATCTTCCTCTTCGTCCTCCGCATCGTGCAGGACTACGTGCTCTACCCGCGCATCATCGGCTCGGGGATTCACCTCCACCCGCTCGCCGTCATCCTCGCCATCCTCTGCGGGCACGAACTCGCCGGTATCGCCGGAATCTTTCTCGCCATCCCCGTCATCGCCATCATCACCGTCACCTACCGCCATTGGCTCGAACATCGCGGCAGCGAAGGTCTCGTCGCCGACCTGCTCAAGCCCGCCGAGGAGGCCGTCACCGCGCCCTCGTCCACGACCGACACGGCCCCCGCGCCCGTCCCCGTCGAACAGCAGTAGCCGAGAGATGCATAACACTCGTATCGCCACGCGCGCCGTCAAACCTTAACGAACGCGCGCCTTCAAAACACGCTTTCGCACGACAAAGACATGCTCCGCACCGCGAAGCCACACTTCGCTCGACAAAGACGCGCTTCGCTTAACGAAGACACGCCTCGCTTAACGAAGACGCGCCGCGCACAATCAAAGACGCGCCTCGCTTGACGGCGAGATGATTCGCTCAACCAAGACGCGCCGACTCTCAACGTGCGGCGCGGGATTGTTCGAGTAGTTTGATGAAGCGCTCGAAGTGGTGCGCGGCGTCGTGGGGGCCGGGGGCGGCTTCGGGGTGATATTGGACGGAGAAGACGGGGAGCGTCGTGTGTCGCATTCCCTCGACGCAGTTGTCGTTTAAGTTGATGTGCGTCACCTCGACTTCGGGCGGGAGACTTTCGGCGCTGACGGCGAACCCGTGATTGTGCGCGGTGATCTCCACCTTGCCCGTGAGTTTATCCTGCACGGGCTGGTTGCCGCCGCGATGGCCGAAGGGGAGTTTGTAGGTCGTGCCGCCGAAGGCACGCCCGAGAAGTTGATGGCCGAAGCAGATGCCGAAGGTCGGCACGCCCGACGCGACGAGGCGGCTGATCTCGGCGACGACGCGCGACATCGCGGCGGGGTCGCCCGGCCCGTTCGAGAGATAGACGCCGTCGGGGCGCATGGCGAGCACGTCCGAAGCGGGCGTCGCGGCGGGCACGACCGTCACGCGGCAACCCATCCGCGCCAACTCGCGCAAGGAGTTGGTCTTGACGCCGAAGTCGTAGCAGACGACGTGGAAACGCTCCGCGCCTTCCGGCGCGACCTCGTAAGGCTCGCGCGCCGTCACGACGCTCGACAGTTCCCTACCCTCCATCGGCGCGGACGCGCGTGCCTTCTCAAGCACGCGCGCCTCGTCTAAATCTACGCTTGAGATGCATGCGCGCATCGCTCCCTTGTCGCGAATGTGGCGGACGAGCGAGCGCGTGTCAATGTGGTCAATGGCGGGAATGTTCCAACGCTTGAGATAGGCGTCGAGCGTCTCCTCGGCACGCCAGTTCGACATCGTGCGGCTCGCCTCGCGCACGGCGAAGCCTTCCACCCAAGGGCGTGCCGATTCCTCGTCGGCGCGATTGACGCCGTAGTTGCCGATGAGCGGATAGGTCATGCAGACGATCTGCCCCGCGTAGGAAGGGTCTGTCAGCACCTCTTGATAACCGGACATCGAAGTGTTGAAGACCATCTCGCCGCATCTTTCGCCCTCCGCGCCCCACGCGCGACCGCGAAAGCTCCGACCGTCTTCCAGCACCAGCAGAGCGGGTTTCGAGTTTGTGTTGGTCATCTGAATCCGTCTATGTCTGCGAACGCAGGAACTGCTGCGCTTCGTTGAGCCAGCGTTTCTCCGAGCGATACTTGTAGGCGGGCGCGGTGCGGACGGCCTCGATACAGGCTTGCATGGATTCGGCGGCTTCGCGCGGGCGGCCCATTCCGGCAAGCGCGCGGCCCATCAGGTAGAGACCTTCGGGGTCGAGTTGGCGGTGCGCGAGAAAGCGTTCGAGGGCGTCGTGCGCGTCGGAGAACTGACCGGCGTGGATGTAGGTCGCGCCGATTTCGCGCCAGATTTCGTGCTGCGCGTGTGTCTGGTCGCGCGCCACGACCTGCTCGAAATGCTTGATGGCGTCGGGCAGGCGCGACTCGGTGCGTGCGATGCGACCGAGTTGGAAATGCGAGTCAACCTCTTCGGGGTCTATCGAGACGGCGCGCTCGAAACGCGCGCGCGCTTCGTCCAACTCCTTGCGGTTCAAGTGGAGCAGACCGAGATTGTAGTGCGCCGAGGCGTCGGCGGGGTTGAGCGTGGAGGCTTCCAAGTTCTGCTTGAACGAGGTGCGCGCGCGCTGTTGCCGCATCACTTCGCCGACGTAGCCGCGCATCAGAAAGAAGACCATGATGAGCAGGAAGGGCGACGCGAAAACCCAACCGTAGAGCGTCCCCAGAATCATCGCCAGCGGCAGCATGATGACGAGGCTCGCCAGCAGGAGCAACGCCGTCCGCAGCCAGGAGAGGCGGAAGACTTCGCGCAGCGCGAGGAAAATCCAGAGGGCGAGAAAGGGCAGCAGCACCGTCTGCGCGAAGCTTTCCAGAAGCCTTCCCGCGTCCAACATCAAGGCGACCGACTCGGGCGGAAAGTTCTGCTGCTCGGCCAGAGTTCGCGTCAACTCGGCGGTGCGCGCGACGACCGTCTGTTCCACCCCGGTCGCTCTGGCGAGCAGGTGAAAGGGGAAGGCCGCGAGACACGCCGCCGCCCACGCGTAGAAGACGGCGGAGGCGGTCGCCGCGTAGTCCTGCTGCACGGCGAGACCGAAACTCGCGCGCCGCTCGAACGCGTTGGCGACCAGAATCGTCACCGGCACAAAGACGACGCCCGTGAACAGCACCGAGAAGAAACTCCCGACGAGCACCGTGAACAGCCCCGCGCCGCTCGAACGCAGCCACGCGCCCGACATCACGGGCCAGAGGACGTAAGCGGTGTAGAGGCTCTGCGCGAGCCACGCGAGCAGCGTCGCCGCGCCGAGCGGCGCGCGGTCGCGCACCTCCGCCATCCCGCGCAAAGGCGCGTAGAACATCAACAACAATGGACGCAACCAAAGACTCATCGCCGGGTCAGTCAGCGGTGAACGGTAAACAATTACGGAAAAGCGTTTTGTAGTTTCTCCGCGCGTTCATATCTGACGGCTAACTGTTCATTTTCTACGTTCAACGTCTAAGCTTTTCAACATTCAATCTTTCGACTGCCCGCCGCTTATTGCTCGCTCTCTTCGTCGTCGGGAGAGGGCAGGCGCGGGGGCGGCGGGGGCAGGTTGGGGTATTCGGTTTCGTGGGAGATGAGGCTGGCTTGCGAGAGCGGCCAGTAGCGAAAGAGGGCTTTGCCGTAGACGTACTTCTCGGGCACGAGCCCCCAACTGCGCGAATCGTAGGAGTTGTCGCGGTTGTCGCCCATCACGAAATAGTAGTGACGTTTGACGAAGACGGGAGCGAGTTCGCCGTGCGCGACGTTGAGTTGCGGGTCGAGATATGGTTCGCCGAGTTCGCGCCCGTTGACGAGGATGCGACCGTCGCGCACCTCGACCGTCTCGCCGGGCAGACCGATGACGCGCTTGATGTAACTCTTGTCGGGGTCGTCCGGATACCAGAAGACGACGATGTCGCCGCGCGTCAGTTGCGGCAGCCCGTAGTAGATCAGTTTGTTGACGAAAATCCGCTCGCCGTCGTTCAGGCGCGGCAGCATCGAAGTGCCTTCGACCTTGACGGGCTGGACGATGAAGACGATGGCGAGCGTCGCAATCATCAGGGCGAAAATCAGGTCGCGGATGAGCAGGCGCGTCTCCGACCAGAAGTGCTTGCGCGATTCGGCTTCAGGACGATGAATCTCGATGTCGCGGTCGTCGTCGCTGCTGACGCCGCCAAAGAGCGGCGCGTGCGCGCCCTGCTTGCGTTTGAACATAAAATCCGTTGCTCCCCGCAGACCGTCTGCGAAACGGCGAAACTGGCGACGAAATCTACTGATTTTGAGGTTAGCCGCCCGTCGCTCGCTTTGTCAACGCAAGGATGCGGCGCGCCTCTCGCGCGGTTCTCAATGCTTGACAGGCTTCGTCGCGCGTCTCTATTATCGCACGTCAAGGCGTTGCATTTCTTCGAGTTAAGCCGATTCCCCATAAAGTTTAGCAGCCGAACGGACGGAGGCCAGAGAAAGCGTGATCAAACTCGACATCGTCAATCGCGTGGCGGAGCGCACGGGCGTCCCGAAGATGAAGGCGGAGCAGGCCGTGGACGCTCTCTTTCATTCGATGAAGGAAGCCCTCGCGCGCGGCGAACGCATCGAACTGCGGGGCTTCGGCGTCTTCGTCGTCAAACCGCGCAAGCGCGGCGTCGGGCGCAATCCGCGCACCGGCGAAGAGGTCGCCATCCCTTCCGGCAAGACCATCCGCTTCAAACCCGGCAAAGAACTACAGGCCCACGGCTTCGAGGACGAAGACGACACCGAGACAGCGACAAGCGACGAGTGACAGTCAACTCGTGAATCGTGAATCGTAAATCGTGAATAGAAAGAACAAAGGTTTTCTCTATTCACGATTTACGATTCACGATTTACGGCTTTTTTTATGTCTGAATCAATCCGAACGATGACGGGTTTTGTTGCGGAGCGCGACGCGGCGGCGGCGGGCGCGCGACGCGCGGCGGCGCGACCGACGGCGCGCGAGTGGTGGCGACACGCCGCGCTCTTTCTGCTGACGGCTGTGACGGCGACGCTCGCCGGTATCATGCTGGCGATTGAGCCGTCGCAGATGCCGGAGCCGGTCTTTCAGAACCCTTCGAGCGCGTTCGGCTACGTCGTCGCCGTGCCGCTCTATTATCTACAGGCCGTCGGCGGGATGTTGGCCTACGCGCTCGCGCACCCACACGTGATCGCGCAGGGCGCGACGTTTGCCGCCGCGCTGCTCTCTATCTTGCTCGCGCACGAGGCCGGACACTACGTCGCGTGTCGTCTCTACGGCGTCGAGGCCACGCTGCCCTTCTTCATCCCCGCGCCGCCCCCCTTTCCGGCGGGAACCTTCGGCGCGTTTATCAAAATCAAGTCGCCGATTCCCACGCGCCGCGCCCTCTTCGACATCGGCGTCGCAGGGCCGCTCGCGGGCTTCCTCGTCGTGCTGCCCGTCGCCGCGCTCGGCATCCTGACAGCGCAGCCCTATGCCGTACCGCTGCCGCTCGAAGGCGTCATCTACTTCAACGATTCACTCCTGATGCGCCTGATGTCGGGCGCGCTCGGCGTTGACCTGACGGACGCCGCGCCCAATCCCTTCTACTTCGCCGCGTGGATCGGGCTGCTCGTGACGAGTTTGAACCTCCTGCCCGTCGGCCAACTCGACGGAGGCCACGCCACCTACGCCCTGTTCGGCGCGCGCGCACACGCCATCACGGGCCGCGTCGCCTTCGCCTCGATAGCCGTGCTCGCCATGCTCGGCTGGTTCTGGCACAGCACGCCGGGCGGCTTCCTCTACGCGCTGCTGCTCTTCATCATGCTGCGCGTCCGCCACCCGCAAGCCGACGACGAAGAACTCCCCCTCGGTCGCGCACGCACCGTCGTCGCCGTCCTGACGCTCCTCGTCTTCCTGCTCTCCTTCGTGCCCTTTCCCATCACCATCAAATAGACGCGCCTGTAAAATCGCCGACCGTTTCGCCTCCGTGCCCCGAAGCGGGCCTCTCGGCTACGGTCGAGACATCTCAATTTCTCGCCGGACAACACGCCGGAGCGGGACTTTTAGCGCGTTGTCTTCAAACGATAATAATTGCCAGTACGCTTTGGTACAGACTCACAGAGCAATCCGGCGGATAATGCACATCATACAGAACCCCGACAAAAGTTATTTCTTCGGCCATCTCCCCGCCGGACTCATGCCCGCCGTGCTTCGGGAAGAGGTACGACAGCACACCAGAACAAGAGGAGACCCACAGCTATGCGCAAAAAAGAGACCTTCATGGCCCTTCCGTTTCTCGCCCTGACACTACTCGTCGGCTATTTTAGTATTCCCGCGACGGCGGGCAGCCAGAGCGACAGAGGCGCTTGTCAGAAACGGTGCGAGCAGCAATATCAGGACTGTCGTCGTGCTGCCAACGCCAATCGGGCGACGTGCAAGCAGACCTTCGACGCATGTAAACGAAGTTGCCGCGACCTTAACGGGAACACCAACACGAATACCAACGGCAATACCAACACCAACGGGAACACCAACACCAACACCAACGGCAATACGAACGGTAACGTGAACGGTAACACCAATGGCAACATGAACGGCAACACCAACACGAATACGAATACCAACGGCAACACGAACACGAATACCAACACGAACGGCAATACCAACACGAACGGCAACACGAACGGCAACACCAACACCGGTGATCGTCCGGGCGTCCGTCGCGGACGTAACACCGACCCGGGCACGCCGCGCGGCCCGGTCAACAAGAACACCAATACCAACACCAATGCCCGACCATAGTTCTCGTTGATGACGAGGACGCGCGCGGCGACGTGCGTTTGTCGAGCAGGCCAAGACAGAGGAAAGGGCTGGCACGTTATAACGTGCCGGCCCTTTCGCTTAGAGAATTTAGCTGTCGCCGCCTCATCAGGCCGTCGCGGCGGCGGGCAGTAAGCCCCTGATTTCCCGGACGATTCTTTCAACGTCCTGCTGGTCGTTCAAGGCAATCATGAAGAACTTGTAGCCCTGCTGGAAACAGATGACGCCGTTCGAGAAAAGCCAGATGCCTTCGAGGAAGGGGTTGCCGCCGAGGAGCCAACTGATGGGCGCGCCCGCGATGTGGCCGGGTTGCATAATCTGCGCCCAGATGGCGACCCCCGCCGCGCAACTGAACGCGCCGAGCAAAGGCGCGCCGACGTAGCGGACGATCTTGCGTTCAAACTCGACGCGCTTGCGTTCGGCCTCCGCCAGTTCGCCCTCGCGGATGAGCCGTTCGCGCTCGCGCAGGTAGCTGTCAAACTTTTTGCCCGCGCGCTGCAAGGCCCAGACGGGCAACGCCGAGTGTGTGAACCAATGGGGATGCGCGCCGAGCAGCACGCCGTCGAGCGCGGGGAAGGACGCGCCGAGACGCACGCCGCCCGCCACCGAGAGCGACACCAGAACGGCGCGGCCCGGATTGGCCCGCACCCAATCAACCGCGCGAAAGAGACCGACGGAAGTGGCGGTCGTGAGCCTTGTCAAGCGCGCGCCCACGTCGTAGACGTGCGAGGCGCGTTCATACTGTTTCTTGGCTTTGTCGAAGACCTCTCCGGCCCTCTCTCCGGCGTTGCGCGAGGCGTTGCGGAAAGTCTCGCCTGCTTCGCGCGCCGCGCCACGGGCTGCCCGCGCCGCATCCTGCGCCGCGCGCGTCGCATCTTCCGCCGCGCGCCGCGCACGGTCGCCGACCTCGAAATCGTCGCCCAAACGCTCGGCCTCCACGCGCGCACGCTCCGCGCCGTCGGCCACTACTTCCGCCCCGCGCCGCGCCGCGTCCTGCGCGACTTCTCCCGCCGCACGCGCCGCCTCGCCCGCCGCGCGCGCCGTCTCCTCCACGCGCTCCTTCAGACCATACTTCTCATCCAACTCGCGCGCCTTGCGCCGCGCCGCATCGCGCCACTCGTCCAACTTGTCCCGATAATCAGACATGATTCCGCTCCTTTAAGGGATGAGGGCAGAGGGATGAGGGATGAAGTAGAACAGAATTTAACGATTGAACCATCGGGTCGCCGGTTCATTTCATCAATGAATCAATGAACGAATGACTCAATGAGCAAATTCTTTCATCCCTCATCCCTCATCCCTCCGCCCTTCCTAATGATACGCCGTGCGCGGTTGAAGGGTTCGCATCGAGTGTCTCGGCGGCTTTGCCGATGCGGCCCGGCCCCTGTCGTTTGGCTTCGTACATGGCGGCGTCGGCGGAGGCGAGGAGTTCGCGCGCGTCGCGGGCGCAGGAGGGAAACTCCGCGAGGCCGAAGCTGGCCGTCACGTAGCCGACGGAAGGAATGTGCATCTCCTGAATGGAGGCGCACAGGCGTTCGGCCACTTCGAGGCCGCGCGCAAATTCCGTCTCGGGCAGAATCACGGCGAACTCGTCGCCGCCGAGACGCGCGCCCATATCTATGCCGCGCGTTCCGGCTTGCAGGGCTTTGCCGAGCGCGCGGATGGCTTCGTCGCCCGCCTCGTGGCCGTAGGTGTCGTTGACGCTCTTGAAGTTGTCAATGTCTATCAAGAGGATGCAGAACGGATGACTGTAACGCAGCGTGCGCGTCACTTCGCGTTCGAGTTGACGCTCGAAGCGGCGACGATTGGCGAGGCCCGTCAGGAAATCGGTGAAGGCGGCCTCCTCGCAGCTATCGAGATAGTCTTTGAACTCAAGCAGGGTGCGCGCGCGGGCGAGCAGCAGGTCGAGATCGGTCGGGTCTGTGAGATAGCCGAGCGCGCCGACCTCCGCGCCGCGCCGCACGTCCTGCGCTTCGTTGCGCGCCGCCGACTGGATGATGATCGGAATAAATCTGGTCTTGGCGTCGGCGCGCACGCGGCGGGCCATCTCGTAGCCGTCCATGTGCGGCATCATCACGTCGGTGATAATCAGGTCGGGGAGGCGCGCTTCGACCGCCGCGAGACCCTCGACGCCGTTGCTGGCCGTCCGCACGAGATAACCGGCCATCTCTAAGGCGAAGGCGAGCAGTTGTCGTTTATCCGGTTCGTCGTCAACGACGAGGACGTTGAATTTATCTGCCATATCAAGTATCGCGCCCGCTGGTGCTTGCAAAAAAAAAGGTTCGACGCGCGGGCTAAAACAGTTCTTGCGCGTCCGGTTGCTTCATGTTAGAGTGCGTTCCCAACAAGGACGGTTGCCGTTCGCCCGCGTTCGTTGTTAGAAAAGCTTCCTTGATCCTCATCGAACGTGTACGAATAAACCCAAAGAAAACTTAGCCTCGCACAGGTTCGACCCGTTTCCGCGCTCGCTTTCTGTTTCCCTTTTCCGGCGTCATAAACTGATTGGGCCGTGCGTATGGGGGCGTCCCCGCCCGTTGCGCTAAACGTAAACAACACTCGTCCTGATTGTTTCCCGAAAAATTCATTTTCCTGTCCAGAGGACTCCCGAAATGCCACACCGACGCGCCTGCGACCTGTCCCTTGAAGACCGCGCAGAGATTATACGCCAATCCGAACTCGGCGTGAGACTCAATGAACCGGCCCTGCTGCGGCTCGCCGCCGGAACCAACGCCGTAGACGTGCGCCGCCGCCGCTTCGTCTATCGCAAGGGCGACACCGCCGACGCGCTCTACGTGATCGCGCGCGGGCGCGTCAAGCTCTGCACCATCGAGGACGAAACCGCACGCGAAGCCGTCATTGACATCCTCGGCGCGGGCTCGCTCTTCGGCGAAAGCGCGCTCTACGCACCCATCGGGCGCGAAACCTGCGCCGTCGCCTACGAGAACGCGCGCATCCTGCGAATACCTGTGGGGGAGTTTCAAATGAGGATGGTGGAGCACCGGGAGCTTTATGATTACACCTTCCGTCTCGTCGGTCAACGTCGCGCGCGCGCCGAGAGCCGCGTCGCCGATTTCGCGCTCGACGCCATCCCCGCCCGCTTGGACAAACTCCTGCGCGAACTCTCCGAACGCTACGGACGCCACGAACAGAACGGCGTCCTGATTGACCTCACGCTCCCGCACCGCGAAATCGCCTCCATCGTCGGCTCGACGCGCGAAAGCGTCACCGTCCGCTTGAACGCCATGCGCCGCGCCGGTATCATTGATTTCGTAGATAGAAAAATCCTGATCAAAACTCCGGCGGCCATCGCCGCCGCATGAGAACCGGTGAATGGTAAATAGTGAATGGTAAATAGATAAGAACTGTCTTTCGCCATTTACCATTTACCATTCACTATTTACCGGCTTATGAAATGTCCGAACTGTGGGAAGCCTGTCGGGTGGAAAGACAATCCGTTTCGTCCTTTCTGTTCCGAGCGTTGCAAGCTGATTGATTTCGGCGCATGGGTCAACGAAGAGTACGCCGTCCCCTCCGAAGAAGTCCCTCTGACGCCCGACGATACCCATCAAGAAAAAGAAGAAGTAAGCGGTGAGCGGTGAGCCGTGAGCAGTTTAAAGAGAAGTGGCGAAGCGCGCGCCGTCGGGCTTCGAACTCACTCGCTTCAACTGCTCGCGGCTCGCGGCTTACTGCTCATTTCTTGATGCTCGCTTCTCGCTGTCGTGCGGGTTCGGGTAGAATGCGTGCGGGATTGCGGAAGGAGTTTTCGAGGGATGCAGTTCAAGGAGTTTGGATGTTTGCGCGTGCGTCGTGTGCCTTTGATGGTCGCGGGCGTCGCGCTCCTGTGCGTGCTGTCGGCGGGCTGCGAACTCGACGGCGCGTCGAGAAAGGTTGCGAGCAGCAGTAGTAGCGGCAACAGGACGCCGCAGGGAAGCGCCGCGCCGCGCACGTCTCTGCCGATGCCGCCCGCGACGACCGCCGCGCAACAGGCGAGTCTCACGGAGAGCGGCTGGACGCTGCTCGACGGGCGGCGGGCCAACCTCGCAGACTATCGAGGGCAGGTGGTCGTGCTCGATTTTTACGCGACCTACTGCCCGCCCTGCCGCGACGAAATCCCGCATCTCAACGCGCTCCAACGTCGCTACGGGACGGAGGGCGTGCAGGTTATCGGCTTGAACGTCGGCGGCGAGGAAGACCGCCCGAAGGTTCCGAAGTTCGTGCAGGAGTTGGGCATCTCCTACCCGCTCGGCAACCCGGACGCGGCGCTCGTCGAAACCTTCCTCGCCACGAACACGGCGATTCCCCAGACCTACGTCTTCGACCGTCGCGGTCGCCTCGTCCGACGCTTCGTCGGCTACGACTCGACCATGCCCGCCGAACTCGAAACAGCTATTCAAACCGCAGTCAAGAGTGACAAGTGACGAGATGAAAAGAGTTTCCGCTTCATCCCTCATCCCTCATCCCTCATCCCTGTCTCGTCGCTCGTCACTCATCACCTGTCACTCGTCACTATTTTCTTATGCCTCGTGATATTCCCGTCGGCAACGGTTCGCTGCTCGTCGCGTTTGACGGGCAATATCGCATCCGCGACATCTATTTTCCGTTTGTCGGGAAGGAGAATCATTCGGAGGGACATCCGTTTCGCTTCGGCGTGTGGGCCGACGGCTCGTTCTTCTGGATTGACGACGACAAGGCTTGGACGCGCGAACTGCGCTACACCGACGACACGCTGGTGACGGATGTTCGCTTGCGTTGCGCTGCGCTCGGGCTGGAGATCAACGCGCACGACGCCGTTGACTTCAACGAGAACATCCTCGTCCGCCACATGGAGGTGCGCGACCTCCGGGGGCAGGGGACGCGCGCGGTGCGTCTCTTTTTTCATCACGATTTCTACATCTCCGAATCCGAGGTCGGCGACACGGCCTTCTTCGACCCCGACAATCGCGCGCTCATCCACTACAAAGGTCAGAGATACTTTCTCATCTCGACGGATGCGCCCGAAGGCGTCGAGACTTTTGCGACGGGACGCAAGGCTTTTCACGGCCACGAAGGCACTTGGCGCGACGCCGAAGACGGCACGCTCTCAGACCACGCCATCTTTGAAGGCTCCGTGGATTCGACCATCGGACGCACGCTCGAAGTCGCGGCCAGCGGCACGGCGGAGATGTTCTACTGGATGGCGGTCGGCACTTCGCGCGCCGAAGTGTCCGCGCTCAATGCGCTCGTGCGCGAGCGGACGCCGCGCTCTCTGCTCAAGCGGACGGAAGTTTACTGGCGCGCGTGGGTCAACAAAAACGAGATTGACTTCGATGCTCTGCCCGCCGAAGTGGTGCGTCTCTTCAAGCGTTCGCTGCTCGTCGTCCGCACGCAGATTGACGACGGCGGCGCGATTATCGCGGCCAACGATTCCGACGTGACCATCCGCGCCACAGACCATTACAGCTATCTCTGGCCGCGCGACGGCGCGCTCGTCGCACACGCGCTCGACATGGCGGGCTACTCGAATCTCTCGCAGGCGTTCTTCGAGTTGTGCGGGCGCATCGTGTCTGATGAAGGCTACTTTCTGCAAAAGTACAACCCCGACGGCTCGCTCGCTTCAGGGTGGCACGCGTGGTGGAACCAGCGCACGCGCGAGCGTCTGACGCCGATTCAGGAGGACGAAACCGCGCTCGTGCTGTGGGCGTTGTGGAATCACTACGACGAGTTTCGCGACATCGAATTTATCCGCACGCTCTATCGCCCGCTGATCAATCGCGCCGCCGATTTTCTCTGCGACTTCCGCGACCCCGCGACGCGACTCCCGAAGCCTTCATGGAATCTCTGGGAAGACCGTCTCGGCATACACACCTTTACGTGCGCGTCGGTCGTCGGCGCGCTCGACGCCGCCGCGCGTTTCGCAGTCCTCTTCGGCAGCGAACGCCGCGCCGCGCATTACGCGCAGGTGGCTCAGGAGGTGCGCGACGCGATGCGCGAGCATCTCTATCGTGCGGACATCGGTCGTTTCGCGCGTTCGCTCGTGCCGAGGGAGGGCGGCGGTTTTGAAGTGGACGCGACGATTGATGCGTCGCTCTACGGCGTCTTCGCCTTCGGAGCCTTTGCGCCCGAAGACGAGTTGGTGCGCTCGACGATGCGCGCCGTCGAGGAACGTCTCTGGGTGAAGACGGAGACGGGCGGCCTCGCGCGCTACGAGGGCGACGGCTACATGCGCGTGACGGAAGATACGCGCAACGTCCCCGGCAACCCTTGGTTCATCTGCACGCTCTGGCTGGCCGACTACCGCATCGCCTCGGCGCGGACGCTCGAAGAGTTGCAGGGCGCGTTGGAAGTGATGGAGTGGGTCGTGCGTCGCGCGCTGCCTTCGGGCGTGCTCGCCGAACAGGTTGACCCGCTGACGGGCGCGCCGCTCTCCGTCTCGCCGCTCACGTGGTCGCACTCGACCTTCGTCTCGACCGTCATGTCATACCTGCGGAAACTTCAAACGCTCTCCGCCTGCGACGCCTGCGACCGCCCGCTCTTTCACTACGACCGCCGCGCACGCCGCGTCTATAGATGACGGTGAAATGGGGAAAGGGGAAACGGTTAAAGGGAAAAGGGAAAGCAATCTGCTTTCTCCCCTTCCACGTTTCCCCTTTCACCGTTTCCCCTATCTGTTCTTTTCCCGCTCGTCCCGTTGATTGACGTTGACGCACCGGACGGAGTATTACAGGAGACATACGAAACAGACGAGAGTTGTCGCCGTTCGGGATTCCGGTTTAATCAGAGGGTGTCAATAGTGAGAAAAGCGAAGATACTTGCCACGCTCGGCCCCGCATCGCGTGAGCCCGCGCTGCTCGAAGCGTTGTTCGCGGCGGGCGCGAACGCCGTCCGCATCAACATGTCGCACGGCACGCAGGAGGAGCACGCCGAGACCATCAGCCGCGCGCGCGCCGCCGCCGAGAGGATGCGGCGACCGCTCGCCGTGCTCGTTGATTTGTCGGGCCCGAAGATTCGCACGGGCGTGCTCAAGGGCGGTCAGTCCGTCACGCTCGAAGACGGCGCGATCTTTACCTTGACGACGCGTTCGGTCGCAGGCGACATGCGCGAAGTCTCGACCAACTATCCCGGACTTGCGCGCGACGTGCGTCCCGGCGCGCGCATCCTGCTCGACGACGGGCTCATCGAGATGCGCGCCGAGAGCACGACCGAGACGGACGTTATCTGCCGCGTCATCAACGGCGGCACGCTCTCCGAACGCAAGGGCATCAACCTCCCCGGCGTCAACCTGCCGATTCCCTCTCTGACCGACAAAGACCGGCGCGATCTCCAATGGGCCGTGCGCCACGACGCGGACTACATCGCGCTCTCGTTCGTGCGTCGCGCGGAGGATTGCATCGAGGCCAAGTCGTTGATTCAGGCCGCCGGAGGACACGCGCCGCTCGTCGCCAAAATCGAGAAGGCCGAGGCGATAGACCATCTTGCGGACATCATCGCGGCGGCTGACGGTCTGATGGTCGCGCGCGGTGATCTGGGCGTCGAGACGAGCGTCGAACTTGTCCCCGTCTATCAGAAGCGCATCATCGAGGAGGGCAACCGCGCGGGCAAGTTCGTGATCACGGCGACGCAGATGTTGCAGTCAATGATCACCGAACCGCGCCCGACGCGCGCCGAAGCGTCCGACGTGGCAAATGCCGTCTGGGACGGCTCCGACGCCGTAATGCTCTCTGCCGAAACTGCTACCGGACAATACCCGGTGGCGACCGTGGCGACGATGGCGCGCATCATCGAATCGGCGGAATCCGGCAGGCGCGAGCAATCGAGCATCATCACTCGTCTCGTCGGCAAACAATCGGGACGCATCAGCCGCGCGCTCTGCGAGGCCGCCGCCTTCGCCGCCGAAGAGATGGACACGAAGACGACCGCCGTCTTCACCGAGTCGGGATTGATGGCGCGGCGTCTCGCCGCCTTGCGTCCCGCGCAACGCATCGTCGCGCTCACGCCCTCGCGTCTCGTCCAGAACGAACTCTCGCTCATCTGGGGCATCGAGGCTTTGATTCATCCGCCCTGCCAGAGCACGGAGGAGATGTTGCGCGTCGGCGAGCGCGTGCTGCTCGAAGCGGGCGTCGTGCAGGCGGGCGAGATCGTCGTGCTGATGGCGGGCCGTCTCTCCGGACTCGGACTCTCAAGCTCGGTCACGCTCGCCACTATCGGCCAGAACGAAGACATCCATCAGTCGAGAATGCCCTAACGCAATCCGTCTCCACGAAACTCCGGCGCGCGCCCTTCTTTCAAAGTGCTAGACAGCGCACAGCAATGGCAAATCTCCACCGGAGACATCTTCGAGTTGCTGCGACCGGCGACCCACGCGCTCGCCGTCATCCTCTCCGCGCTCGTCCTCGCCGACACGCGCCGCCGTCGCTTCCCCGTGCCCGCCGTCGTCGCATGGACGCTCGTCACGCTCCTGCTCCCACACGTCGCCCTCCCCCTCTATCTCATCACCTATCTATTACGCCGCACACATAAACCCGCCGACACTCAACCGAGTGAAACAACGCCAACGACTACACCTGACGAACCGGCGACAGCGACGATAACAGCGACAAAGACTGCGACGACACCCGCGCTCGCACCTGACTTAACTACGACATCCGCGCCCGACTCTACGAGCGTCAACGCCGACACGCCGGATGCCGCCGACACGACGAACGTCGCCGCGACGCCGGACGCCGCAACGACACCTGTTCAGCAAGCCTCTCAAGAACCTGCGGCGCGTCCGCGCATGCTTTTCCTGTTGCCCGCGCTCTACGCCCTCGCGCTCCTCGCCTGCGTCGCGCTCTACACATAT
>DATLMV010000033.1:0-1582 GCA_035537095.1 Pyrinomonadaceae bacterium
TGACGGATTCCATCACCGTGATGGGGAGGCGCTGCGAGACGCCGGAGCGCTTGTCTATGCGCTGGTCGTCGCGCGCCTCGAAGGCTATCTGCTCGACGACGTCACGTATGAAGTCCGGGACGCGCACCTGGTAGCCCTCCAGCCCCTCGCGCGCCGTCCACGCTTCCTGCCTCGTGATCTCCACGCCGAGCTGTAAGTCCGTGGGGTAGTGCGTCGAAATCTCCGCGCCGATGCGGTCCTTCAGGGGCGTGATGATTTTGCCGCGCGCCGTGTAGTCTTCCGGGTTGGCCGAGAAGACCAGCATCACGTCCAGGGGCAGGCGCACGGGGTAGCCTTTAATCTGCACGTCGCCCTCCTGCATGATGTTGAAAAGGCCGACCTGAATCTTGCCCGCCAAATCCGGCAGCTCGTTGATGGCGAAGATGCCGCGGTTGGCGCGCGGCAAAAGCCCGTAGTGAATCGTCAGCTCGTCCGACAAAAGGTGGCCCCCCTTGGCCGCCTTGATGGGGTCCACGTCGCCGATGATGTCCGCGATGGTCACGTCGGGCGTGGCCAGCTTTTCGACGAAGCGCGAGTCGCGCTCGACCCAGTTGACGGGCGTCGCGTCGCCGTGCAAATCCAGCATCTGCCGCCCGTAGGCGCTGATGGGACGAAAGGGGTCGTCGTTGACTTCGGAGCCCGCGATTGCCGGGACGGAAGCGTCGAGGAGATTCGTCAACTGGCGTATGATGCGGCTCTTGGCCTGGCCGCGCAGGCCGAGGAGGATAAGGTTGTGCCGGGCAAGCACGGCGTTGACGATCTGCGGCACGACCGTCTCGTCGTAGCCGACGATGCCCGGGAAAAGTTTTTCGCCCGCGCGGAGCTTCTTGACGAGGTTCGCGCGCATCTCGTCCTTGACGGAGCGGACGCTGTAGCCGCTCTCCTTGAGTTCACCTAAGTTCTTCGGTAGTGCCATTCGTTGAATTCCCATTCCTGTTAGCTTGCGGTTGAGATTTAATGATGCCCGCCAGAGCTTCGGCGAGCGTCCGGCGCGTCTTCATTCCCGTAAAGTCTACGCCTAGTCCGACGAGCGTGTGCGCGGCGTGCGCCGTCACGCCCGTCACGATGGCCTCGGCCCCGATCAGTTTAAGGGCCGAGACCAGATTGCTGAGATTGGCGACCGCGTGCGAATCGACGATGCGCGCGCCCGTGATGTCTATGATGCAGGAGTGCGCGCCCGTGCGCATCACTTCGCCGAGCGCCGTGTCGGTCGCGCGCTGCATGCGCTCCGTGTCGAGCGAGCCGATGATGGGCAAGATCAAGACGCCGCGCCAGACGGGGACGACCGGCGTGGAGACCTCTTCGATCATCCGCCCGCGCTCTTCGTTGAGCCGGGCCAGCGCCTCCGTCTGGTCGCGGAGCGCCTGCTCGGCGCGCTTGCGCTCTATCCCGAGGGCGATGCCGTTGGCCACAGATTCTATAGCTTCCAGCGCGGCCTCCGTGAGGGTGTGGCGCGCGAACATCGCCACCACGCCGACCATGTGGTTGTCGACGACGAGCGGGTAGCCCGCGAACGCCATCATCCCTTCACGCTTGGCCCACT
>DATLMV010000034.1:0-2863 GCA_035537095.1 Pyrinomonadaceae bacterium
AAGCGACGCTCGAATACAGCACGGATTTGTTCGACGCGACGACTATCGAACGCATGGCCGCGCATCTGGAAACCCTCCTTGAAGGCATCGTGGAGAGTCCCGAGAGCCGTCTCTCCGCGCTGCCTTTGTTGACGACCGAGGAGCGGCAGAAGTTGCTCGTCGGCTGGAACGACACGTTCACCGACTACCCGCGCGCTCTGTGCATCCATGAACTGTTCGAGGCGCAGGCCGTGCGCACGCCCGATGCGGTCGCACTCCTCTCCGCCGACGGGGAAGTGACCTACGGCGAACTCAACGCCCGCGCAAATCAACTGGCGCACTATCTGCGGATGCAAGGCGTGGGAGCGGAGGTGTTGGTCGGCCTGTGCGTCGAGCGTTCAGTCGAGATGATTGTCGGTCTGCTCGGCATCCTCAAGGCGGGCGCGGCATATCTCCCGCTCGACGCCCAGTATCCTTTAGAGCGGCTTGCCTTCATGCTCGAAGATGCGCAGGTTCCGGTGCTGCTCACGCAGGAGAGCCTGCTCGACTCGCTGCCCGCGCACTGGGGTCAGGTCGTCTGTCTCGACTCCGATTGGGAGAGCATCGAAGGCAGCGGCGACGAGAATCCGCGGGTCGAAGTCAACCCCGAAAATCTCGCCTACGTCATTTACACATCAGGTTCGACCGGCAAAGCAAAGGGCGTCAGCGTCCCGCACCGCGCGGTCGTCCGGCTGGTCAAAGAGACCAACTACGCGGAGTTCGGCGCGGAAGAGGTGTTCCTGCAACTCGCGCCCATCTCCTTCGACGCTTCGACCTTCGAGATTTGGGGAAGCCTTCTGAACGGCGCGCGTCTCGCCCTCATGCCGCCACAGTCGCCTTCGCTCGAAGAGATCGGCGCAGCACTCGGTCGCTATGGCGTGACGACGCTCTGGCTGACAGCCGGACTGTTCAACCTGATGACCGACGAGCGGCCCGAAGACCTGAAGCAACTCCGGCAACTGCTCGCGGGCGGCGACGTGCTTTCGCCGTCGCACGTCAGCAAATACCTGAGCGGTTGCGACGACAACAGGCGTTTGATTAACGGCTACGGGCCGACCGAGGGCACGACCTTCACCTGCTGCCACACGATGACGCGCGAGAGCGAAATTGACGCGAGCGTGCCCATCGGCACGCCGTTAGCCAACACACAGGTCTACGTGCTCGACGCGCGCATGCAGTTGGTTCCGGCCGGAGTCGTCGGCAATCTCTACATCGGCGGCGACGGGCTTTCGCGCGGCTATCTGAACCGCCCAGAGTTGACGGCCGAGAAGTTCACACCGAACCCCTTCAGCGCGGAGCCGGGCACGCGCCTCTACGAAACGGGCGACCGCGCGCGCTTCCTCGCCGACGGGAGCGTGGAGTTTCTCGGCCGCCTCGACAATCAAGTGAAGATTCGCGGCTTCCGCATCGAACCCGGCGAGATAGATGCGGCGCTCAAGCAGCATCGCTCGGTGCGCGAAGCTCTCGTCCTCGCGCACGAGGACGAGGCGGGCGACAAGAGACTGACGGCCTACGTCGTCGCCGCCGACAGTGACGACCCACCGGCGGCGACCGACCTGCGCCGCTTCCTCTCGGGGAGGCTGCCCGAGTACATGCTGCCCGCCTTCTTCGTCGTGTTGGACGAGTTTCCGCTCACGTCCAACGGCAAGGTCGACCGCCGTGCGTTGCCTGCGCCTGACATCGAGCAACGCTCCGGGGCTTTGGAAACGGCGATGCCGCTCACGCCCGTCCAGGAGTTGCTGGCGAACATCTGGTGCGAAGTGCTCGGCCTCGGGCGGGTCGGCGTCGAGGAAGACTTCTTCGAGCTTGGCGGCCACTCGCTCTTAGCCACACAGGTCGTCTCGCGCGTGCGCGAGAGGTTCGGCGTCGAGCTTGCGCTACGCGAGATGTTCGAGCGCCCGACCGTCGCGGGGCTGGCGTCGATAATCGAGGACGGGATGCAGGCCGAAGCAGGGACGCACGCGCCCCCGGTTCATGCCGTCGAGCGGGACGGACGCGCTCTGCCGCTCTCGTTCGGCCAGCAGCGTCTCTGGTTCTTCAACCAGTTAGAACCTGACAGCGCGCTCTACAATCTCAGCGGCGGCGTCAGGTTGTCCGGCGAGTTAAACGTCGAGGCGCTGGCGCGAACGCTCTCCGAAGTCGTCCGCCGTCACGAAGTCCTCCGAACGACCTTCACGGTCGTAGACGGAGAACCCGCGCAGGTCGTCGAACCGCCGCGCCCGTTCGAGTTGAACGTGCGCGATCTGAGCCGTCTAAGCGCGGACGAGTGGGCGCAGGCCGAGCGCGTCGCGGCGCGTGAAGAGTCCGACCAGCCATTTGAACTGGGACAAGTGCCTCTGCTGCGCGCCGCTTTGCTTCGCTTCAGCGAGAGCGAACACGTCCTGCTCGTGACGATGCACCACATCGTCTCTGACGGCTGGTCTCTCGGCGTGTTGATTAAAGAGGTGGCCGCGCTCTACAAAGCGTTCTCGTCGGGCGGTGAGTCGCCGCTTCCCGAACTCTCCATCCAGTACGCGGACTACGCCGCGTGGCAGCGCGAGTGGTTGCAGGGCGAAGTCCTCGACAACCAACTCTCTTACTGGAAACGACAGTTGGACGGAGCCTCTCATGTGTTGGAGTTACCCACGGACAGGCCGCGCCCTCCCGTCCAGACCTATCGCGGCGCACACGAGAAGTTCGAGCTTTCTCAAGATTTAAGCGCACGACTGGGCGAGTTGAGCAGGCGCGAGGGCGTGACGCTCTACATGACGCTGCTCGCAGCCTTCCAGACCATGCTCGCGCGCTACACGCAGCAGACCGACATCATCGTGGGAACGCCCATCGCGAACCGGCAGCGTGGAGAGAC
>DATLMV010000035.1:0-11865 GCA_035537095.1 Pyrinomonadaceae bacterium
GTTTTCGAGTCGCTCAAGCCGTTCGACGAGCGCGTGCGTATCAAGGTTGATGGGGAGATTAACCGCCCGCCTTTGGAGCGCACGGAAGCGGTCGCGCATCTCTACGAACGCGCGCGGGCGATTGCCTCTGCGCTCGATTTCGAACTCGGCGAGACGAGCGTCGGCGGCGCATCGGACGGAAACTTCGCGGCGTTGCGTTGCGCCTCAATCCTCGACGGTCTGGGGATTGACGGCGACGGCGCGCACGCCGCACATGAACACATCATTGCCGAAAATATCCCGCAGCGCGGCGCGTTGATCGCCGGATTGATTGCGTCGCTTTGAAGCTCGGAACCGAATCAAACGTCTCACAAAATTATTGGGGGCTAAGGACGAGTCCGCGATGTTGGTGAAGCTCTTGCAGGCGGAGGGCGCGGAGCATCTGGCGCAGGTGAGGGAACTCTGGCTCGAATACGCGGCGCATCTCGGGCTGGATTTGAGCTTCCAGAATTTTGAGCAGGAGCTTGCAATGCTTCCCGCCGACTATGCGCCGCCGCGCGGTCGCCTGTTGCTCGCGTTCGGCGACGAGCGCGTTGCCGGAACGGTCGCGCTTCATGAGTTTTCCGAAGGCGTCTGCGAGATGAAGCGCCTGTACGTGCGCGCAGAGTTTCAAGGTCATGGCATCGGGCGCGCGCTGGTCGAGAGGTTGATAGCGGAGGCGCGCGCCATCAGCTACGCGCGGATGCGCCTCGATACGCTGCCTTCGATGATGCAGGCGCGCAAACTCTACCGCGCGCTCGGCTTCGAGGAGATCGAGCCTTATCGTTACAATCCCGTCGAGGGAACGACGTTTATGGAACTCAAACTCGTTTGAGTCGCCGCGTCATCGCATAAGCTCGCTTGCGTCGCCGCCCCGCAGCGCGCGAATTTGTCACGCACGCCGTCTCGGGCTAAAGTAGATTTCATAGCCGCGCCAAAATTTACATGCTCAATCAATCTCGCGCGAAGTGAGGTGTGGAAATTTATGAAGGTCAAACTCAAACGTAGCTGCACGATCTCTCTGCTGTTGTTTGCGCTGCTCGCCGCGCCGCTCGCGCCGCGAAGCTCGACGGCTCAGGTGGCAACGGTGCGGGCGGCGACGCCGACGCCGCGCGCGGTTTATGCTTCGCGCGAGCCCGTGCGCGCGCCGCGCGGGATGGTGGCTTCGACGAGCAAGATCGCTTCGCAGGTCGGCGTGGATGTCTTGCAGCGCGGCGGCAACGCGGTTGACGCGGCGATTGCCGTCGCCTTCGCGCTGGCCGTTGTCTACCCGGCGGCGGGCAATCTCGGCGGCGGCGGGTTCATGTTGATACGGCTGCGCGACGGGCGCACGACCGCGATTGACTACCGCGAGATGGCTCCCGCCGCCGCGACGCGCAACATGTATCTGGACGAGCGCGGCGAGTTGATTGTCGGCGAAGGCTCGTCGCTCATCGGTTATCGCGCGGCGGGCGTTCCCGGAACGGTGGCGGGGATGGAACTGGCCTTGAAGAACTACGGCTCGAAGCGTCTGAGTTGGGCGCAACTGGTCGAACCGGCGCGCCGCCTCGCGTCCGAAGGCTTTCCGCTCAGCCATGCGCTCGCGCGTTCCCTGCGTAACAACAGCGAACTGCTCACGCGCTATTCCGACACCAAAAGAATCCTGCTCAATAACGGAAGGTTTTATAACGAGGGCGAACTCCTGCGTCAGCCCGAACTCGGCGCGACCTTCGCGCGGGTGCAGCGCGGTGGCGCGCGCGAGTTTTATCAGGGACGCACCGCGCAACTGATCGCCGCCGACATGAAGCGTCACAGAGGCGTTATGACGCTCGCCGATTTGCGCAACTACGTGGCGAAAGAGCGCACGCCTTTGCGCGGCAAGTATCGAGAGTTTGAAGTCATCTCGATGCCGCCGCCGTCGTCGGGCGGCGCGGTGCTCATCGAGATGCTGAACATCCTCGAAGGCTTCGACCTCCGACGCCTCGGCTGGTCGTCGTCCGAGCGTTATCACCTGACGACGGAAGCCATGCGCCGCGCTTTCGCCGACCGCGCCGAGTATATGGGCGACGCCGATTTCGTCAGCGTGCCCATCGCCGGTCTGATTGATAAAAGTTATGCGGCGCGGCTGCGTCAAACAATCCGGCAGGAGCAGGCTTCGACGAGCGCGGACGTGCGCGCCGGTCGTCCCGCAGGCGCGGAGTCCGAAGAGACGACGCACTTCACCGTCGTTGACAGGGACGGCAACGCCGTGTCGAACACCTACACGCTGAACGGCAGCTACGGTTCGGGCGCGATTGCCGAAGGGACGGGCATCCTCTTGAACAACGAGATGGACGACTTCGCCGCCAAGCCGGGGACGCCGAACATGTACGGGCTGCTGCAAAGCGAGCGCAACGCGGTCGCGCCGAGGAAGCGCCCGCTCTCCGCGATGACGCCGACCTTCGTCCTGCGGCGCGACGGTTCGTTCTGGTTCGCCGTCGGCTCACCGGGCGGCCCGACCATCATCAACACCGTCCTGCAAGTTATCACCAACGTCGTTGATTACGACATGAACATTCAACAGGCCATTGACGCGCCGCGCATCCATCATCAATGGCTGCCGGACGAGATCGTCTTCGAGCCTTTCGGGATGTCTGCCGACACCTTCCGCGCGCTCGAATCACGCGGGCACAAACTGACCGCCAAACCGCGCTACATGGGCGACGCGCACGGCATCATGATCGAGGAGAAAACGGGCGTGCGTCTCGGCGCGAGCGACCCGCGCAACGACGGCGCGCCAGTCGGATACTGACGCGCCGACAGGCACGCCAAGCGGCGCGATTGTGTGACGGGAAAGATTGAAAAAGCCGCGAAAAACGCGGAAAAGACGCGTGTCTTGAAGTTTTCGTCGCCGCGTTCGGCGACGACGCGAGGGGTTCGTCAGGGAGGCTTGTCGAGTGAGGATTTTCGGACAGTTGGTTTTTGCAGTCGTCGTCGCCGCCGCGCTTCTCGCTGCCCCGCTCCGCGTCGCCACGGGCGCGCAAACCGCCAGAGCCAAACAGGCTCAAGTTGAATCAATCCGCACGACGCCGCCTGCGCCCGTGTTTGACGAAAACGAGCGGCGCGCAGAACTCTCTGCGCGACGTGCGCGCGTCGCACGCGAGATCGGAGCGTCGGGCGTGCTCGTGCTCTTGAGCGCCGAGCCGCGTCTCTACACGGGCGACGTTGATTACCACTACCGGCAGGAGAACAATCTTTTTTATCTCACGCATCTCCGGCAGCGCGGCGCGACGCTCGTGCTCCTGCCCGGTCATGCGGCCCTGCGCGAGATACTTTTTCTGCCGCGCCGCAACGCACAGGCTGAGACATGGACGGGCGCGATGTACAGCGCGGAAGATGCGCGGCGCATCAGCGGCATCGGCGAGATTTGGGATAGCAAGGAGTTTGCGCCCTTCATGCAGTCGCTCGGCAAGCGCGAGCCTTTCAGACCCAAACCCGAAAACGTCCTGCTCTCGCAAACGCTGGCGACCAACACGCCCGCCGCCGCAGTTAACCCTTCTAATACTTCCGTCAGTAATCCGCAGACCTCCGCGAACGGCGTTCATGGCTTCGAGTCGCTCTATGCCGCCGCCGCACGCAACGAGGCCGCGCTTTACCTGCTCGTGCCCCTGCGCGATGCGGACACGGGCGCGTTCGGCGACGCGCGCGAATGGCGGCGCGAGCAGCGTCTCGCCGAACAATGGAAGACATCCGCGAGCGGCTTTCAAATCCGCAGCGCGTTTCATATCTTCAGCGACATGCGCGTGCGCAAATCCGCTTCGGAAATTCAACGGATGCAGCATGCGATTGACATCACGACCGAAGCTCTGGGACGCGCGATGGCGTCCGCCGGTCAGGCCAAATGGGAATACGAAGTGGCGGCAGAGATTGATTACGTCTTCAAACTCCGCAACGCCGACTCTCATGCTTACCCTTCAATCGTCGGCGCGGGCGCGAACGCGACGACCATCCATTACGAAGATTCGCAGGGGCGCGTCAGTCAGGGCGACCTTCTGTTGATGGATGTCGGCGCGGAGTACGAACACTACGCGGCGGACATCACGCGGACGTTTCCCGTCAGCGGTCGCTTCTCAAGCGCGCAGGCCGACATCTACAACATCGTGCTCGCCGCGCAGGATGCGGCCATCGCAGCCGCACGGCCCGGCGCGACGCTCTCGGAAGTGCACAACGCCGCGCTCAATATCATCAAGGACGGTTTGCTCCGTCTCGGCCTCATCACCGACCGAAATTCGTCGCAATACTTCCAATGGTTTCCGCACGCAACCTCTCATTGGCTCGGCATGAACGCACACGACATCGGCTACGGCAACGTCAAACTCGAAGCGGGCATGACCTTCACCATCGAGCCCGGCATCTACGTGCGCGCGGACGCCCTCGAACACCTGTCGGGCTCGAAAGAATCCGAGAAGTACGCCGCCGCCATCCGTCCGGCATTCGAGAAGTACAAGAACATCGGCGTCCGCATCGAAGACGACATCCTCATCACGCCCGAAGGCGCGCGCGTCCTCTCAAGCGCGCTCCCGCGCACCATCCCCGAGATCGAATACTTCATCACGCGCAACGCGCGCGAACTGCGTTGAAGTTAATGTCCTGAATAAATAGCGGAAGGGAAGTGAGTGGCGGGAGTGGTCAAAGCTCGCGCTGTCTTCAGGCTTTCGGAGCGCGATAGCCGCGCCGCGTGCGCGCGTTGACTTCGGGGCGGGAGATGTTGATTTCGATGTCGCGCCAGCGTCCGTCGCGCGCGCGGTTGAGCGATTGATAACCGATGGTGTACTGGTTGCTCAACTCTTCGACGATACCCTCGAAGGCTTGTGCGAGCGCCTGCCCGCCGGGCGTCGGGACGTAGCGACCGCCCGTCTTGAAGGCGAAATTCTTCAACGCGCCCATCGCCATCTGCCTGTCCTGAATATTGGCGCGCGGGTCTGATAAATCAACGGTGTAGATCGTCGCGTGTGCTTCGAGAGCGACGCGCAGAGCCTTGTCTTGCGTCGCGCCGCTGCGCGTGTCGGCCCCGTCCGAGAGGACGACGATGGCGCGTCGTTTCTCCGGTCGTTGCGCGAGGTCTTGAGAGGCGCGCACGACCGCGTCGTAGAGGGTGGTCACGCCCCGTGCGTTCACTCCGTAAGCCATCGGGGGCAAGTCGCGTCCCGGCAAGAAGTCCTGCAACTGTTCGACCTTTGAATCGAAACTATAGATGGCCGCGACATCATCTTCGCGCAACCCGTCGAGAAAACGTATCGCCGCCGAGCGCGCGAGCGAGATGCGCCCCTCCATGCTGCCGGAGGTGTCGAGCAGGATGGCCGCCGCGAAGGGCGTCTCCTCGATGCTGAAGGTGGAAATCTTCTGCTCCCGCCCGTCCTCAAAGACGCGAAAATCCTTGCGCGGAATCTTGTGGACGTACTTGCCCGCCTTGTCCGTCACCGTCACGTTCAAGACGACGAGGTCTGCGTTGACGCGTTCGACTTCGTCATCGTCCTGCGGGTTCGCGGCGCGGGCAGCGTTGTTCGGGGGAAGTGCGGCGGAGAGGGCGACGAGCGCGCAGCAGAGCAACGAACAGGCGAGAGGCGGCAGACGCCGCGCAGGTTCGTCAGCGAAATTTTGTCGGCTTGGGGTCACGGCGTAAAGGTGCGGATGATGCGGACTAATTCGATCAGTTCGTTCGACTGTTCGATGACGGCGGTGGAGACGACGTGTCTGGAAGTCTTCTCGACGTGCTTGCGTAGCTCTGCGGAGAGTTCGGCCAGACGCGCGAGCGCAGTCTCAAGGTCGCGCGGGGGATTCTCTAAAATATCGTCGTCGTCGGAGCCGCCCGCACGGCTGCGGATGCCGCGCGCGAGCTTTTCCAGCCGTTCCAGTTTTTTCAACGCCTCGCGGCCTAAAGTCTTCTGATTCTTGAATGTCTCGCGCAGTTCCGCGCCCAACAGCGCGCCCTCTTTCGCGCGCTCAAGACTCTCTCTGTGCGACGCCTCTTCGCTGCGGATGACGGCGCGATCTAGAAGCTCCTGTTCGGGCGAGCCGAGCGCGTCCCGGCTCGGCGGCGGCGCGGTTCTATCCGAAGGGAAGGACGGGGCGCTGTTCGACTGCGCGTTCACAGACAGCGCGCACAGGAGCAGAAATGTTATTCCAAACAGGCTTCGCACGAACATAGTTTTTTCAGGCACGACAGAAGACACGAAAAACTCAAAGAGAGCGACCGCGCCGGAAGTCTATCCAAAATAGACCCTCCGCTTCAAGCGACCGGCAGACGATGTGCTTGTGAATGCGCGGAAGCATAAATGGTTGTCTCGTGTTCCAATGAAGACAAAGAGTTAGAGCCTACAAGGTTCGACGCTGCACAACCGACGACGCCACCCACTCGCTGCTTCGTCGCTCCTGAAATCTGCCGACCGGCGCACGCGGGCTATCCGGTGCTCGATGCCGACGGTAAAATATGGTTCGGCGGCAACGTGTTAAAAGCAATAAAGCCACAAACTGACAGCCTTCGCTCAAGGATTTACTCGAAGTCTGTCGTCGCGCCGACTCCTCAAGTATCACTTAAGCCGGGGCATTTTTTAAGGAACGCGGTCGGCTGTCTCCGGCGTGTTGATAAATTCTTCGCCCTTCGGACGCGGGCGGGGAACGACAACCACCTTCGTCTTCGGTTCGGGCGGTTTTTCGGGCGGGCGAAGTGCGCCGCGCGCCGTGCTGTAGGCGATGGTCGCGCCGCCGCCGCGCGTGCCGCTCTTGAGACGCACGAGGCGCGCGCTGTTCCAGTCGCGCGTCACGGTCAGAGCATAACGCCCGCGCTCGCCGGGCGCGAGGTTCTGCGGTTCGACCTGCACGGAGCGCGTCTCCTGTGCGCCGTCTTTGCGTCGCTTCAACTCGATTTCGACTGAGAGTTCCTCCAAGTTCGTGCCCGAAACGTTCTCCACCGTGCCGCCGACGACCGCGCGCGAACCCTTGAGCATCGCCTCGTCCTCGTAAACCTGCGCTTCCGCCGCCGGGGTCGCCGACGGCGTAGCCTGTGCGCCCGCCTGCGGCTTCTGCTCCTCCTTCACACGAACGTCGCTTGGACTTCCGCCGCACCCCTGTAGCCCTCCGGCCAGAAGGCACGCGAGCAGGGAGACTTTTAGCGCACCGGAAAAGTTGAGATGACTGGAAAAGTTGAAATAACTGGCGTGCGTGCCGAAAGTTCTCCAAACGCGCGCCACGATAAGACGTTTCCACATGCCCTTGCTGCTCTTTTTCGGGTTGAATTATTTTATCAGGTGGGAGACGCTAAAGGGCTGAACGTTCAGCCCTTACGCGATAACAAAAGATGCTTTTTTCCGGTCGTCCCTACTGCTGCTGCGGCTCCCGGCCCGGCGGGGCTGCGCCCGTCACCCGCTCAATCAGCGCGCTCAAAAATTCCTCTTCAGCGATGCCCGTGCTGCGCAGCGTCAGCCATTCCGTGCCGGTGATGGCTTCGGCGCGGCCCTCGATGCGCGCATTCACCGAGACGTTGGTGCTGATGCCGTCAATCGGTTGAATCTCGACGGTGAGCGTGTAGCGTCCGCGCGTCCAGCCGCGTCCGGTCGTCTCGGTCACTTCGGCGTAGCGGCTCAACTCGGAGGCGGCGACGACCGCCCCGCGAATAAACGTGTAGGGCTGGCTGATAAGCACGCCCTCTGAGGGTTTCGACGCCGACTCGTCGAGAATCAACTTGCGCTCGCTCATCAGTTCGCGCACGGTCTGGATAATGGCGTCGCGGCGCGCGGAGAGACGGTAGGGGTTCGGAATCGGCGCGGGCGCAATCGTGCGTCCGCGTCCGAAATCCATCCCGCGACCCGCGCCCGTGTCCAACTTGCCGCCGTTGACGGCGGGCGCGCGATTGGTGCTGTTATCGCGGATCCGGTCGTTCTGCTGGTCAACACCCTTCTCCTGCGCCTGCACCGCGACGCTCGTCGCTATCAGCAAGATAAAGAGAGCGAAAACTTTTTTCATCGTCGAAACCCCTTCTGCCACTTCTGCACGGACATCTTTGAGCGAAACATTTTTCTGCGGGAGACACGTGCGAGAATAAATCAACCCGCAGACGAATACAAGAAGGTATTGAATCGGCGGGCAGCCAGCGACGGCAATCAAAGCGAGCCGTCAGAGGCGGGCGTTAAGCGTTGAAGACGGAAGGCAATTTAACTGGAAGCCATCTCATAAATACTCTACTGCGTCTGCATCTGGAAGCCGCATCAATACTACGCGAAAATAGTGGCCGGATATTTATAAGATGGGTTCTATCTTTTTTATCGCTCACCGCTGTCTGCCCGCCGCTCAATTTTATTGCTGGCTGCTGCCGCGCGCATCACGCGTGCGCTCCCATTCGCGGAGGGCTTGGACGCCGCGCGCGAAGTCCGCTTCGTTGCTGTAGAAGTTGTGCGCGCCGTCGTCGCGCGATGGCTCGCGGACGTAGTAGATGTAATCGGTCGAGGCCGGATTGAGCGCGGCTTCGAGGGAGCGCGCGCCGGGCGAGGCGACGGGGCCGGGCGGCAGGCCGCGCGTGTTGCGCGTGTTGTAGGGCGATTGGAGGTCGAGATAGCTCTGGTAAATCTTGCCGTCGTTGCGCCACTTGCCCGCGAGTTTGGCGGCATAGACGACCGTCGAGTCTATCCCGAGCGGGATGCCTATTTTGAGACGGTTGTAGATGACGGAGGAGACGAGCGGGCGTTCTTCGTGCAGCTTGGCTTCGGTTTCGACGAGCGAGGCGACGGTGACGAGTTCGTGCGCCGATCTGCCTTTCAAGAGTGCGGCCTGCGCCAGTCGTTCATCCCAGACGCGCCGGAAGCGTTGCACCATCGTGGCGATCATCTTTTGCGGCGTGGTGTCGGGCGGAAAGTTGTAGGTGTCTGGATAGAGATAGCCTTCGAGATTGCGCGCGGCGGGGTCGAGGTCGCGGATGGCGTCGGTGTCGTTGAAGAGGGCGAGGGCTTGATCCAAGTTTTGCAGTTTGAGTTCGGGGATGCGGAGCATGGCGGCGGCAATCTCCCAACGCGTCCAGCCCTCGATGACCGTGAAACGGCTCAGACGCTGCTCGCCCTCTTCGAGCTTGCGCAGGACGCCGAGCGGCGAGATGGGCGTCGGGAAGCGATACTCGCCCGCGCGCAGACGCGGCCCCGCGCCCGTCAGGCGGATGTAGAGACGCAAGGGCCAAGTGCTCTTGAGCACACCGGCCTGCGCGATACGGGCGAGCGTCTCGTCGGGCGAAGAGCCCGAAGGGATTTCCACGTATTGCGCCGCTTGCCGGTGCGCGACGGGCGCGCGCAGTTCGCGGTAGAACCAGAAGGCGAAGCCCCCGGCGACGACTAACAAGAGGAGAACCAAAATAAGCAGGCCACGTATAATCTTCATGAATCTTTCAGGTGTCGCGGGAATTATCGGAAAAACTCTCTCCGGTCTATTCTGTCTCGAAACCCGCGCGCGCTTCGCTGCTTGAAATAAAATCGCGCAGGATGATGGCGGCGGCTTCGCCGTCCACGCGCCGCTTGACCTCGTCGGCGTCGAGCTTGGATGCGCGCAAAGTCTCTTCGGCGGCATGAGATGTCAGGCGCTCGTCCTGCATCCGGACGGGGAGCTTGAGCGAGAGGCCGAGATTGCGTGCGATGCGCCGGGCCTCGCGCGCGGCGTCTCCCTCGCTTCCGTCGAGGCGGAGCGGCAAACCCAAGACCACCGTTTGCACGTCAAAGCTCTCACACAGTTGCGCGATGTCGCGCAGGAGTTGTTTCCAGTTGGTGCGTCGAATCGTGGGCAGGGGGCGGACGGTGATCTGCAACTCGTCGGAGACGGCGACGCCGACGCGCTTCGTGCCGAGGTCGAGCGCGAGGATGCGACCCGCCGGAGGGGGCCGCTTCGGTGGCTCGAAAGGGTCTGTGATGTCCATTCCCGACAATCGTTTAGTCTCTTTTCCGCAGATGTTTGGAGTATAGCTTAAGCGTCCGCCGCCGCGCCACCGACGAGAGGCTTGCGCGGCATGGGACGCTCCTGTATCATCCCCGTTCGGGCGCGGAACGGACGCGTGCCCGCCGGTTGACTGGCCTGTGACCCACTACCTTTTGTAGTGCATTGATTTAGATGAGGTAACTTAATGTCGTTTCGCAGCAAATTCGCCCTAGTTGTTTTCTCTGCCTCGCTCGCGCTCTACGCGGTGGTCGGCGGCTGGATGTCCACGCGCGCCCAGCAGCAGAACGACCCCGGCGCGCAGTTACGCATTTTCGAGAGCGTCCTCCAACACATCCAGCAGGATTACGTTGACGAGCCGGACTTGAACAAGGTTCGCGCGGGCGCGCTTCGCGGTCTGGCCTACGGCCTCGACCCCTATTCGACCTATCTGACCGTCGAGCAGGTGCGCGAATATCGCTCCGGCGCGGGCAACAATCAGGCGGGCATCGGCGCGGAACTCTCGCAGGTCGCCTCCTATCTCTACGTCATCGCGCCCGTCAAACGCGGCCCCGCCGAACAGGCCGGGGTGCAGGCGGGCGACATCATCGAATATATAGACAACAAGGCGACGCGCGACATCTCGCTCTACGACGCGCGCCAACTCCTGAACGGCACGCCCGGCACGGAAGTCAAACTCCGCATCCTGCGCGCCGGAACGCGCCCGCTCGTCTTGAGCGTGCGACGCAACACCGTGCAAACCCCTGTCGCCGAAGCGCGTATGGAAGCGGGCAAAATCGGCGTCGTGCGTATCAACAGTCTCTTCGACGGCGAAGCGGCGGACGTGAAGGCGCGCGTGCAGGAACTGGTCAAACAGGGCGCGCAGAAGTTCGTGCTCGACCTCCGGAGCGTCGCGGGCGGCACACTCGCCGAGGGCGTCAAGGTGTCGAATCTCTTCATCCGCGAAGGCGCGCTCGCGCAGACCATCGGGCGCGGCAACAAGTCGCTCAAGACTTTGAACGCCGACCCGAAGGAGTTGATTTTCGACGGCCCCGTCGTCGTCCTGATTGACAGGGGAACGGCGGGCGCGGCGGAAGTCATCGCGGCGGCCTTCAACGAACGCAAGCGCGGCGACGTGGTCGGCGAGAAGAGTTTCGGCGCGGGCGCGGAGCAGCAACTCTTCACGCTGCGCAACGGCGACGGCCTTCTCCTGACGACCGTCAAGTGGGCCTCCTCGACGGGCAAAGCGTTCCTCGGCGCGGGCATCACGCCCTCCGTCGAAGTGAAGCGTCCCGAACTCGCCGAAGCGGTTGACCCCGACGATCTGACCGGCAACGACGACGACGCGATTGCGCGTCCCAACACTTCAAACGACAAACGCGAGATCGCCCCCGAAGCCGCTTCGCCCAAACAGCAGCCCGAAGACACGCAACTCAAGAAGGCCCTCGAACTCCTGCGCGACAAACCGCAGGCCGAGAAGCGCGCGGCTTAAAGCTCAAGCTTCGACCCGGTAATGAAAGAGGCGGTTGAGATTGATTCTCAACCGCCTCTTTTTATATCTCGACACGGACGCGCATCCGTCGGAGCGTGCGGAAGCCCTCCGGAATCCTTGTCGCCCGTCATTCTGTTGATGTACAGGAAAACGAAGGGCGGCAGAGTTGTCTCTGCAACTCACAGTTTATCTTGAAGTTACGGCTGCTTTTTGGAGTCCTTCTTTTCCGCGCAGGGGGCGACTACGGCGCGCGTGATGCGGATGGGATGGACGGGTTTCTCGTTGTTGACGGGCTCGCGGTTGATCCGGTCAACGATTGGCATGCCGCGCGTGACGCGGGCGAAGGCGGAGAATTTTCCGTCTAAGAAGGAGGCATCGGTGACGAGGATAAAGAAGTTGGTGGTCGCGCTGTCGGCCTGTTCGGGGCGTGCCATCGAGACGATGCCGCGCAC
>DATLMV010000036.1:0-11935 GCA_035537095.1 Pyrinomonadaceae bacterium
TGGCTCACCGAGATGCAGCACTTCTATCTCAACAGCGTGAGCGCGGAGAGCCGTCTCAAGTTTCTCAAACTGCTCGGCCTGCGCCCGACCGACCCGCAGAGAGCGCGCGTTGATGTCACGTTCAGTCTCGACCCCGCCGCCGTTAAGAATGCGCCCGCGCTCAACATCTACGTCCCGCGCGGAACGAAACTGGCGACCGCCGACGATCTCATCTTCGAGACTGAAGAGAGCATTAACGTGCTGCCGTTCGCCGTCGGCAAAGTGCTCAGCCAGACGCGCGGCGGCTATCGCGACCACACCGACGCCAATCGTCTCGACGGTCTCTCCTTCGACGCCTTCGGCGAAACGGCGGCGGCGGGCAGTCGTCTCTATCTCGGCTTCGCGCAGGAATTTCCGCCCGACCAGCCCATCACGTTGAGCGTCGAACTGGCGGAAGACTACGCGGTCGCACACGGCACGCACGGCGACGAACCGCCGGACTTCACGCCCTCGGCGCGCATCGTCTGGGAGTATCAAAATAAGTTTGGCGAATGGATGCCGCTCGACGTGCTGGCGGAGATTGAAGCCGCCGTCGCCGCGTTGGGTGCGGAGCGTTTGAGCGGCGACGATTGCTTCAAAGCGAAGGGGCAACTGCTCACGATTCTCCAATTAACGGCGAACTTCAATCGCCTGCCGCAGCGCGCGCGCGACTACATCGAGCGTGCTCTGGATGAAGCCAACTCGCCGGAGAGTTTTCAGAAGTCGCTCGACGCGGCGGCGTTCCTGCGTCTGAAAAACGACGAGACTCTGATGCTCTCGCAGAGCGGGCGTGTGACGCTCGATCCGCCCGCCGACGCGGGCAAGTTTCCGATTCGTCCCTTCAGCGACGAACTCTACTGGCTACGCGCCAGCGTCCGGCAGGAGGGCTACGAACTCCCGCCGCGCATTGACTACATCGGCTTGAACACGGTCAAGGCCGTCCAGCACGACACGCTTAGCGAAGTCGTCTCCTTCTCCGGCACGGGGCAGCCGGAGCAGACCTTCGAGGCCCGCAGTTATCTCGCCATCTACGGGCAGAACATCGTGCAGGTGCGCGAGCCGGACGGGCGTTGGAAAGATTGGCGTCTGATGGGCGAGCGCAGAAGTCTGCTCAACTTCTCCGGCGCGAACGACACGCAATACCTGCTCGCGAAAGACGCGGACGCGGGCCGCGTCGAAATCTCTTTCGGCGACGGCAAGCGCGGAAAAGTTCCGCCCGAAGGGACTGACAACATCCGCCTCATCTCGTTTCTTCCCGACTTCAACGAGCAACGCATGCTCGGCGAGAGCACGGGGATGCCGCGCCAGAGTTTCGCGCTCGACCGTTTGCCGCCCGTCGCGGAGAGTTTGCTCGTGCAGGTCGAAGAACAGATCGCCGTCGAACCCTTCATCACCGAGACGACCGACGTGTCGTGTCTCCTGCATTTCACGCGCACGATTCCGGGCCGCGTGCAGGCGAACGTTCCCTTCGAGGTCAGAATCACGCTCGAAGCGCGGCAGGAATTGTGCGACATCAACCTGCGCGAGACGCTCAACGGCAACCTGCGTTTCAAGATGAAGCAGACGCTGCACAACGATTTCCGCATGGTGGACGAAGCGGAGGTCAACCTTCATATCAAGCGCGTGCGCGCCGGAGAACTCGTCGAGCGCACATACAGCGTCGTCGCCACGACGCGGAGGGGCGGCAGCATCGAGGGACACATCGTCGTCTCGCTGGCGCACGATTGCCCGACCGTTATCAAGATTGCTCCGGTGTCGGTCGTCGCCGTCGGCGACCGCTACGCCGAGACGCGCTGGCGCGATTGGACACGCGTTGACGACTTCGACGCCTCCGGCCCGTCCGACGCGCATTGCGTCCTCGACGCCTGCGCGGGCCGCATCTCCTTCGGCGACGGCATTCACGGAGACATCCCGCAAGCCTCGCCGCAGGAGAACCGCAAGAATATTCGTCTCATCTCTTATCAGGCGGGCGGCGGCGAGCGCGGCAACGTCGTCGCCGGAACCATCAAACGAATCGCGCGCCCCTTCCAGATCGAGTTGAGCGCGGACTGGCGCAACCTTCTGGTGCTGAACGAGGAGGCGGCCACGGGCGGTAAAGGCCGGGAAGAAATCGGGGAGACGGAGGCCCGCGCCCGCCGCGACTTGAAGACGCAATATCAGGCCGTCACCTCCGCCGACTACGAAACGCTCACGCTCTCGACGCCGGGCCTGCGCGTCGCACGCGCCCGCGCCATCCCGCTCTACACGCCCGGAATGGTCGGCTACCCGCAAGTGCACGCGCCCGCCTCCGTGACGGTCGTCGTCGTTCCCTACAGCACGCTGCTCAAGCCCGTGCCGAGCGAAGGTTTCCTGCAAACGGTCTGCCGACATCTCGACCGCCATCGTCTGATTACCACGCAAGTACATGTCGTCGCGCCCGAATACGTGCGCGTCAACGTGCAGGCGACCGTGCTGCTGACGACCGGCTTCGACCATGCGCTGGCGAGCGAGCGCATTCAAGACGCGCTCAACAGATTCTTGCGACCGCTCCCCGCCGAAGACGACGCGCGGAGCACCGGCTGGCCCTTCGGGCGGACGGTCTATAAGTCGGAGGTTTATCAACTCATCGAAAACGTCGAGGGCGTTGATTGCGTGGAGAAGGTCGTGCTCGTGGCCGAAGGCGTGGGGATTGCGCGCACGCCGGAGGGTAATGTTTTGATTCCGCCGCAAAGCCTCGTCTATCCGGGCGAGCATCAGGTTGAAATCGTCACGCCGACCGTGGATTGCCGGAGCTAAAGATGACCACCTGCCGCGAACAGGAAGGCAAGTTTCTCGTGCTGAACAAACGTCCGGCATGGGAGCGAGGTCTGCCCGTCAACCTGCAACTATCCGATGGTGGCATCAAGATTCGTGAGGAGTTTGAATATACGCAGGCGAGCGAGATGCAGTTGGAGGAGTTGACCGGAGCGATGGAAGTGACCGACTTCGCCGTCGGCGAGTGTAACCTGCTCTACGTGCTCGACACGACCGAGACGCTCGACGAGGAGACGCAAACCCGTCGCTTCACACATTCCATCTCCATCTATGATTCCAACCAGAACAGCGTCGAGCGGATACATTGTCTCGACCCGATGTTCGCGCACGAAACCGGCCTCGCGCACGCACACCGCGCCAGCATGACCTACGCGCCCGGCACGCTCTACGTCGCGGACACGGCGGGCGAGCAGAAGATTCTCGCGCTCGCTGAAGTGAACTGGCAGGTGCGTTGGACGGTCGGCGAGTTTCCCGAAGCCGCCGACGATGCGCTGCGCTTGGAGAAGCCTTTCGAGCCGGTTGATATCGTCGTTGACAGGCAGGGCAACCTCTTCGCGCTCGACCGGAATAATCTCGCCATCCTCAAGTTCGACCCGGCGGGTCGTTTGACGGGCAAGTTCGGCGAAGCGGAGTTGAGCAATCTCAACCCGTCGGCGCTCGCCATCTCGCGCGACGGTTTCATCTACGTGCTCGACCTCGCGGAAGCGCGCGTCTTGAAGTTTCACGCGCATGATAACGGCGGCGTTGAAGATGAAGAACTGATTCGCTTTCAGACGTTGATTGACGCCGGAGTGCTCCCCGCCGATTTCGTCCCGACCGACATCACCACCGACGCGCGCGGCGACCTCTACGTCGGCCATGTGCAACAGGCGACGGACGGGCAGCGCAGAGACGACGACAGTTTTATCCGCCGCTTCAGTCCGCAGGGCGAATATCTCGGCGAGGTGGCGGCGCACGCGGGGCCGGTCGAGCAGATAGTGATTGACGAAGACAACGCGATTTACCTGTTCAGTTTAAAAGACGGCAAGCAGTTTGTGCGGATTGCGCCGGAGCGCAAATTCCAGAAGTTGTCCGGCACGTCGCTCGTCAAGGGCACGTTCTTCTCGCAGTCGCTCGACAGCATCGAACCCGGAACCGCCTGGCACAAGTTCATCCTCGACGCCCGCGCGCCCGCCAACACGCAGATACACGTCTCCTATCTCATCTCCGACACGAAGCGTTTCAAGCTGCAACTAACCGACGAAGATACGACTGATCTGGACGTTCATCTGGAAGAGTTGAAGCGAGACATCGAGCATCACAGCGGAGAAACTCTGCAAGAGGCCATCGAGCGACATGACCAGACGCTGCGAATCCTCAACGAGAACCTCGACTGGTCGGAGCCGGTGGTCAACTCAAACGACGCTCTCTTGCGCCGTGCTGAGGGCCGTTATCTCTGGTTGCGAATCGAACTGATCGGCAGCGAGGCGCAGTCGCCGGAGGTGCGGAGCGTGCGTCTGGATTTTCCGCGCACGTCTTATCTGCGTTATCTGCCCGCCGTCTATCAGGAGGACGAGCGCAGCCGCGATTTTCTCGAACGCTTCCTCTCGCTCTTCGAGACGTTCTTCTCCGGCCTCGAATATCAGATTGACAACCTTGCGCGCTACTTCGACGCCGACGCCGCGACGACCAGCGGCGAATATATGCGCTGGCTCGCCGCGTGGCTGAGTCTCGCGGTGGACAAGAGTTGGGACGAGCCGCGCCTGCGTGCGCTCGTCAAACGCGCGCCGCAACTCTTCAAGAAGCGCGGCACGCGCGAAGGCTTGGAAGAGATGATCGAGATTTTCACGGGCGAACGCCCGCTCATCGTCGAACACTTTCAGGTCAAGAGCATGATGCGCGCGGCGGCCAATGCAGCGTCGAATGAATCGGCACAGTTGACGAACGTCGTCGCGTCACGCCCGCCCGTCAAGCGAGAGCGCGGCGCGCTTCGTTCTGAAGAAGATGAAGCTGTGCGCGCGCGCGCGGAATTGGCGGCCATCCAGAGCATGTACGAGCGTCTGTACGGGACAGACCCGTACTGCTTCTGCGTGCTGCTCAAACCGTTTCAGGTGAAGACGGAGGAGGAGCGCAAGGCCGTCCGTCGCCTGCTCGACGCCGAGAAACCCGCGCACACCTGCGCCGGTCTGCTCGTCCTCCAACCGTGGGTGCAACTCGATATGCACACCTACATGGGCGTCAACACCTATCTCTCGCAGCCCTCGGCGCGGCTCGATTCCGGCGGGACAATGCCGCGCGACACCGTCTTGAGCGACATCGAAGAGGCCGGACAGTTAGAGCGACAATCGAGACTGAATCTGGACATCACACTCACCTGAAACGCGAGCCGTACGGCGTTTACCTTTGGAGGTTTATTTTATGGCACACGATACACAGCCGACCGACATCCTGATGCGCTCCACCGAACGTAATCGCTACTTCTACGGCAAGCTGATGACGGTGCGCGATTTTCTACAGGAGCAGAACTACTTCAACAGTAAACGACAGGTGCTCAATCGTCTCCTGTTCGGGAGCGGCATCGTGTGCGGTCTCGACGTTGACAAGGGCGGCGCGGGCCTGAGCGCGACGCAGATCGAGATTGACGAGGGCGTGGCGATTGACCCGCTCGGGCGCGAAATCACCGTCCTGCGCCCCGACCGCTTCGACCTCAAAGAACTGACCTTTCCCTCCGGCCAGACGACGCGCCGAATCCTCATCTGCCTCGCCTACAACGAGTGCCAGAAGGAACCCGTGCCTTCGATGAAATCGTCGCCGTGCGACGAGGCATGCGAGTCGAATCGCATCACGGAGAGCTACACCGTCGAGTGGGACGAATGGAGGGAAGCGCCTGAAAATAGTCTCTGCGAGGAATGGCTGAACCGCAAGACCATCGTCTCGCCGGAGCCGACGAACGTGGAAATCGAGCGCAGCGCGCCGCTCTGGGTGCGACAGGGCGAAGCGTTTGAAGTGGCGGTTAAAATCACGGCCCGGCAGAACAACGTGAGCGCGCAGTTGACGGAACTAGTCAACGGCGGCGACCTCATCGAGCCGACGACGACGCCTCCGAACCCGCCCGTCTCGTCCCCCGCGAAACAGTTTCCGACGCCGCCCGTCAACCTGCAAGCGGGAGAGTTTTTCGTCTACGTCTATCAGGTGCGCCCGTCGAACAACGCCGGGACGATTGTCATCCGCACGGGCGGGGGACTGCCCGCGACCGAATCCAGAGTCGAGGTCGTGACGGATGCGGAAGCGAATAAACGCGAGATCGCGCAACGCCTGAAGGACTGCGACGCGCCCGTCCGCATGTGCGTCCCCATCGCGGAGGCGACCGTTAAGATTTCCGGCACGCAGATCACGTCCATCACGAAGCTTGAGACGCGCGGCATGGGACGTTTCCGCTACAGCCTCGAACGCGTCTCGGAACTGATGGAATGCATCCGGGAGAATCTTCTCGCCGAAGCCGGTTCGCCGCGACCGGGCAACTCATTTATCACCTTCAGGGATTTGGAGAACCGGCAGCCGCAGCCCGTCGGGCCGGTCGCCAATCGCGGCGCGTCCTTCACCGTCCCGCGCGGCGACCACACGCACGCGCTGCTGCTTGAAACCGAGAGCGGCCTGCAATTCGGCGACGCCAGCCGCCTGCGGATAGACGGCAACGTCGGCGGCGCAAAGATAGATTTCCAGCGTCCCGTGCTCGGTCAAGACCCCGTGCAGCCGCGTCATCTGGTGACGAAGCAGTACGTTGACGCGCAGGTCGCGGGTCTCGACTGGCAGGAGTCCGTGCGTGACAAAGACCTGAACGCGCCGCCCGCGTCGCGCGCCAGCGGCGACCGCTACCTGATTATCTCGACGACCGTTCAGCCGTCAAAACCTATCCCGCCCAGACCCGTCCCGCCTCTCCCGACGCGCGCTGGTCTAACGTCTCCGCCCGACGATGAAGACGCGAGCGGCGGCGGTCGTCCTCCGATAGACGACGAGATCATCGTCAGACCGCCAGACCCGCCCACAGCACCGAACCCTTGGAAGGGTCACGAAAGACAGCTTGCGACGTGGAACGGTTCGACGTGGGATTACGTCATGCCGGACGAAGGCACGGCGGTCTTCGTCGAAGACGAACAGATAGCCTACCTGTTCACGAAGGGCACTTGGAGCCCGTTTCTGGCGATGCCGGTCGTGACGGCGGGCGACGGTCTGCGGGCCAACGGCGCGCAACTCTCGGTCGGGCGCGGCGCGGGCCTCGTCGTTAATCCCGACGACGTGACGCTCGACTTTGAACAGGCCGCGCCGCCGCACGTCAGCGATAGAAACTCAAGCGGCAGGGCCAACACCGTCGCGCGCGGCGACCACTCGCACGCCCTCCCGCTCGCGCCCAACAGCGGCCTTGAGTTCGTCTCATTCTTTCGCCTTGAACCCGCGCCGCCGCCAATCGTTGAACCCGTGCCGCCCGGCGACCCGCGTCCGACAGACCCGCGTCTGCCCATCGAAGAGACGGAACGAACGGACAGGCTAGACCCGCGCCTGCCCCTCGAACAGGTCAACCCGAACATCAAGAATCCGGAGGGCGGCGAGTCGCGTTTCGACGTTCTCCGTCCGGGCGGCGGGAGGTTGACGAGAGGCGCGACGAGCGACGCTCCCGCCGCGTCTGACCTCGAAGCCAGAGTGCGCCCGCCTTCCGGCACGGCGAGCTTCGACATCAATCCGGAACTGTCCTCGCACCTCGATGTCGAAGACATTCAGCCGCTACCGTTGGAGCCTCCGCCGTTGCCAAAGCGTCCGACGCCGACGCCCGGAGAGATTCAAACGTTGCGCCCGACGGGGCTGGAAATCCCCCAACTGCCCGAACGTCCCATTGATACCGGCGGCATCCGCCCGCCCGTCGCCCCCCTGCCAATCGAGCCGCCTACGGGTACGCTCCCGCCACGTCCGCCGGTTGACCCGCGACCGATACCCGATCCGCCGATTTTCGTGCCGCCGATTATCCGACCGCCGGGCCCGCCGATTATTGACCCGCCGGAGCCCCCGACGAGGCCGCCGATTGACCCGCGTCCGGTTCCTTTTCCGCCGTCGCAAGTCCGGCAGTTGCGCGTCAACGGCCCGGTCGGCGGCGAGCGCATAGACTTCCTTAATCCCGTGCTCGGGCAAGACCCCGTGCAGCCGCGTCATCTGGTGACGAAGCAATACGTTGACGCCAAGATTGCGGGCCTCGACTGGCAGGAGTCCGTCAAGGACAAAGACCGCACGCTGCCGCCGCCGCTCTCTCAGGTCGGCGACCGTTACCTGATCTTGCGTAACATCATCATCGGGCCACGCCCGCCCGACGAGACGCCCGACGATGTCCCGCCTCGACCGATAGATGAAGAGGTCTTTCATCCCGTCACGGACGGCGGGCTGAAAGATGAATCAAAACCAATCCCCGGCCCTGAAGCGGGAACGGAGACGCCCGACATCATCGTGCGCCCCGGCAAACTGCCCGAAGAGACCGCCACCGGAACGATAGATTCTTCCGTTGAAATCTCCCGCACGGGGGCGACGCGCGATGTCAATCTCTCGATACCGGCGGGCGGCGGCGGCGGCGGTCGCGGCGGCGACGACGATTCGCTGGCGATTCCGTCTCCTTCAAATAACCCTTGGCTTAATCACTTCAACGAGATAACGACTTGGAACGGTTCGGCGTGGGAGTTCACCAAACCGAGCGAAGGGACGGCAGTTTTCGTCGAGGATGAAAACACCGCGTACCTGTTTGTTGACGGCAAGTGGATTCCGTTTCTCGCTTCGGTGCAGACACCGACGCTCGCGGGTAACGGCTTGAGGCCAGACGGCAACGCCATCTCGGTCGGGGAGGGCGTGGGGATTCAGGTCAGCGCGGATCAGGTCTCGGTCAATTTCGGCATTGACCCGCCGCTGCCCGTCGGGATGAGGTCGGACGCGGGTGCGTCATACAGCGTCGCGCACGCCGACCACACGCACGAAATCAAGCTCGCGCCTTACGGCGGTCTTGAGTTCTCAAACTTACGCAGTACCGAAGCGTTTCTCAAACGCCCGTGGTTCTCCAACGAGATTGGCATCAACGGCCCGGTCGCGGGCGACCGGATAGACTTTCTCCGCCAAGTCTCCGGCCAAGACCCCGTCGAGCCGCGTCATCTCGTCACGAAGCAGTACGTTGACGCCAAGATTGCCGGACTCGACTGGCAGGAGTCCGTGCTCGATAAGGACAAAACGTTTCCGCCTGACGCGCGGGCCGGAGACAGGTATCTGATTATCAGCGCGGAGTTTGTCTATAGCAATGCATGCCCGCCGAATAACATTGACGAATGGTTGCCGCACGTCGGCAGCATCGCCACTTGGAACGGCGAAGAGTGGGAATACACCAAGCCGAACGAGGGGATGTCCGTCTTCGTCGAGGACGAGAATCGCGCGTACACCTTCATTGACGGCAAGTGGACGCCCTTCCTCGGCGGCAACGCGCCCGCGCCCCGAACCGGGATCGCCGCCGGGCCGGGCCTCACGCCTTTCCGCGACGAGCGCGGCGCGGAAGGCTTGGCCGCGCAATTTCTGTTCGATGCTCCCCCGCCCATCAGCCGGAACCCTCAACCGGGTTTTACCGACACCATCGCGCGCGGCGACCACACACACACGCTCCCGCTCGCCAAAGAAGGCGGAATAGTTTTCGACGAAGGCGGCGAACTGCGTCTCGAAGGCTTCGTGACGGCGCGCGAACTCATCTTCGGCAATCCCGTCTCGGGTCAAGAGCCGACTGAGCCGCAACACTTTGCGACGAAGAAATACGTTGACGCACGTGAACAGCCCAACACCATCAACGGCGGGCTGAAGATGACGACCGGCCTCTTTATCTTCGACCTCAGAGAACCTCTGACGGAGTTGGTGTCGAATTTGATTAACCCGCGACTCGGGGGCGGCCCCATCTGCGTCGTCGTCGGTTTGGAAGATAAAGAGCGGGGCGTCTTTATCACGCAGGAGTCCGGCAACTTCATGGGCCTCGGCTACATGCCTATCACGCTCAGCCCTGAAGTCATCCGCGAACGAACCGACAGAGAAGGCAACGCGCTGTTCCGTATCTGGGCGCGCGCCTCCGAGAAGACGGAATTTCCCATCACGAATTTCGCCGTCCGCTGGTGGGCCTATCAACCCGGCGAGGATTTGGGCCTACAGTTCTACAATCCGAAGGAAGATTTCGACGGGCCGACGTTCTGACGCGGGCGCGACTCATCCGGTCGCACGAACGGGCGACGGTTTCGAGTTGCAGCGGATAGGTTCAGACGCAAGTCGGGAGTTTAGTTGAAAGAGCGGCGGTGAAGATTTGCGCCGCCGGAAAAGGATGCGTTGCGATGGTTACTAAAGAGACGAGAGTTCAAGAGAGCACGTGCGCCGTTCCCGTCTTCGAGCGGAACCGTTACTTCTACGGCAAGCCGATGACCGTCCGCGATTTCGAGGCCGAGCAGCGTTATCTCATCGGCAAGAGCCACTTCCTCAACCGGCTCATCTACGGCGCGGGCATCCTCTGCGGCCTACAGGTGCAGGTCTTCTGGAACGTGGAGAACAACAAACCTTCGGTGCAGTTGTCGGAGGGCGCGGCGCTCGACTGTTGCGGCAATCTGATCGTCGTCAGCCGACTCGGGCCGGTCGTCGTCGAGGGAGAGTTTCAAGACGGCCTCAACTATCTCTCGATTCAGTATGCCGAATGCGTCAAGCAGCCCATCATGGCCTCGACCAACGCTTCGAGTTGCAAAGAGGTCTGCTGCTACAACCGCGTGCAGGAGACTTTCAAAGTCTCGGTCAGCGCGGACGCGCCCGCCGTCGCGGATGCAACTGTGAGTGGCACGGTGCAGGAGAAGTCAGGCGGGCGCGCGATTCACGGCGCGCGCGTCGAAGCTCTCGGCAAGGGCAAAGTCCGCGCCTCCACGCTCACCGACGCGCAGGGCGCATACACGCTCCGCGTCAGTTCCGGCGAATACGATCTGCGCGCTTCCGGCAGCGGCTTCAACGCATCGCAAGCCACGCGCCGCAAGATTTCCAAGTCGCCCGCCGTCACGCTCGATTTCAAACTCGACGCCGCGACGAGTGAAACCAACGCCGCCGCCCTCTGCAACCAACTCACGCAAAACTACTTTGAAGAACATCTCCGCGAGCCGCCCGAATGTCACGACCCGAAAGTGCTGCTCGCCGTCGTCAAGATTGAACCGGGGACGATGCGCGGCACGCGGCCCATCGGCAAAACGGAGGTCGTCACGGTCAACGCCGAGGAGACGCGCAAGCATCGCCCCGTCGTCAACAACAACCCGATGCTGCACGACCTGCTCTGCGCGCACGTCGCCGACTTCAACAACCCGCACCGCACCGATGCCTCGCAGGTCAGGGCCCTCCGCAGCATCAACCACGTCGGCAACAGCGCACAGGGCGCGTATCAGAGCAACGTTGATTTGGTCTCCGAAGATGGCAGCATCACCATCAATCCCGATGCGACTGATAACGGAAACGATATTGACCTCAAACTATCCGCCGACGCCGTCAAGCGCGAACATCTCAACGCCGATGTCTTCAACAATCTCGTCGTCGCCAGAGACTTCGGCATCAACGTCACGTCGAAGCCCGCCGACAGGCGCATCGAGTTGTCAATGGGCGCGCCGCAGCAGGTCAAGAGCGTCCGCGCCGTGAGCGATGTCGGCGCGTCGAAACTCTTTGCGCGTGAAGACCACGTGCACAACCTGCAAATCAACGGGCGCGGCCCCGATACGGAAGGCAACCTCCTGCTCACCGGCGGCCAGAACGTCACGGTCGTCGCCGGACGCGCCAACGAACTCGTCATCAACGCGCAGGGCGGCGGGAGCGGCGATATCACGAGCGGCCTGCTCATCTTCGCCAACGTTCAGGCGGGCGAGACGCGTCTCTCCCAACCGATTCCGCACGGGCTGGATGTCAACCGCGTCGGCATCATCCTGTCGCTCGAATTTCAAAACAACGATGTTCAGACTCGCATCGAAACGAGCAGTTCCCTCGCGGGAGCTTCACCCGCCGGAGTCGTCGCCAACACCGGCTCCCAGAGTTCCGTCATGGGCGACTTCGCGGAGGTCTATCCGCGCAGCCCGCA
>DATLMV010000037.1:0-7232 GCA_035537095.1 Pyrinomonadaceae bacterium
AACCCGAGCGTCTCGCGCATCGAATCGAGGACGCCCGCGTCTTTGACGACATCTTCGAGCCAAGCCTCCAAGGGCATCTGGCCCCACTTGATTGCGCGCTGCACGAGATAGGAGACGGGGCTGTGCGGCTCGGCGCGGCGAAAGTACGCGGCGACCTCGCCCAACTTCCTGAGAGCCTCCTCACGCGAGCGCGGCGTGCCGCCGACGCTTGCGCTCCCCGCCGTGCCGCCCGCGTGCACATCTACCAGATCATGCGGAGCGGCGGACGCCGGATGCGCGCCGTCGTCCGAATCCTTCGGGGCGGCGGCCTCGGGCGGTCGCTTCTCTTTATAGACGCGCTCGACCTGCGTGCGAATCTCGTCGAGCGTTTTTTCGAGCGCGCGCAGGCTCGGCGCGTCGCGCTGGTAGCGTTCGTCCACGACGCTGTTGAGCGTTTGATATTCGGCGCGGCATTCGTCGAGCACGGCGAGCGTCGTCTCGTAGAAGGCGAAGGGCGTGGAGGCTTTGGCCTTGTTCCAATCCTCGCTCGTGATCTTTCCCTCTTCGGCGGCCTCGGAGCGCAGGGCGTTGGCGCGTTCGATGTCGGACGGGTCGGCGTCCGACTGATTCTCGGGGACGACGAACTGCTTCGAGCCTTCCCATTGCGTGTAGGAATAATCCGCGCCGGTGCGGGACTGCGTCAAGGGCACGTCGCGCAGGGCGTCGGCGGCGAGGCGGTCGAGCAGCGTCAGCGCGTTGACGCGCGCCGTCAAATCCACCTCCACCGGCGCGGCGTCGTCATCCGTGTCCTCGGCGTCGCCCCGGTCAATCTCCGGATAGAGCGTCTCCCAAAAATTCTGGTGCAGCCCGCGCATCACCTTGAGGCCGTCGCGCAGGCCCGCGAAACCGTAGTTGATGATGAGGGCTTCGGTCATCCAAGCGCAAATCTTCAGGTCTTTGGTCTGGCTGGCGAGCGCCTCGACAGAGAGCGTCTCCACCTTCTCCCAGTCGGCGGTCTTGGTTTCGCTCGTCCAGTCGCCTTTAGCGAAGTTGTCGTCGGACTGGCGCGCGCGTTCGATCTTATCGTAGGTTTCGGAGTGTCTTAAATACGCGCCCGAAGGGTTCTCGCCCGCAATCGGCGCGAGCAAGAGTTCCGTATTGACGACCTCGGCCACCGTCGCCGGAGAAGCCGCTTCAACTGCTGACGACATCGAAATCACTCCTGACTAACTTTCCGTCTGACTCTTGACTAACAACTAACGACCAACTTCTAACTTTCCGTCTCCGGCGACGGCGACGACGCATCGCCAGCCGCCCTTTCAAACTCCACGCTCCTGACTTCGAGCAGCGGACGCTCCGCGCCCTCGACGGCGAAGAGATGGAGGCCGCGCCCCAAGTACAACTCCTCGCCCACTTCCTTCCAATCCGTCATCCGCCCGAGCCGCACGAGGTCGTTCGCCTCCGTGCTCGACGCCGGATAGAGGACGGGGAGAAACGCTTTCAACTCTTTGTCCGTCGTCTCGATGATCGCGCTCGCCCAGAGCAGGTCGCGCAGGTGCTTCGGCTCGTCAATCTCCATCCGCACCACTTGCTCGAAGGGCAGCCAAGTGTATTTGTCCTGCACGATCAGTTCGAGGACGGGGCCGAAAAAATCGTCGTAGTCGCGAAAGTCCGCGAACCCGTCTCCGTTCACCCGGACGGCAAACGCGGGCCGTTCCTCTTCTGCGAGGTCGAGCGTGCGGCGCGCTTCGGTCGCGTTGCCTTCGCGGAGGCGATTGAAGGCGTCCAGATGCATGTCAACGTAAGAGGGCGGCTCCGCGAGGAAGTGCGGTTGCAGCCCGTCGGAGATGAGACGCGCGCGGTCGCGCTCGGCCTTGATGCAGTTGCGATAGACCTGCACGCCCATCTCGGCCTCCGCGCTCTGCACGCCGATGGCGTCGAGTTGGCGGCCCGCGCGTTCCCAGTCTCCGGCGAAGCATGATAACTCAAAAAGGAACGTCCGGCGCGCGATGTCGGTCGGATTGGCCTTGACCTCGCGCAGCAGTTCCTCGATGGCCTCCGTGAGCTTGCCCGCTTCAAATAAGCTCTTGGCCTGTGTCATTGAATCACGCTCCTAGCTTTCTTTACTCGCCCGACTCCAATTCTAAAACTGCTACAAAGAAACAGAGATAAGAAACAAATAAAACGTTAGCTTTCCCCTTTTTCCCTTTGCCTTTTTACTTTTGCTTTCCTTACTTACTGGTTCGATTGCGGCTGGATGAGACGTTTGGGCGCGCCGCGCAGCGCGGTGAAGAGTTCGCGTTGAAAGATCGTGCCGCTCTTGGGTTGAATGGTCAGGCGGACGGGCACGGAGATTCTGCCGCCGCCGCCGACCGTGGGCGCGAGCGTCGAAGAAGAAGCGGCGGCGGGAGTCGTAGCTGTCAGCGCGAGATTGAACTGCGCGGCCTTGCCGTCGCCGCCCCCGCCCTCTGTGAACATCTTGAGCAAGCCCCACTCTCCCGTCACGATTTTCTCCGCCGTCTGCGTCGTGTAGGGGCCGCCCGTAAAGGTCATCGTGATCTTCACGCCCGACTTGTTGCCCGGCCAGCGAAACTGCGGCGCGGGCTTATCCTGCTCAAGCACGTTGCCGTCAATCTCGACCCTCGTCAGCGCATCGCGCACGGGTGTCAGCCCGATCTGATATTCGACGTTCGGCGCGTTACCTGCGGCGGGAAAGAGCGCGTCGCGCAGCCGCCGCGCGTTCTTGAGGAAGGCGACGAACTCGGGCGTGAACCGCTCCGAGCCTTCGGGTTTGGGCGACCAATCCTCTTCAAAGTAGGGCTTGAGACGCTGGTTGAAAAATGTCGTCAACTCGCCGTTCGCCGGATTGAGAAACTTCGCGATGTCGGCGACGGACGCATCGCCGCTCGTGCCGCCATCGGCGAACGGGTAACGCGATTCGAGGGGCAGCCAAGACTTCGCGTAGAGCGTCTGCCAGAGCTTGTCAATCTGCTCGAAGTCGGTTCCGACCAGCAGCGTGTAGAGATTGTCGAGCGGCTGGCGCATGACTTTGGCTGCGGTCAGGCTGGCCGGAGAGCGGTTGAAATTCTTGTTGTCGAGCAGGGTTTCGATGTCTTTGCGCGCGGTGTTGAGTTCGAGCGCGTCGTTGTCGGCCTGCAAGAGTTGGGAGAGTTTGGCGAGCGGGTTCGAGTTGCGGTGCAACTTCTCGCCGACGCCGTTGAGTTTCGTCCGGTACTCGTTCGTGCGGTCGTCCTTACCGGAGACGAAGAGGATGAGCGGGCGAAAATCCTGCTCGACCGAAGTCAGTTTGCTCTCGTCGGTCTTGCGCTGGAAGAGACCGCCGAGCCAGCCGAAGAAGCCTTCGCCGGGGCCGGAGAAGTTGGTCTGGCGGGCCACTTCGCGCAGCACGGCGTCGAGCGGCGAACTGCTCGCGGCGAGCCTGCGGAGTTGTTGCGCGGCGTCCTCTTTGCTCTTGTAGTCGCGGACTCTGAGCTCTTGCAGGAATCGCTGCCATTGGTCGCTGTAGTTGCGATAGTAGATGTTTTGCAGTTCCTCTTTCTTGACATCCAAGTTCTGGTCGGTTGACTCGCTCGTGCCCTGCATCACCCAGTCGTCGCGGCGAAACTCCTCGGCGGCGGAAGCCTTCAGCGTGTCGCGCCAGCGCTCGTAGCCTTCGAGCGTGTAGGCGGGCGGGACGGAGTAAGTGCTGCTGAGCAGGTCGGAGCCTTCGCGCGCTGACGGAATGCTCTTGAGATTGACGGGATACTTAATCTCCTGATTGATGTCGGAGATGATGCGTTTATAGACGCGGCTGACGATGGGGTAAGCGGTCAACTTGTTCTGCGCCTGCGCGACGAGAGCCATGTCGGGTTCGGGATGACTGACATCGGCCTTGCTCGCCTGACTGGCGTAGAAGTCGAGTTGACGCTGCGCCTCCTCGGCGCGGCCTTCGGGCGCGGACTGCCGCCAGTAGCCGCGCAGTTCGTTGGCGAGGAAACTCGATTCGACCTTCTCCGGTTTGCTCAACATCAGATAGGCTTTGAGCAGGTCGTAATAATGTTCGAGAAACTTCTCTTCGGCTGAACCTTGCGCGGCGGAGGTGTCGCCGTCGTCGGCGTTGGCGGGCATCTTCTTCGAGCCGGAGGCGAAGGCGCGGAGGTCTTCGGTCATGCGCTTGAAGGTCGGTTGCAGGAAACGCTGCTCGACGGCTTCGATATAGTAGTGTCGGAGAATCGAGCCTTCTTCGTTGAGCTTGTTGCCGGAGTAGAGTCCGAAGCGCAGAGAGAGCGGCGGCGAGGTGCGTTCGTACTCGTCGAGTTCCGACAACTTTTCGCGCAGCCGTTCGATGGCCGCCAGTTCTCTTTTCGCGGACTCGGGGTCGTCGTAAGTCTTGCTGATTGCCTTACGGATTTCCGCCAACTCCTGCCCGCGCGCCTGTGCGTCGGCGATCAACTCACGGTTGTTGAAGAAGGAATAGATTGCGCCGACGAGAAAGACGCAGAGCAGCACGGCTGCTGCCGCGAGCAGCAGATTACGCAGGCGCGTCGGGTGCGACTTCTGCGCCTGCATCGAGGCGACGATGTGCTGGTCGCGCAGCAGGACTTGATGGAAAAGGTTCTGCGTGAAGAGTTCGTGGCCGGAGAGGTAACGCGCGTTGACCGCGCCCTGTCCGGTGCTGCTCGTGAAATAGAAACCGCGCAGGAGCGGGCTTTCGCTGAACGGGTTGGGACGAAACAGCGCGGAGGTGAAGAGTCCGAGACGCTGGCGCGCGCGGCGGAAACGACCGGGAAACTTGAAGATGCGGAGTTGCTCGGTCGAGCGCGCGGTTGATTCGAGTTGGACGGTGCGGCGGCGCAGGAGACGCCCGTAGAGATGGTCGAACTCGTTGTCGAAAAGAGCGTGCGCGTTCTGCGCCTGCGCGAGCGGAAAGGTGACGCCCCAGACCTGCGTGCGTTCATCGCCGCCGAAATCGCGGAAGAAATCTCCGAAGCCCTCGATGGCGTCGGCGTGCGTGAAGACGAGATAGACGGGGAAGCGCACGCCCGCGCGCAGAGAGGCTTCGTCGAGCCGCGCGCGCAGGATTTTCGCCTGCTGCTCGATCTCGTTCTCGTTCCAACGCAAGACCGCGCCCGTGTTGACCGTGATGACCAACCCGTCGAGCGGTCGCGCCTTGCGATACTGCTTGAGCGTCTCAACCAGCGCGGCCCACTCGTCTCTGTCCGGCCCTTCGGTCTGGTAGCGTCCGGTTGTGTCGAGCCAGATGGCCGAATCCGTGACGCGCCATTCGCAGTTGGGCGTCGGGCGGATGATATGCTGATCGGCGGCGCGCTGGCTCGGGAGCGTGTGGAAGTCGAGGCTGGCGGCTTGGATGAGCGACGTTTTGCCGCTCGTCGGCGGGCCGGAGATGAGAAACCACGGGAGACTGTAGACGGCGTCGTTCTTGCCGCGCTTGCCGCTCAGGCGCGTGCCGCGCAGCCATTGCACGACCTCCTCCGCGCCGCGCGTCAACGCTTCGTAAGTGCCCGCGACGGGCGGCAGTTGCGTCCGTCCCTTCTGCCGCTTCGACGCTTTGCCGTCGTGTGTCGCCGGAGCGGCGGCGGGCGCGGCGGCGTCCTGTTGTTCGCGTCTCTCCTCGCGCCGCTTGCGGTAATGATTGATGACGAGCGCGAAGGGCCACGTCAGGAGAATGAGCGCGATGATGATGATCTGGCTGGCGTAGCCGAGGCCGAACTGCGGGCCGAGAAACCAGACGACGAGGCAACTGATGCCATAGATAGAGGCGACCGCCGAGAGGCCGAGCGCGGATTTGAGTTGGTCGCCATGCGAAGACATAGCCTGTTAGCTCGACTGTGACGGAAGTCTCTCTCCCGACGACGGCTGCCCGCAAGAAATTTTCCGAGCGTGCGGACTGTTCATCGGCAGAAAGAGTTTGGATGCGGCCTCGACAGGGCAGACGCGCTTGGAGGCCCGGCGGCGGTGTTTCGATAGGTTCAACCCGAGCGGCTGGAAACCCGTCTTGTTCAATGAGCCTTTCGCGCTCGACTGTAAAAGGGTATGGCTTTCTTCCGCGAATGGTTTCGCGCTGTCGGGCACGGGCGGCGACTCGCGTCGGGGCGTCCGGAAAATTCAGGGAAGACGGCGGCTCTCTTAAGTCTCCCGTGGCGAATCCGGCCCCGCGCACCGCAGAATCGAACGAGCGGAGATGCTATCCCGACCTCAAGCTTATGTCAAGATTATCAACATTTATCCCCCACAGGTTAAAGAAGAAGGGGAAAAGATCAAAGGGTGAAACGGTGAAAGGGGAAGGGAGAAAAATTCGCCCACGAGCGTGGCCGGATTGCTTTTCGTCTGTATGAGTTCGTCAAAGACCGTATATCATCCGACGCTTCACGCCTCGACCCTTTTCCCGTTTAACCTTTCCCCGTTTCCCCTTACTTTATCTTGAGACGTGGATGTCGTTGCGCAGCAACAGGTAGAGGACGACGTAGATAAAGAGGACGAGTCCGACGAAGGCGGGGCCAGCGATTTTGAGCCAGAGGGGCAGGCCGGGCGGGCGCGGCGGCGGCGGTTGGTCGTTGGCGAACCAATGGGCCGAGAGCGCGCTGGCTTTGAGCCGCCCCGTCGAGCGCAGGCGGTCGGCGACGTTCTGCACCACCTGCCGCAACTGTTCCTCGACCACCGAAAACGGCAGATTATACTTGCCCTTGTAGCCGAGCAGCAGGCACAGGTAATAAATCTCGATAACGTCGCCTTCCGTCTCGACGTTCTGCACGAGCGCGTCCAGCCGCTCGAAGAATTTCTCGCCCGCGATATTGTGCTGGAAGTGGATCAACTGAAGCGCGTTCTTCTCCCACACGTCGCGCAGGGGGAACTGGTGCGCGGGATTGAGCACCGTCTCGTCAACGAAGGCGACGAGCGCAAACTTCACGTCCTGCGCCTGCCGGTGATTGACGCCGAGCGACTCCGCGCCCTGCTCGAACTGTCGCAGCAAATCCTCGACGACGGGCCGCAACTCGTTCGACGCCGGAATGTCTCCCGTCTTCAACTTCAACGTCAACTCAAGCAGCGGCGCGGCCAGATTCAACAGCACATTATGCCGCCGCCCCCCGCCGCCCGCCTGTGCGTTGGCCGCCGCGCCCCCCTGTCCCGCTGCCCGTGCGTTTTGCATCTGTGAACTCGTAAATCGTATTTAGTAAATCGTGAATCGTCAATCGTGAATAGATAAAATGTGTTCTTTCTATTCACGATTGACG
>DATLMV010000038.1:0-9060 GCA_035537095.1 Pyrinomonadaceae bacterium
ACTCGCGCGTCAGGTCGGAGACGAGAAACTCGACCGTGCCCGCGCCGACGTACCGGGCCGCGCGCGCGATGCTGAGCGCAGCGTCGCCCATCGCCGCGCGTAAACCGGCGTCGTTGATCGGCGAAGGACACTCTTCGACGACCTTCTGATGTCGCCGCTGAATCGAGCATTCGCGCTCGCCCAGATGGACGAAGTTGCCGTGCGCGTCGGCGAAGATTTGAATCTCGATGTGGCGCGGGCGCGCGATGGCCTTTTCCAGATAGACCGACGAATCGCCGAAAGCCGACGCCGCTTCCGACTGCGCCGCCGCGAGCGCCGACTCTATCTCCGCTTCACGCGCGACGAGCCGCATGCCCTTGCCGCCGCCGCCCGCCGCCGCCTTGAGCATCACCGGATAACCGAAACGCGCCGCCGTCTCGCGCGCCTCGGCAGCGGATTCGAGCGGCTCGGTCGTGCCCGGAACGACGGGCGCGCCCGCCTCGATGGCCGCGCGCCGCGCGCTCGTCTTCGAACCCATCAACTCCATGGCGTCGGCTGAAGGGCCGATGAACGTCAGCCCGGCAGCGGCGACAGCGCGCGCAAAATCCGCGTTCTCGGCGAGAAAGCCGTAGCCGGGGTGGATGGCCTCCGCGCCGCTTTTGTGCGCCGCTTCGATGATGCGTTCGCTGCGGAGATAACTTTCGGCGGAAGGAGGCGGGCCGATTTCGTACGCGAAGTCGGCGAGACGGACGTGGAACGCGGAGGCGTCGGCTGCGGAATAGACGGCGACCGGCGAGATGTCGAGTTCACGACACGCGCGAATCACGCGCACGGCAATCTCGCCGCGATTGGCAATCAGGATTCTTTGAAACATAGAAAAACAGTGACAAGTGATAAGTGACGAGTGACAAGCAAGATAAGGTAAGAGCGATGACTAATCAAGCGATGCGGAGGAGGAAGTGATGACTAATGATGCGGAGGAAGAAGTGACGGGTACGGAGGGATAACTATTGACTGATGAGGGGGAAGCTTTATTCAGCCTCTCTCCGCATCCTGCGACTTATCACTTAGCTGATTACTGACAACTCATCGCCGGTTCTTGCTCGTCACTCGTCACTCATCACTCGTCACTGATTTTCAGACCACGACGGAGTTACCGGGTTGGCGTGGGTTGTAGCGGACGGTGATGCGTGCGCCGGGGACGTAGTTGGCCTGTTGCTGGCGTTGCGCGTCGTCGAGGGATTGTGAGGCTTCGTAGTCAACGCCGCTGATATTGTAGTTGAAGAAGATGTGTGTGATGACGCCCGCTTCGTCCGTGCTGACATCGAAGATCGTGCCTTCGGCGATGCGTCCGGCGCGCAGCAGTTCGATGCGGCGCGCGGCCTCGTCGTCTTTCTTGGCTCGTCGGAAAAGGTCAAAGATGCTCATGCCGTTGGGTTAAGCGGAGGGGTGGCGAAAATTGTTTGAGTTCGGAAGTTTTCAGACTCAGGGAGCGACCGCCGTGTCGGGCGACGAGGCGGAGCGCGTGCGTGCGCGCCGGTCGTCGGGCGCGGACGGGGTAATCATGCCGTCGCGGATGCGTATGTCGTCCGCCGTGTTGAGGATTTTGTCGCGTCCGGGCAGGACGAGCAGATAGTTTGTGAGCGACAGTGATTCGCGCGGCGCGTCGTCGGTGTTGCTCTTGGCCGAGACGTTGCTCAGGCGCAGCGCCGAACGCCTGCCGCGCGTCTTCGACGACGACGCCGGAGGCAACGCGGCGAGATTGGCTTCGGGCGAATAGTCGCCCGTCTCCAGAAGCGCGCGCACCGTCTTGACGGAGCCGTCGGGGTCGGGCAAGCGTGTCAAATCACCCGGCGTCGTCGGTAGTGAACCGAAGCGCGTGCTGTATTGCAGAAGGACTCGATGCGTCGCGTAGGCGACCGCTTGCTCGGCGGCCTGCCGCGCGACCTCGCGTTGGTGCAAGCGCGCAGGGATGGTGATGCCGATTAAGATGACGACGGCGAAGACGACGAAGGCCGACATGGCGATGCCTGCGTGCGCGAGCCGCAGACCGGCGAAACGCGCGGGCTCGCGCCGCAACTGCCCGCGCACGCGCGCGCTCGCCCACAGGGCGACGAGCGAGAGCGGCAACGCCAGCCACTTCAAACGCCACGCGGCGGTTTCGGCTGCGGCCATAATCTTCCAGAAAGCGAGCGAGAAGGTCTGTTGCTCAAAGAGCGCGGCGATGGTCTTCGAGATGAAGGTCAGGCAGAGCAGCGCACCGGCGGCGGCGACGGCGAGCGAGCGTCCGTAGGAGGGAAGCTCATGCGCGGGGCGGGCGAGCGGCGGCCCGACGGGGCGCGCGCCGCACGCGTCGCAACCGTCCTCCAACACGCCTTCAATCTTGGAACCGCAGCAGGGGCAGATTGTCAATTTCTGTGCACCTCGAATCAAAAGTTCTGACGCCTTCACCCGTCCCCTCGTTCGACACTTTCCCCGAAACGCGTTCGACGCGGAACCGCGCCTTGCTCTCTCGCCCGTCATCAAGACGCCGCACGGCTCGGCTCGGCGCTTGCATGAGATGCTGTTTCGGTTGAAGAAGATGCAGCCGACGCCGTCGGCGACGCTTCGGGCGCGGCGTGGACGCTCGTCCGGCTCGAATTCGTCTCCTGCTGTCGCTGCGCCGCTTCGACCCTCCGCACCTCAAGCCACGTGTGATACATGCGATGCGCGAACGTCCAGTAAGAGCCGACGGCGAGAATCCAGAGGACGGCGGGCATCCGGTTGGCGAATAGACTCTGCGAACCGGGGTGCGTCGAGAGCCCGCCGATAATCAGCAGCACGACGCGTTCGGGACGACGCAGGAAACCGACATCGCACTTCGGGATCAAACTCTCGGCGCGCGCGCTCGTGTAGCTCACCAGCACGGAACCCATCAAGGCCGCTCCGGCGAGAAAAACGTTGAGCGTCGAATGAGCGGCGGTGTCGCGCGCGTAGAAGACCATCAGCCCGACGAAGACGACCATGTCGGAGAGACGGTCGAGCGACGAATCGAGGAAGCCGCCGAAGCGCGTGACGCGGCCCGAGAGCCGTGCGACCTGTCCGTCGAGCATGTCGAAGAGATTGGCGACAATCAGGATGACGCCCGCCGCGAAGAACTGTCCGTAACCGAAGAGCAGACCGGAGAGAACGTTGATGGAGACGCCGATGACGGTCAGGACGTTCGGGTTGATGCGCCCGCGCGCGAGGCTCTGCACCATCGCGTTAATGATACGCTGTGCGCCGCGTCCGATACTTGCCCCGAACAACTTTCAGCCTTCCTTCTTCAAGCCCGTCCAACCGTCAGCCGTTGCGCGAAAAACCGAGGCAACGAAACTTGTGCATCATATGAACGCGCCGAACGCATTGTCAAGATTAAGCAGCAGATAACAATCACCGTGAATTGAGTCAACGTGCGGCATCGGCGGCGTGCACAGTCCACCGCAGATAAAAGAGATGCCGGAAGCTACGTCCGCCGCAGCTTCACCGTCAGGTCACGGACATAGATGACCGCCGGGGCGTGCGCTTGCGACGGAGGCTGACCATCCCGGCGCTGCTGTGTAGAGGTGTCCCTCAAGCGAAGTGCGGAAAGCTTGGTGGCAACGAGCGATTCCCCCTATTGAAATTCCGCCCCAGATAGCCGACCGGGTGAACGTCGTGGCCGCTACATCAGCAGCCGCGATCAGCGCGGCGATGTGAGGGGGCGCTGGAGACCCCGGCGTTGCCTGACCCGACCAATTAGGATCAAAGACCGTGATCCATGATGGCTCGGTCGTCCCAATCAATGGGATACCGGGTGCGAGGATGCAGCGATAGGTGACTTTGGCATGCCATATTGCTCCCCCACGATAGCCCACTTGCCCGGCACAAACCGGAGGGCAGACGACCGTATTCGGTGGGCCTCCTTGAACCTGTGGTTCCTCGTCCGGCATAGGATTTACGTCCGGTTCTTTAGCGTCGGCTCGCAGCAAACGCTGTATCGCCTGATTCCCAATTGTGCGCTGCAAGTGCAGAATTTGCTGTGTCGGATTAATCGGCCCCGATATTGCCGCGCTCGACCGGGCAGAGCCGGAAGATACTCGCTCCTGAGGTTGATTCTGCTTTTGTGCAAAGGTTTGCATAGTTAATCCCCTATCGGTGTAGCGAAGCGGCCTAACATTTATTATGCAGGTTTTTCTTCATCCTTTGCTTTCGTCTCGTCGTGCAGCGTGGTGAGGCGGCGAATCTCGAAGTTGCGCCTGCCGTTGGGGGTGGTGACGACCACCTCGTCGCCCTCTTCGCGTCCCATCAGGCTTTTGCCGACGGGCGATGTGGTCGAGATGAGTCCGCCCTGCGGGTCGCTCTCTTCGGGCGTAACGAGACGATAGGTGACTTCTTCGTCGCGTTCGGCGTCGTAGAGCACGAGCGTCGAGCCGTAGGCGGCCTTGTCGTGCGGGACTTTCGAGAGGTCAATGGAGGCGATTTCGCGGATCCGCTGGCGCAGTTGGCCGATGCGCGCCTGCACGAACTGCTGGCGGTCAATGGCGGCGCGATACTCCGCGTTCTCGCGTAAATCTCCGAATTCGAGAGCGCGTTTGATCTCTTTGGGGAGACGCACGCGCAGTTCGTTCTCCAAATCGTCGAGTTCTGCTTGTAAACGTAGCTTGATGTCGGCGGTCAATTTATGTTTTACTCCTAACGCTCTCCCGAGCGCCCCTTTTTTACCCTCAAATTGTAACTGAATTGCAATGACGCGAGATTGAAAGTTTAGACTATACTTTCGGCTGCGTTTTTGACAAGGTTAAGTTCCGATTCGCTCGGTTGTTCTCTGCCAGCTTAGCCTGCCCCAAAAACGCACGCGCCCGTCTCCGGTTATCTTTTTCGCCGAGCGGGTGCGAGTTTTTCTCTGAACGCCCCAACACCTCGCGCGACTCATTCTCAAAATGGGAGGGTTGCGCCGTCTCCGCTTCTCTGGAAAGCGACGGCGCAAGGGACAAAGCTATGCGCGAAATATCTTCGGACAAAAAAAGCCTCATCCTTTTCATAGACGACGACGCCTCGCTGCTGCGGCTCGGACGACTCAACTTGGAACGCGCGGGACACGTCTGCGTCGGCGCGCTCGGCGGGCGCGAGGGTCTGGCGCGTGCGCGCACCGACCGCCCCGACCTCATCCTGCTCGATTATATGATGCCCGACCTGAGCGGCAAAGAGGTCTTCGAGGAACTGCGCGCCAGCGACGACGCCGCGCTCCGCAACACGCCCGTCATCATGCTGACGGCGCGCACCAACAACGAAACCGAACAGCGCGAACTCCTTGAGATGGGACTCGCCGCCTACCTGCACAAGCCCTTCGGCTACCGTGAACTCTTGAACGTGATTGACAACGTGCTCGTCCTCAGCCGGATCAAAGAGCGCAACCGCATCCTCGAACTGCAAGCGCGCCGCTCCTTCGTCGCCACCGTGCGGACGCTCATCACGCTCCTGTTCGCCAAAGACAGCTACACGGGCGAGCACTCGAAGAACACCGCGCGGCTCGCCGAAGGCGTCGCGCTCTGCTGCGGCCTGACGGAGGAAGAGGCGGTCTTCATCAAACTCGGCGCGCTCCTGCACGACGTGGGAAAAATCGGCGTGCCTGAACATGTGCTGTGTAAGCCGACGGGATTGACGGAGGAGGAGACGGCGATTATGCGTCGCCACGTCTATCACGGCGAGCAGGCTCTGGCGGGCGTCCCGCACATGACCGAAGTGCGCAGCATGGTGATGCATCATCACGAATGGTGGAACGGCGGAGGGTATCCGGCGGGACTCTGCGGCGAAGAGATTCCTCTGGGCGCGCGCATCATCGCCGTCGTTGACGCCTACGACGCGATGACGAGCGACCGTCCCTATCGTCAACACCTGCCGCAAGCGGTCGCCATCGAACGCCTCCGCGCCGGAGCGGGCACGCAGTTCGACCCCATCATCGTCGGCAAACTCTTCGACTATCTCAACTCACACGACCTCGAAACCGACGCCGAACTCGACCTCGAATTCATCGAAGAACTCTGTCCGATCGGTGAACAGAGGTTGGATGTCGGGTGTTAGATGTTAGAAGCGGTCTGATAAATACCTTCGTCGTTGGAAGCCGCATAAACATTGGCTCAAAACTTCGCATCGGGTATTTATCAGACCGCTTCCAGATCAAGGCAGACAGTCTTTCCCAACCTCTAACATCCAACCTCTGACATCTGCTGCTAACAGTTGTCGTACTTGTGAAAGTTTGCTTCGTCGGGTGCGCCGAAGGAGATGCCGACATCGCGCGCGGTGCGGACGAGTTGGCTGTTGGGCGGGACGGTCTTGATCTGGGCGATGGCCTCCCCGATGGGGACGGTCACGATGTTGGCGGCTTGGAGCGCGACCATCACGCCGCTCTCGCCGCGATGCAGGGCGCGCACGGCGCACGCGCCGTAGTTGGTGGCGAGCATGCGGTCGAAGGCGTTGGGCGTGCCGCCGCGTTGGAGGTGTCCGAGCACGACGCAGCGCGTCTCTTTGCCCGTCAGCCGCGCGATTTCGTGGCTGCAAAAATTGCCGACGCCGCCCAGACGCGGCGAACTTTTGGTGTCGCCCTCCGCGACGTAAATCTCGCTCTTGCCCGCCTCCGTCGCACCTTCGGCGACGACGATGATGCTGAACTGCGAATCGCAACGCTCGCGTTGGAGAACCTTCTCGGCCACCACGTCGAGCGAGAATGGAATCTCGGGGATGAGAATCACGTCCGCGCCGCCGGAGACGCCCGAATGCAGCGCAATCCAACCGGCATGGCGTCCCATCACTTCGAGAATCATCACGCGGTCGTGAGATTCGGCGGTCGTGTGCAGGCGGTCGAGCGCCTCGGTGGCGATGTCGAGGGCGGTGACGAAGCCGAAGGTCAACTCGGTCGAGGAGAGGTCGTTATCAATCGTCTTGGGCACGCCGATGACGGGCACGCCGAGACGCGCGAACTCCGCCGCGATGGCGAGCGTCCCTTCGCCGCCGAGCACGACGAGACTATCAATCCCCAGACGCTCAAGATTGCCGATGGCCTCGCGATAGACCGCCTCCGGCTTGACCTGTTCGCCGCTCGCCGCGCGCTCGACGAAGTTGCCGCGATTGCGCGTGCCTAAGATAGTGCCGCCGCGCGGCAGAAGCCCGCGCACGTCGGCAGGCTTGAGCGGGCGCGTGTGCGTCTTGCCGAGCAGTCCCTCGAAGCTGTCTTCGATGCCGACGATACGCCAGCCGAACTCGTTGAAAGCGGTTTTGACGACGGCGCGAATCACCGCGTTCAAACCGGGCGCGTCGCCGCCGCCTGTGACCAATCCGATAGTTCGCCCCATGTCGCTCAAACCCTCCCTTGAAACCCTTCTCCGAGACAACAGGCGGGACGCTTCGTCAGCCCGGTCTCGTGCGTCCCAACTTCAACGTTACAACCGCCGTTCGTCTCGACGGACAGGTTAGCTTGGAATCCGACGCGAGGCAAACGTCGAATGGAAAAGAAGAGACGATGGACGGGGCCGAACAATTTCCGGCCCCCCTCCATCGTCTCTTAAAAAGTGAGAAAGCTCTGACGTGCGCTTTCCGGCTGCGCTGCTTACCTGCGCTGCTTACCTGCGCCTCTTGCTCGCGCCTTTTTTCGCGCCGCCCTTCTTCGACCCGCCTTTCTTAGCCGCACCCCTGTTCGCGCCGCCTTTTTTCGACGCGCCCTTGCTCGCGCCACCACGCGCCGCCGCGCCCTTCTTCGCCCCGCCGCTACTGCGCTTGGCCGCGCCCTTCTTCGCCCCGCCGCCGCGCTTGGCCGCGCCCTTACCGGAGGACGCCTTTCTCGACGCCGACTTCATCTTATCGGCGCTGCGTTTGGCGGCAGACTTCTTCGCGCCGCTGCGTTTGGCCGCGCCTGCCGGACGTGCGGTGGTCGCGCGCTTCGCCGCAGACTTCTTCGTCGCAGACTTCTTCGTCGCAGCTTTCTTGGTCGCAGCTTTCTTCGCGCCGCGCTTCTTGGCCGCACGCGCAGACTCTTTACCGGGCAGGATGCCGCGCGAGAGGTTGGGGGGAATCTCGCGTGTGGCGAGCGGGATGCCGCGCGAGGCGTCGCCGCCACCGCCGCCGCCGGTCGAACCGAGACCGCGCGTTCCGCCCTCGGCTCCTCCGGACAGACCGGCGAAGGGGTTGGCGGAGGCGTCCGGGGGAGGCGCGCCCGTGTCGGCTGAAGGAGCGGGCGGGGGCGGAGCGACGGTGGCGGGCTGGTCGCCGCGACTCAAAACCTGCTTGGCGCGCTCGTAATATTTCTGACGGTCGGCGAGTCCGTTCGTGCCGCCGTTGATGCGTTTGGTGATGGTGACGAACTGCTGACGGTCGGCGAGTTCGTTGAGGCCGTTGGATTTCCAGAAGAGACCGGCGATGCGGAAACCGACTTGCGGAGTCGCCGCCTGCGTCGGGTTGTTGATTAAATCGAGGCCGAGCAGGTCGCCGTAGCGTTTGTAGTTGGCGCGTCCCGTCAATTGAATCGGGCCGCGACCTTTGAAGCGTTTGCCGTCGCCGGGTTGAGTGTTGCCGAGATCTCTGCGTCCTTCGTAGGCCGCGCCGGAGGCAATCTCCTCCATGTAGCGCAGTTCGGCGGATTCGTGTGCGAGTTGGGCGATAAAGGCGGCCTCGCGCCAGTAGTTGTTAATCTCAAACTCGTCCATCGCCTGCTGAATGAAGGGGAGCATCAGGGCGCGGCGGTCGGCTTTGAGATTGGGCATGATTCGTCGCAACTCGTCGTCGGTAATCATCTCGGATTGTCCTCCTCGGGGATAAACCGAACACCGGCTACAGAATCCGTCTCAGGCTCGCGCCGGTTCGGTGCTGCTGTTTGTAGTGCTGACTCTCGCGGCGGCTTTCAGGCGAGGAAGCGAGAAGCCCGGCGGGAGAGTGAAGATCGAACTTGGAAAACTATCAATGCATCGCGGACGGCGATTGTATCAGAGACTCGTTTTCCGTCAATCAATATCTTCCGCGCGCACACTTCGATTGTTATGTGAACCGGGCGAGATACATTTCAGTATGCGCCCTGACGAAAGAACGTCGCCG
>DATLMV010000039.1:0-36076 GCA_035537095.1 Pyrinomonadaceae bacterium
TCGCATGTGTCTTCACCGAAGCTCCCGGCGAAGCCTTCATCTACGGTTCGCTCGCCGCCAACGTGCGACACTTCCGCCTGCGCGGGCAGACGCTCGCGCGCATCCACGCTCTCTCCAAACGCTACACGCCCGCCGCCGACACGCGCCGCCACGCATGGGACGAAGACGAACTGCTGCGCCACACGGAGCGTTACCTGCCGCCGTCGGAGACGATTGTTTGGGCCGAGCACGCCGAGCTTATCAACTGGCTGCGAGATTATCCGCGCGACGCCGAGACGTTCGGTCTGATTCACGGCGACTTCGGCCAGACGAACTATCGCGTCGCGGGCGACGTGCTGACCGCCTTCGATTTCGACGACTGCTGCTACCATTGGTTCGCATACGACCTCGCCGTCATCATCTACCCGCACGGCTGGCGCGACGAAGCAAACACTCTGCTCGACGCGCTGCTCGCGGGCTACGCTGACGCGGGCGGGCGCGTCTCACACTCGACCGGCGACCTGACGCGCTTTTGCAGGCTGCGTCAACTCTACATGTTTCTACACTTCGCGCGGCGTTGGGGCTTCCGCAATCTCTCCGAACAACAGGCCGACTGGTTCTCTCAAAAACGCGACAACATCGCGCGCGGTTATCATCTGCCGCCGGGAGTCACTTGAGCAGGTTCTGTTTTAGTCCGGCGAGCCACTTCGCTTTCAAAATCGGGCGAGCTTCTTTTCCGTTAATCTTCGCCGACGCGTCCGTCTTTGATGAGCAGGCGGCGGTCGCACGTGCGCGCGAGTTGTTCGTTGTGCGTGGCGATGACGACGCACGCCGGGCGCGCGCGGCAGAGCGAGAGCAGCAACGCGCCGACCTCCTCTCCGGTGCGCGCGTCGAGATTTCCGGTCGGCTCGTCGGCGAGCACGAGGCGCGGCTCGCCGACGAGCGCGCGCGCGATGGCGACCCGTTGTTGTTCGCCGCCCGACATCTCGCCCGTCCGGTGCGCCGCGCGCTCGCGTAAACCCACGCGCTCCAACATCGCCTGCGCCGCCCCGCGCGCCTCTGCGTTGCTGCGCCGCGCGACAAGGAGCGGCAGCGCGACGTTCTCCGCAGCCGTTAAATCCGGCAGCAGGTGGTGAAACTGAAAGACGAAGCCGACCGACGCGTTGCGAAATCGCGACTGCTCCGCGACCGCCGCGCGCGTGATGTCGAACTCGCCGAGGCGCACGCGTCCTGCGTCCGCCGCTTCCAGCCCGCCGAGCACGTGCAGCAGCGTTGACTTCCCCGCCCCCGAAGCCCCCACGACCGCCAGCATCTCGCCCCACGCCGCCGCGAACGTCACCCCGCGCAGAACCTCCAACACGCCGCCCGCCGGATTGCGAAAAGACTTCCACACGTCTTCGACGACCAACGCGCCTCCGGGCATCGTCTGTTGAGCATCTGAAGCTTTAGCTTTTGAGTCGGCAACCATCGCGGCTTTCGAGTTTGAGTTCAACGATTACTGATTAGAGCAGTTAACAAAACCTCTGAAGAAATTAACAGAGATGGACAGGATGGACAGGATAAAAAGAGACGGCTTAAGCGTCATTGATTTCTCAAACTTCTCATCCTATCCATGCCTGTTTAATTTCGCTTTGCCTGTGCGGGCGGTTTCATGTTGTTGGCGACTCTTAGATTAGGTTTTTCGGTTTGTGTCCCGACATCCTTATTCATGTCTCAAAGCCTCCGCCGGACGCACGCGCGCGGCGTTGCGCGCCGGGTAGAGCGTGGCGAGCAGGCTGACGGCGAAGGCGGCGAGCGCGATGAAGAGCACGTCGCGCGTGTGCGGGTGGAGCGGAACGCTGGTAAGCGAATAGACATCGGGCGGCAGCCGCACGAGGCCGAAATAGTTGCCAAAGAAACATGCGACGAGTCCGAGCGCGACGCCCGCCGATGCTCCGATTGCGCCAATCAGCGCGCCCTCCAAAACGAAGATAGACATGATGCTCGACGCGCGTGCGCCGAGCGCGCCGAGGATGGCGATGTCGGCACGACGTTCGACGACGACGAGCGCGAGCGTCACCGTGATGTTGAGCGCGGCGACGAGCATGATCAACATGATGATGAGCGTGACCGTCCGGCGCTCCAACTCCAACGCCGCGAAGAGAGCGCGATTCGCCTCGCGCCAATCAACAATCGTCCAGCCCTCGCCGAACGCGCGCCGGATGCGCTCCGCTACATCGCGCGTCGCGTAGATGTCCGCGACCTCCACGCTGATAACCGACGCCCGCACCGCAGGTGCGTGCACATCCTCCGAGAGCTTGTCCGTCGCGCCGTCGTCGCTCATGCTTGCGGCCATCGCCAGAGATGTGTAAGTCCAAGCGGCGTCGTAATCGTAGAGACCGGAGCGGAAGAGTCCCGCGACGCGGATGCGCCGGATGCGCGGCGCAAACCCGTTCGACTCCGAACTCTTTTCACCGGACACGAGCCAGCCCTCTGCGCCGACGCGCGCAAGTCCCGTCCGCGCCGCCAATTCCGCGCCGACGATAACCTGTGCGGGCGGCCCGTCCTCAACCTCGCCCAACAGAGAAAGCATCGTCTCGTTTGATGATGCGTCGTCGTCTTCATCCGGCAGAGCGCGTTTATCCTCGTCCGCCAGAGTGCGCCCGTCACTTTTCGACGGCGCGCGTTCATCCTTATTTGATGACGCGCTCTCTTTCGCGCTTGATGAAGAACGCGCTTCTCCGGTGTCGGTCGGTGCTTCCAGAAAAAGATTCTCTATCGAACCGGCGACGAGCGTCCGGCGAATCTCGGCGAGGACGCGCGCGGCTTCCGTGTCAACGCCGCGCACGATTGTGTAGGCCGCGCCGTCGGGGCCGCTCAGGAGCGCGCCCGTGTAGGTCGTCGCCGTCGCATCTGTGACGCCCTCGACGCCGCGCAACGCGGCGACGCTCGCGCGCCAATCCGCGAAGGGTCGCCCGTCCTCCGGCATCAGGGTGAGGTGCGCCGTGCCGCGCAGGATTTTGTCTTGCAGTTCGTCTCGAAAACCGTTGGCGAGCGACATCGCGACGATCAACGCCCCGACGCCGCAAGCGATTCCGAGCATCGCCGCCAGCGCCGTCAACTGCGCCGCCCCGCGCCGCCCGCGCCGCAGGCGCAGATAACGCATCGCAAAAAAAATCTCGTAAGGCATAAGAAGTTAGCAGCCAGCGGTGAGCAGTAAAAAGCGATGGATGACGTGTGAGCAATAAGCGTTCGATGACGTGTCCCGGAGTCAATGTTGTCGGCGTTGTCGGCAGATAAAAAAACCTGCTCAACGCTTACTGCACACGGTTCATTTTCCGTTTACTGCTCACCGCTCGCTCTCCTGCTACGGCTCAACGCTTACTGCTCGCCGCTCGCTTTCCTGATGACCGCGATCCATTGTCCCCGGCGTTGGTTTTGATAGACGAGTTGACCGCCGAGGAGCCGCGCGGCTTCGTCGGCGTGTAGGTCTCGGAACTTGTTGTTGGTGGAAAAGATCAGCACCGTGTCGTATTGCGGCTCGCGCGCGGCGGCGGCGGCCAGTTCCGTCGCGGAAAAATGCTCGACGGTCGTCAAGACCATGAGCGGTTTGTCCGTATAACCGAAGTGAGCGTTCCGCAACTCGTCGCTTGCGGGCCAAGAAGTTATCACTTTCGCGTCGGGGTATCTCTCCGAGAGAAACTGCGCGGCATCCTTGTGCAGCAGAATAAAATCGCGGTAGGCGAGATTCTCCTCCCAAGGGTAACGGTACGGCGGATTGACGACGAGCGCGAAGGCGAACGCCGCACACGCGAGCGCGACGATGAGCGGCCAGCGGCGGACGCGTCGCCGCAGCGTCGAGACGCAGACGAGGATGACGAGCGGGACGACGGGCAGCATGTAGCGCGCGAGCACCGCGCCGCCGACGAGCGAGAGCGCGACGACGTGCGCCAGCGTGACGACGGCGAAGACGAGTTGCACCGGAATACTGATGCGCGCGCGTTCGACGCTGGCGTCCGCGAGTGGTCGCAGGAACATGGCGAGCGCGGCGGCCCCTGTGAGAAAGAAGAGGTTCTTGTAGGCCGTGACGTGCCAGAGGCGAATCGCTCCGGCGAAGAGGATGCGCGCGGGCGTGACGGTTGATTCGACGTTGAAGCGAAAAAATTCCGGGTTGCCGAAGAAGTAGCCCGTGTGCAGGTAGTGATAGGTCAGCCAGAGCGCGAGCGGCACGAGCGACAGCAGCAACAGCAGCGGCCAGAGCGCGCCGCGTCGCGGCTCGACGCAGAGGCTCCGCATCGTCTTGCTTCTCCGGCTCGACACGAGGCACAACAGTTCCCAACCGAACAGAGCGAGCGGCGTCAATATCGCCGTCTCTTTCGAGAGCGCGGCGAGCGCAAACAGAGCGACCGCCGACAGACGGCGCATGAGAGGATTCGTGTATCGAACTGTTGCCGCGTCCGCTCGCGGCGCGGCGGGTGCGCCCGTCGCGGCGTCGAGTTCGTTCGTCACATCGTCTCCTTCGTTGGTCGCACCGGCGGATGCGTTCGTCGCGTCGTCGTTGTTGTCGCGGGCGTTTGTCGGGAGGTAGAGCAGGAGTCCCCAGATGGTGAAGGCGGCGGCGGCCATGTCGAGATGCGCCATCGTCGTCTGCGTGAAGACGACGGAATAGAGCGCGGTCGAGGCGACGGTGGCGACCGCGACCGCTTGACCCGCGAAGCGGCGTGCGAGACAGAAGACGCCCGCGAGCGTCGCCGCCGCCACGAGCGTCATCAATAGACGCGTGACGACGATTGTCTCGCCGAAGAGTTTCCAGCCGAGCGCGAGATAGGCCATGACGAGCGGCGGGTGCGCGTTCGAGAGCGTGGAGCGCGGGATCAGGCGGCCCGTGTGCAGGAGGTCGTGCGCGGCGGGGACGAAATATCCGGCCTCGTCCCAGTAGTAGGGCAGGCGCAGCAGCGGGAGATGCAGGAGGACGAGCGCGGCGAAGATTGAGACGAAGACGAGCGAGACACGGTAGGGTTTGCGTCCGGCGTGCGCGGGCGACGGCGTGGGCGCGGCAGCGTCAACGCTTGCGTGCGGAGATGTCATCGGGTGTCGTCGTGCGCGCTTCAAGGAGCTTCTGTTCCAGAGGTTCTTCGGGATGTTCTTCGGTTCGCTTGACCATCGTCAGGCGATTGCCGCGCTCATTGTACTCGACTTCGTCCATGATGTTGTGAATCAGGAGGACGCCGCGCCCCGATGTCTTGAAGAGGTTGGCGGGGTCGAGCGGGTCGGGGATGTCGCGCAGGTTGAAGCCCTCGCCTTCGTCCTCGACGGTGAAGCGTGCCTCCGTCGGCGACAGGTCGGCGGTGATGCGAACGAGTTTGGAGGGGTCGTTGCGGTTGCCGTGTTTGACGGCATTGACGAAAGCCTCGTCGAGCGCGATGAAGAGATTCGAGCGTTCCGGCTTGATCACGCCGAGACGCGTCACGCGCTCCAACAGGTAATGCAGCACGCCGTTCATCAGCGAGAGGTCGCTCGGCAACTCGAACTCGATGTGCTCGCGCACGAAGGGCAGCACCTTCGCGTCGTCAACGTAATAGAGTTTGTAGTTGAGCGTCTTCTCGACGATGGCGCGCAACTCTTCGCGGTCGTACGGGCGGCGAACGAAATTCGACGCGCCGAGTTTGAAAGCCTTGACGATACAATTTTGACAGGCTTCTTCGGTCGAGAAGACGACGGGCACGAACAGGTGTTTCTTCTTGATGTCGCCGAGCAGACGCACGCTGTCGTCGGAGGTTTCCGAAAGGTCGCTGATGATAAGGTCGAAATCTTCGAGGTCTTCGCGCGCAATCGCCTCGTCGCGGTTGCCCGTGGCGACGACTTCGTGGCCGAGTTCGCCGAGCACCTGCCGCAGAAGGACGCGGAGTTCGGTGCTGCTCTCAACGATGAGGATACGTCGTTTATCCATCCAACAAGATTCCGCTGACCTTGAAAATCGGGGAGGGCGAGAACACGGGCCGCAGGCACGTTTCCATCCACGCTGTACGACGCCGCGCCGCACAGAGTTTCAGCAATATAACACACGTTTTATTGCGGGATAACACACCTTTTATCGCCCCGCCCCCGCAAAGCATAGACCCGTACAACGTTTTCCCCCGCCCGTAAGTTTCCCCGACCGATTTTTTCTCGATGCAAAAATTTAAGACGGAACGACGCCCCGCGCTTTGCCCCGAACTTTGCGGAGCGTCCCCGGAAGCGACGGCGAACGACCCGCTCTTTCTGCTTCGCACATCGTTTCTGTTAGACTCGGACGCGGATTCGCCATGCAGACTTCAACGCCGCACGACCGGAGCGCACAGTCTTCCGCAGCAGAGACAAACGCGGGCGCGCGCGACGCGGCCACAGTCGCGGCGGCGGACGAGCGCACGCGTCGCGCATATCGTTTCGCAGACCTCTCGGCCTACCCCTTCAAACAACGCTTGATAATTCGCGCCGCCGACGTTGTCTTCTACATCCTGATTCAAATTATCGGGCGCACCACGCGTTTCGCCGTCGAGGGTTGGGAGCATTGGGAGGCGGCGACGCGCGGCGGGGGTCTGCCGATTTACACCTTCTGGCACAACCGCGTCTTTCTCGCGACATACTTCTGGCGACGCCGACGCATCGTCGTGATGACCTCGCAGAGCTTGGACGGCGAATACATCGCGCGCCTCATCCAACGCTTCGGCTACGGCGCGGCGCGCGGCTCGTCAACGCGCGGCGGCATCGGCGCACTCGTCGAGATGGTGCGGCTCGTGCGCTCCGGCTGCGCCACCGGTTTCACCATAGACGGCCCGCGCGGCCCGCGCTACGTCGCCAAAACGGGCGCGCTCCTCCTCGCCAAAAAGACCGGACAGCCCGTGCTTCCCTTCTCCGTCAACTCCGCGCGCCACTACGCCGTGCCCAGTTGGGACGGCTTCCAAATCCCCGCGCCCTTCGCCCGCGCGCGCGTCCGCATCGCGCCCCCCATCTACGTCCCCCCCGACGCCGACGAACAACTCCTCGAACAAAAACGCGTCGAACTCCAACACGCCCTCGATGCGCTCAATTTATAACGACACGAGACAAAGCACGGGCGCGTGACGAATATTGAAATCCTGATGCGCGAGTATGACGCGAGATAATTTTCAAATCGTCGGGAAGATTACGGACATCGAAGTGATTGCCGTGCAGCATTCGATTCGCGTCTTGGAGTTTCTGCGAAGCAGTTACGGGAGGGGCCGCTGGCGTAAGTTGAAGGGTCTTGCCACAGTACTGCTTGAAGATGGTAGGATGCGACGGGCGGAGGTACACTGGTACGAAGCGCACGGTCTCGGCAAACATCAAATGAAAGTCAAACGCTATCTGGATGAACTATCATGAAGCGTAAGCATACTGCGGAAACGTTGCTCGCCATCTGCATTGACAACACCGATTATGAGATGTCTTTGGAGCGTCGCAAAGTTTATCCGGTGCTGCCGGACGCGGATGCCGAACAGCATAATTACGTGCGAGTGATTGACGAAACCGGTGAGGACTATCTTTTTCCGGCGAGCAGGTTCGTACTCATCAACGTCACGGCTGATGTCGAGCGTGCGGTGCTGGCACGACCGCACGCTCCGGCAGACCGGACGGCGGCGAATTGATTCCACTTCTACGGAGGCATTGAATGATTAATCAAGAGCGCATCAAGAATCTGCTACTCGAACTCGTCCAGATTGACAGCACGTCGCGCAGGGAACGGGGCGTGGCCGAGCGCATCAAGGCTTACTGCGAAGAGATGGGCGCGGAGGTCGAGATTGACGACGCGGGCGCGAAGGTGGGCGGCGATTCCGGCAACGTCATCGCGCGTTTCAAGGGCACGATTCCCGATTCGGAAGCGATTATGATGAGCGCGCACATGGACACGGTCGTCCCCGGCGAGGGCGTCAAGCCCATCGTCGAGGGCGACATCATCCGCAGCGACGGGACGACCGTCCTCGGCGGCGACGACAAGTCGGGCTGCGCCGTCATCCTCGAAACCATCCGCTGCCTGAAAGAGCAGAACATCCCGCACACAGACATCGAAGCCATCTTCTCCATCTGCGAAGAGGTCGGCCTGCTCGGCGCGAAACACGTTGATGTCAGCAAGCTCCGCTCCAAGTACGGCATCGTGTTTGATTCCGACGACCCCGGTTTTCTCTTCACCAAAGGCCCTTCGGCCAATCATCTGGAATTTAAAATCTACGGGCTCGAATCGCACGCGGGCGTCGCGCCGGAGCAGGGCATCTCGGCTATCAAGATTGCCGCCGAGGCCATCGCCGGGATGAAACTCGGACGGATAGACGAAGTGACGACCGCCAACATCGGCGTCATCGAGGGCGGGAAGGCGACCAACATCATCACCAACTTCGTCTATCTCAAAGGCGAGGCCCGCTCGCTCGACGAAGCCAAGCTCGACGCCCAATGCGCGCACATGGTCAAGTGTTTCGAGGACGCCGCCGCGAAATATGAAGTGACGGTCGAGGGCCGGACGACGCGCGGTCGCGTCGAAGCGACGGTCGAGCGCGAATACTCTTCGATGGACGTGCCCGACGACTCGAAGGTCGTGCAACTCGTCGTCAATGCCGCCACGCGTCTCGGTCTCAAAGTGGAGACGATGGCCTCGGGCGGCGGCTGCGACGCCAACATCTTCAACCGTCGCGGCATCGAATGCGCCAACCTCGGCACAGGCATGCGCGCCATCCACACCGTCAACGAATGGCTCGACGTGAAAGACATGTACGCCTCCGCCGAGATGACTCTGGAAATCCTCAAACTCAATGGCGAGTTGGCGACGCAGAAGCAGTAGTGAGAGATGAGCGAAAGCGAAGCGCAAGATAATCACCGGAGCGGCTATGTCGCGCTCGTCGGGCGACCGAACGCGGGGAAGTCAACGCTTTTGAATCGTCTGGTGGGCGAGAAAATCGCCGCCGTCTCCAACAAGCCGCAGACGACGCGCTATCAGATACAGGGCATCATCACGCGGCCCGAAGGCCAGATCGTGCTCGTGGATACGCCGGGCGTGCACCAGCCCGGTTATCTTTTGAACCGGCGGATGATGGCCGCCGTCCACGATGCGCTCGAAGGCGTCAACCTCGTCGTCCTGATCCGCGACGCTTCAGTCCCGACGGGCAACGGCGACCGCTTCGTGCTCAATCTCGTCCGCGAGACGCGCAAGCCCGCGCTGCTGCTTTTGAACAAGACCGACCGGCTCAAAGATAAGTCGGAACTGCTGCCGTTGATGGAATGGTACGGGCGCGAGTATGAATGGCGGACGGTCGTGCCGCTCTCGGCGCGGACGGGCGACATGGTGGAAATCCTGATCGCCGAAATCATCAAGCATCTGCCGGAGGGCGAGGCCATCTTCGCCGAGGATGAATTGACAGACCAGCCAATGCGCGCGCTCGTCGCCGAGATCGTGCGCGAGAAGATTCTGCGGACGACCGGCGAAGAGATTCCTTATGTGACGGCGGTCGTCACCGAACGCTTCGACGAGGAGCGCGCCGACCTGACGCGCATTCATTGCGCCATCTTCGTCGAACGCTCGTCGCAGAAGCGCATCATCATCGGCAAGGGCGGCGAGCGTCTGAAGGAGATCGGCACGCGCGCGCGTCAGGACATCGAACGCCTCGTCGGCCATCAAGTCTTCCTCGAACTCTTCGTCAAGGTCGAAGAGAACTGGCGCAACGACGCCCGCGCCTTGAACGAACTCGGAATCAAAGATAGTAAATCGTGAATCGAATACTCGTAAATCGTGAATCGTAAATCGTGAATCGTAAATCGTGAATAGAAACTCCGGTTATGCAGTTATCTATTCACGATTTACGATTCACGATTGACTAGCCTTTATGTGGTACGCACTCGATGTGACGTTTGAGACCTCCGCGCGCGAGGCGGTGGAGTATGCGTTGATGGAGGCGGGCGCGCTCGGGACGGAGACGTTCGAGGAACGCGGCGGGCTGGCGCGCGCGGTCGCATATTTCGCCGCGACGCCGCGACGCGAGGAGGTGCGCGCGGCGTTGCTCGACGCGCTGCGCGTCTATGAGTTGGAGTCCTCTGCGGTGCGCGAGATGGAGTTGCGGGAGGTGGCGGACGCCGATTGGCTGGCGGAGTGGAAGAAGGGCTGGCAGCCTTTGGAGGTGGGGCGGCGTTTCATCATCGCGCCGCCGTGGAGCGAGGTCGGAGAGTCGCCGGAACGCATCGTGATTCGCATCGAACCCGGCATGGCCTTCGGCACGGGCACGCACGAGACGACGCGCCTGTGTCTCACAGCCATCGAAGAACATTTCGCGGGCGGCAGCTTTCTCGATGTCGGCACGGGCACGGGCATCCTCGCCATCGCCGCCGCCAAACTCTTCCCCGACGCCGCCGTCGAAGCCTGCGACACCGACGACTCGACCATCACCATCGCGCACCAGAACGCGCGCTTGAACGGCGTCGCCGAACGCATCAACTTTCGCGTCGGCACGATTGACGAAGCGACCGCCTCCGCCGCGCTCGTCTGCGCCAACCTGACCGCCGACGTGATCCTCCCGATGCTCCCCGCGCTCCGCGACGCATCGTGCGGCATCCTGATTCTCTCCGGCATCCTGCAAACGCAAACCGCCTCCATCATCGCCCGCCTGCACGAGATGGGCGTTGACCGCTACGAAATCAGAAACGACGGCGAATGGTCGTCCGTCACGGTGTTGATGTGAGTGTGCAATCAAAGGGACAAACGGGGAAAGGTTAAAGGGGGAAAGGGAGAAGGAAAAGGCAATCAGCTTTTTAACCCTTCGTTGTTTACCCTTTCCCCTTTCACCGTTTGCCCTTTCCCCTTCTTCTGTGTGATTCCGGTTGACGAAGATGACGCGCCGACGTTTTTATGCTCCGGTTGAATCGTTCGATGCGCTTGAGTCGCCGCGCAGGGTGACGCTGGCGGCGGACGAGGCGCGACACCTGCGCGACGTGCTGCGCCTGCGCGCGGGCGACGAGGCATACGTCTTTGACGGCGAGGGGCGCGAGTACCTGTGCGCGGTCGCGGAGGGCGGCGGCGGGCGCACGGGGGCGTTGCTCGAAGTGCGTGAGCGCGTCGAGCCGCAGCGTCCGGAGTCGCCGCTTGAACTGACGCTCGGCGTCGCGCTCTTGAAGGGCGAGAAGTTTGACTGGTTCGTGCAGAAGGCGACGGAGTTGGGCGCGTCGCGCATCGTGCCGCTTCTGACGAAACGCGCCGACGTGCGCTTGCGCGACGCGCGCGACGCCGAACGCCGCGCTCTGCGCTGGCAGCGTCTCGCGTTGGAGGCGGCCAAGCAATCGGGGCGGGCGCGCGTGCCCTCCGTCGCGGAACCGCGCGCGCTTGAATCCGTCCTCGCCGGTGAGGGCGCGGACGGCGAGAGTTTGCGCCTGCTCTTTGCCGAACGCGGCGGGCGCGGGTTGTCGGATTGCTTGCCGGAGTTGACGGCGGGTTCGACGATGCGGCGTCCGGCGTCGGCGGTCGCGCTGGTCGGGCCGGAGGGCGGTTGGGAGGACGCGGAACTCGCGCAGGCGTCCGACGACGGTTGGTCGCTCGTCACGCTCGGCGGTCGCACGCTGCGCGCCGAAACCGCCGCCGTCGCGGTCGCCGTGTTGCTGCAACATCTCCTCGGCGACATCGTATGAGTTAAGGTAAAAGTGCAAAGGTAAAAGGCAAAGGTGAAAACGCCGGAATCTTCTTAACTTTTGCCCTGAATTTTCCTGACTTTTGCCTTCTGCCTTTTTACTTTTGCCTTTTTTTTATCTTGGGCGCAGAATACGCATCGAAGCTCATGAGGCCGGATTCGGCGGGCCGATGTTAAACGGATTGAGGGATCAGACGAGGAGCGTAGAGCGAAATGGCGATGGGTAAAACGGACGCGGTCGAACGCGCGCGGAGAGATTTGGCGAAGCGTCTGGGCGTCAGCGAAAATGATATCGAGCAGGAGTCGGTCGAGGAGGCGGACTTCCCCGACATGGCTCTGGGCGCGCCCGTCGAAGACGAGATGAGCGGGCAGATGATCTCGTCCGGCTGGCGGATTCGCCTGCGCGCCAAAGGCGGCACGCACGAGTATCGCGCCGACCGCAACCAAGTCCGTCTGTACGATTTCGAAGGCGTTAACTATCGCCTGTAGTTGGTCGCTCTGAAGTCTTGCGTCAAAATTTATTGACTCAAGACCCTCAGACTTTTGACTCAAGACTTTTTTGAGGTGATGTGATGAACCGACAGAATTTTTTGGGACATCTGGCGTTGGCTTTGACGCTCATTCTGCTGGCCGCTTTCGTCGGGCAGATGCGTCGCTGGCAGAAGGGCCACGTCGCGCCGTCGTCCGGCGAGCGTGCGGTTGCGGAGCGCGTCGAAGAGTTGCGTCCGGCGCGCGAGCAGCGCGAAGCTTCGGAAGTCATCGTCCGCTTTCGTCCCGGCACGACGCCCGCGCAGATCGAGCGCGTGACGGAGCGCCTCGGCGACCGCGTCGAAGACATCTATGAGAACGTCAAAGGCTACGCCGCGATTCGAGACGGCGACGGGCTCGACGCGCAGGTGGTCGCCGACCAATACCTGACACAGGCCGAAGTGGAGTTTGCCGAGCCGAACTTCCAGATCGAAGCCTATCCGGAGATTCCCTCCGGCGCGCACGATGCGCTGAACCAGCCGCCCGCCACCGGCCCCAACGACCCGCTGCTCGGCGAGCAATGGGCGCTCATCAACAGCGGCCAGCGCGAGGGCAAGACGAACGCCGACATCAGCGCGATGCAGGCTTGGTTGCAAAAGAGCACGGGGAGCGAGGGCGTCGTCGTCGCCGTGCTCGACAGCGGCGTTGACTACACGCATCCCGACCTGCTCAACAACATCTGGATACGTCCCGCGTCCGTCGCGCCCTACACCGACGAACAACTCGGCACGATTGAAGACGAGCACGGCTACAACGCCGTGGACAACAACGGCGACCCGATGGACGACAACGGGCACGGCACGCATTGCGCCGGTATCATCGGCGCGGAAGGCAACAATTCGCTCGGCATCTCCGGCGTCAACTGGAAGGTGCAGATCATGCCGCTCAAGTTTATGAACGCGGGCGGCTCCGGCACGACCAAAGACGCCATCGAAGCCATCAACTACGTGATCGAGCGCAAGAAAGCGGGCGTCAACGTCCGCATCATCAGCGCGAGTTGGGGTTCGACGATGCGTTCGAGCGGCCTCGAAGATGCGATTCGCAAGGCGGGCGAGGCCGGTATCCTGTTCGTCGCGGCGGCGGGCAACTCAAGCGTCAGCAACGACCGCACGCCGCATTATCCTTCGAGCTATCCGCTGCCGAACGTCGTCAGCGTCGCCGCGCTCGACCGCCGCGACACGCTGGCCTCCTTCTCCAACTACGGCCCCAAGAGCGTCCACATCGCCGCGCCGGGCAAAGAGATTCTGAGCACTTGGCTCGACAACGAATTCAAGGAAGCCTCCGGCACTTCGATGGCGACTCCGGTCGTCGCCGGAGTGGCCGCGCTCGTCCTCTCGGTCGAAGAAAAACTGACCGTCGAGGAGTTGCGCGAACGCCTCCTCAAATCGGTTGACCCGATTGATTCGCTGCAAGGCAAAATCCAGACCGGCGGGCGCATCAACGCCGCGCGCGCCCTCGGAGTCGCGCCCCGCGCAAAGGCCGCGACCGTCGCACCCGCCTTCGACGATAACAATTAACGCCGCGCCTGCAATCTCGCGTGCCGACGAAACACAAAGCCCCTTCGATGCTCCGGCGCGAAGGGGCTTTGAAGTTTACTGATAAAGGGTGAGATAGCGTTTGTAAGCAAGATGCCTGATGCAAGATTAAAGTGAACCAGTCTCCGGCTAACATCCAACGTCCAACATCAAATATCTTCTCCCGCGCCGTTTTGCTTGCGTTGGAAGCTTGAGGCAAGATAAAAAGCATTGCGAAAAACGCGTGCCTTCGCCGGTCGCAATTGAGCGACGAGCGCACGGCGCACGTTTTCGTTGACGGTCTGCAAAACAGCGAGCGAAATTCTTTTATCAACAGCACGCGAACCACTTCTGTCTAAAGGAAACAAGAAAACATGAGCGCGTCCAAGCAAGAGACATCCGAACACGCCACGCCCGAACTCGACGAGCTTTGCATCAACACGATTCGCACACTGTCGCTCGACGCCGTGCAGCAGGCCGAGTCGGGCCATCCCGGCCTGCCGCTCGGCTGCGCGCCGCTCGCCTACGTTCTCTGGACGCGCTTTCTCCGGCACAACCCGCGCAACCCGAAATGGCACGGGCGCGACCGTTTCCTGCTCTCCGCCGGTCACGGCTCGATGCTCATCTATTCGCTGCTTCACCTCACGGGCTACGACCTGCCGCTCGATGAGATAAAAAACTTCAGACAGTTGAACTCGAAGACGCCCGGCCATCCCGAAAACATTCTGACTTCGGGCGTCGAGATTACGACCGGCCCGCTCGGTCAGGGTTTCGCCAACGGCGTCGGGATGGCGATGGGCGCGGCGCACCTCGCCGCGAAGTTTAACCGTCCCGGCTTTCCCTTGATTGACAATTTCATTTACGCGATTGTCTCCGACGGCGACTTGATGGAGGGCGTCGCCGCCGAAGCCGCCTCGCTCGCCGGTCATCTCAAACTCGGCAAGCTCATCTATCTCTACGACGACAACCACGTCACCATCGAAGGCTTCACCGATTTAGCTTTCTCCGAAAACGTGCCGCAGCGTTTCGCCGCCTACGGCTGGCACACCGTCACCGTCGAGGACGGCAACGACCTCGCGAGCGTAGAGCGTGCTATCGTTGAAGCGCAGTCGGTCGCGGACAAGCCCTCTTTGATTTCCGTCCGGACGACCATCGGCTTCGGGATGCCTTCGGCGGGCACGCGCAAGGCGCACAGCGACGCGCCGGGCGCAGAGGCCGTGCGCGAAACCAAGCGTCAACTCGGCTGGCCCGAAGACGAAACTTTCCGCGTGCCCCCCGATGCGCTCGCACATTTCCGCGCCGCCGTCGAGCGCGGCGCGACTCTGGAAGCCGCGTGGGACGCACTCGTCGAACGCTACGCGGAGCAGCACGCGGAGTTGAGCCGCGCGTTTCGGGAGACGATGAGCGGCGAGTTGCCGGAAGGTTGGGAAGCGAAGCTGCCGATGTTTGAGTCTGCGAAGCCGATGGCGACGCGTCAAGCTTCCGGCGAAGTCATCAACGCGCTCGCGCCCATCCTGCCGATGCTCGTCGGCGGCTCGGCAGACCTCGGCCCTTCAAATAACACCGACATCAAGGAGGGCGGAAGTTTCGCCCCCTCGTCATACGCGGGGCGCATCCTGCATTTCGGCGTCCGCGAACACGCGATGGGCGCGGCCCTGACGGGGATGAGTCTCAACGGCGGGCTGATTCCTTTCGGCGGCACGTTTCTCACCTTCTCCGATTACATGAAGCCCGCCATCCGTCTGGCCGCGCTCTCCGAAGTGCAGGTCGTCTATGTCTTCACGCACGACTCCGTCGGTCTGGGCGAAGACGGCCCGACGCACCAACCCATCGAACAACTCGCCTCGCTGCGCTCCATCCCGCATCTCTACGTGATTCGTCCCGCCGACGTGCACGAAGTCCGCGAAGCTTGGCGCATCGCCATCCTGCGCCGCCACGCGCCGACCGCGCTGATTCTCACACGACAGAAAGTTCCTCTGATTGACCGGACAAACGGCGCGCACTCGTCCGCCGAAGGCACGCGGCGCGGCGCGTACATCCTCGCCGAAGCCGCGCGCACAAACGGCGACAGCGGCAACAACAGCACGGACGCAAACACAAACAACGCGGGCGCAAACGTCACGCCTGACTTCATCATTCTCTCGACCGGCTCGGAGGTCGCGCTCGCGCTCGAAGCGCGCGAGCGTCTGCAAGCAGAGGGCGTGCGCGTGCGCGTCGTCTCGATGCCGTGCTGGGAGTTGTTCGAGGAACAGGACGCGGCCTATCGTGAGAGCGTGTTGCCGGAAGCAGTCACGGCGCGTCTCTCCGTCGAGGCGGGCGCGCGTCTCGGTTGGGACAGGTACACCGGCACGCACGGCGACTCAATCTGCCTCGAACGCTTCGGCACGTCCGCCCCCGGCGACGTGGCTCTCAAGCATCTGGGCTTCAACGTCGAGAACGTCGTCGAGCGTGCGCGTCGGCTGCTCAAACGTTAGACGAGTTTTCAAACGAACTTCAAACGCGCATGAAGTTTGAACGAGCGGGGCGCGTCCCTGCCCGCGCTTTCAAAACACAAACGAGGGTAACGGAAATGGCCGATGGCTCAGGCATAGCTGATGCTGATGTGGTTAGCAAAACCTCTCCCGAAGAGACGCCGAGCAAGGCGGAGTTGCAGCGGCAGATGGAGGAGGCGCGCGAGTCCATCACGGAGACGGTGGCGCAGATTCGTGAGACGGTGACGAATCAATACGAAGCGGCGATGGAGACGGTCGAGACGGTCAAGGATACGGTGACAGAGGTTTTGGACTGGCGCGAGAAGTTTAAGGAGAACCCGGTCGTGTGGGGCGCGGGCGCGGTCTCGGTCGGCATCCTCATCGGTCTTGGCATCGCCAACAGTTTCGACGGACAACGACCGAACAGCCGTCGCAAGCGTTCGGAGGTTGCCGCCATCGCCGAGACGCTGCTCGCACGCGTCGCACATCTCGGCGACGCCGTGCTGCCCGTCATCAGCGGCCAACTCAAAGAGATGTTCGGCATAGACATCGCCGACTACCTGCACCGCTCGCCCGAACCGCCCAAACGCATCGCCCGCAAGACGAGCACCAAGCGACGCGCGACCGCCGCCAAGAGCAGCGCCAAGAAACGCGCCGCACGAAAGAGCGTCAAATAGTTTTCACAGGATGAAAATAGAGAAGGGGGAAATGGGGAACGGTTAAAAGGCGAAAGGGAAAGGCAAAGATAATCTGATTGAGTCCCCTTGCCTTTTTCCGTTTACCCCTTTGACCATTTTCCCTTTTCCCCTTGTTGATTTGTATCGCCGATGCCTTCGCCAATCGAAAGCCTTCTCGACCGGCTGGAAGAATTGAAGCGTCCCGGAGGGGCGCGCGGCGCGGCGCGTCTGGAAAAGATGCTGGCGCAGGCGGCGCGGCGTCGCTTCCGCGACGCGGCCTCGCTGATACGCTTTCACGAGATTCTTCTCTTCCTGCGCGCCTACCCGCAGAGCCCCGCGTTGCTCCGGCAGACTGAGCAGATACTCAAAACATTCGCCGCGCGCGTCGCCGAGTTGCGCGCCGCCGACGCTTGGGACTTCCAAGAGTTTGGCAGTCCGCTGATGTCCGGCATCGCCGGAACCGCGCTGTCCGCCGTCTTCAGTTACGACCTCGTGCGCCGTCTCGCGGAGTCGCACCCGTCGCGCGTCGCGCTCGACTGGGAAGACTACGCCGGGCAGGAACGCTTCGCCGCCGTGATGTCGCGCGCGCTGCCGCTCGTCGTCGAGAACGCTTACGTCGAGACATACTTCTCGCTGCGCGCGTGGCTGCGTGCGGCGCGCGACCCCCGCCAAAGCGAACTCGCTTGGCTGCTTCGATGCTTCGCGCGGCTGCCCGTGCCGGACAGGGAGAAGGCTCTACTGTTCGATTCGCTCAAGCTCTGGCTGCGTTGGGAACTCGGCGACTCGCCCGCGACGCGCACGCGTCTGAAGATCGGCGCGCGCCCCGTTTTTTATCACCACGCGCCGCTCTTGCAGCGTCGCGACGTGTCGCTCGCGCGCGAGATGGCGGACGGGCTATCGTTGCCCGTCGTGCGTTTGTCGCGCGCCGAGGGCGAGCGCGTGCTCGCGGCGGGGCGGGATGCGATGGCCGTGCGTTTTCGTGAGTTGCACGGCTTCACCTACGGCGACGCGCGCAGCGTCCGTCGCGCCGACGCGGGGCGCGGTCTGGAAATCTACGTCTGGGGCGTGCCTCCGGAGCGGCGTCTGCCGCTGCTCGCCTATCACGCCGCGCTCTTTTGCAAGAACGGCGTGCCGCACGGATACGCCGAGGCGCTCACCCTCTGCGAACGCTCCGAGGTCGGGCTCAATCTCTTTCACACTTTCCGCGAAGGCGAATCGGCGTGGATTTACGCGCGGCTGCTGCGGCTTTTCAGACAACTGCTCGGCGTCGAGGTCGTCTCGGTTGACCCATATCAACTCGGACACTTGAACTCCGAAGGCATCGAGTCCGGCGCGTTCTGGTTCTATCGCAAGCTCGGTTTCCGGCCCGTCCGGAGCACGCTCGCCGAACTCGTGCGCAGCGAAGAACGCAAGCTCTCGACGCGCGCGGGCTACCGCACGGGCGCGCGCCTGCTGCGTCAACTCGCCTCCGGCCACGTCCTCTTTGAAACCTCGCCCGACGCGCGGCGCGGCGATTGGGACAACTTCCACATACGCAATCTCGGTCACGCCGTCCAACGCCGGATGGCCGCGCGCTTCAAAGGCGATGCCCAACGGATGCGCCGTAACACCGCGCTCTCCGTCGCACGCGCGCTCGCGCTCGACGCCTCCGCTTTGAACGACGCCGAGCGAGAAGCCTTCTCCAATCTCGCCCCGCTTCTCGCGCGCATCTCCGGCATCGCGCGCTGGTCTGACGACGAAAAGCGCGACGCCGCGCGCATCATCCGTGCCAAAGCAAGCACCGACGAACTGCGCTACCTACACCTCCTTCAACGACACGACCCCTTACGCGCCGCGCTCATCAAGATAGGCTCACGAACATGGACAAGGGAGACGGACGATAAATGATTGACGAAGGACGACAGAAGCTCGACGCTGGACATTCACAGACGAAATTGAGTTTCCCTCCCATCATCAAACGGAAAAGAGTCTCCCTCTCATCATCGGACGGAAATGAGTTTCCCTATCATCATCGTTTGATGGAAGAAAGCTTCCCTCTCATCAATCGTCCATCATCTATCGTCCATCGTCTATTGCAGTCTATCGTCCGGCGCGCGGACGATGCGGAGGGCGCGGGGCATGATGCGGAAGGTGGCGGGCGTGTGGCCGCGCACGTCGCCGTCGGCTTCGACGCGCAGCGGGTCGGCTTCGTCAATCGTCTGAATACGGGCGCGCGTGCCGCTCTTGAGCCGGACTTTCGGATTGGCGAGATGCCCGCTACGATGGATGCGCGCCAGTTCGCGCACGACGCCCGCGCGCGAGACGCCGCACGCCGTCACCACTTCGAGCCGCCCGTCGTCGCTCGCGGCCTCCGGCGCGAAGTGCATCCCGCCGCCCGCGAAAGGCCCGTTCGCCACCGCAACCAGATTCGTCGCACACTCCAAAAGGTAATCCTCGTCAACCTCGATGCGCACCGCGCGGTTGCGCCATGCGATGAGCGCGCCCGTCGCCGCCAGCGCAAAACGCGCCTCGCCCGACAGGCGACGCAACGCGCTCCCCTGCGCCGCCACCCGCGACGCGACATCCGCGCCGATGCCGAGCGTCGCCGCGTTCAAACAGACGAACCGTCGCGCGCCGCCATCCACAGTTGCGTATAGCACGTCAACCGGACGCGTCGTCTCCTCCGGCCCGTCGCCATCCGGGCGACAATGCGCGACGAGCCTTTCGAGCCACATCTCAAGCGGCGCGCGCTTCTGTGTGAGGCCGCGCGCAAAGTCGTTGCCCGTTCCGGCGGGGAGGATGGCGAGCGCGGCGCGCGGCGCAATGCTCGCAGGAAGCGCGTCGTCGTCGTCCTTCGCTAACTCGTCCGCGCTCTCGAAGAACCCGCGCGCCGCCTCGCCGAGCGTCCCGTCGCCGCCGACGACCGCAATCGTCCCGTATCCTTCGCGCAGGGCGGCGCGCACGCTCAGTTCCATTTCGCCCGCCGCCGCAGGCTCACACGCATCGAACCCGACGCCCCTTTCCGCCAGCATCCTCCGGATACCGGGCCACGCCCTGCGCGCACGCGCCGCAGCGAAATTGACGACAACCAGCACACGCTCTGCACCTTCGGACACGCCGCAACTTTAACACGTCGCAAACTCCAAAGTCCGAAAGTCCAAAAGTCGAGGATCAGTCCGAAGTCCAAAGTCTGAAAGTCCGATGTCAAAATTAGAAGATGAAAAGTTTTGTCCTTTAACTTTGGACGTTGAGACTTTAGACTTTGGACTTCTTCTGACTTTGGACTTTTAAAACGATGCGTGCCGTTAAGATTGTTTCTTATGGCGGGGTGGAAGCGTTGGAGGTGTGCGCGTGTGCGCGGCCCGAAGCGTCGGGCGACCGCGTGCTGGTGCGCGTGCACGCGGCGGCGTTGAATCGCGCGGATATTTTGCAGCGACGCGGGCGTTATCCCGCGCCTCCGGGCGTGCCCGCCGATATTCCGGGTTTGGAGTTCGCGGGCGAGGTCGAACAGTTGGGCGCGGAGGCGCGCGCTTTCGCCGTGGGGCAACGCGTGTTCGGGATCACGGGCGGCGGGGCGCAGGCCGAGTATGTGGTCGTGCCGGAGGACGCGCTCGCGCCCATTCCCGACGCGCTCGGCTACGCGGAGGCCGCCGCCGTGCCCGAAGTTTTCATCACGGCGCACGACGCGCTCATGACGCAGGGCGGACTCAAGACGGGCGAGCGCGTGCTGATTCACGCGGCGGGTTCCGGCGTCGGGACGGCGGCGATTCAACTGGCGCGCGCGGCGGGCGCGGGCGCAATCTTCGGCACGGCGCGCACGCAGGAGAAACTCGAACGCGCGGCGGCCTTCGGGCTCGACCGGTCAATCGCGGTCGGCGACGAGCCGCGCGTCTTCGCCGATGCGGTGCGCGAGTGGACAAACGGCGCGGGCGTGCACGTCATCCTCGATCTCGTCGGCGCGTCCTATCTCGCGTCGAACATGGATGCGCTCGCGTTGCGCGGTCGGCTGCTGCTCGTCGGCACGCTCGGCGGCGCGAGCGCGGAGTTTGATTTCGGGCTGGCGATGCGGAAACGTCTGCGCATCACGGGGACGGTCTTGCGCGCGCGTTCGGCGTTGGAAAAAGCGCAGGCCGTCCAAAGTTTCGCTGCACACGTCCTGCCGCTCTTTGCGCGCGGCGCGCTCCGCCCCGTCGTTGACAGCATCTACCCTCTGGACGAAATCCGCGCCGCACACGAACGTCTCGAATCCAACCGGACGTTCGGCAAAGTGGTGCTCAAAGTGACAAGTGACGAGTGACAATTGACAAGCCGGAAGAAGTCCAAAGTCTAAAGTTCAACGTTGAAAGTCGAAAGACAATGTAGTTGACTTTGGACTTTAGACTTGCGACTTGGGACTTTCTCTTGCTCGTCACCCGTCACCTGTCACTAGTCGCTGTTCTCAGCACTTGTCACGGTGTGCAGAATATAAGAGAATGAGGAATAATTCGGATGAGGCGGGAGATGGCCGGAAGTCGCGTCGGCCCGTCGTGATATTTTTAGGAGAACAACAGAGTGAAAGCGGAATTAGAGCAGTTAATCGCTTTACAGAATACGGATACGGAGATACGTAAGCTACAGGCTGAACTGAATGCCATCCCTCAAAGGCGCGCTGATGTCGAAAAAGAGTTCGACCAGCGCGCTTTTGAATTTAAGCAGGTGGAGACGCGGCGCGACTCGGCGCGCGAGCGTCGCGGTCAACTCGACGCGGAGTTAGCGCAGACGCGCGCTCATGCCGAAAAGGCCGAGCGCGACCTGATGTCCTCGACCAACTCCAAAGCATACGAAGCCGCCATCCGCGAAGCCGACGTGGCAAAGAAACATATCTCCCAACTCGAAACCCAAATCCTCGAACAGATGGAAGCCTCCGAACAGGCCGAGAAAGAGATCGGCGAACGCGAGCCGGAAATCGCCAAGCTCCGCGCCGAACAGGAAGATAAACTGCGCGTCTTCGACGAGCAGGCCCGCACCTTCACCGAAAAACTCGAACACCTCCGCGCCGAACGCGAACGACTGATGAGCACGCTGCCGCGCCAGATGAGCGCCAACTACGTCCGCATCAGCACGCGCATCCGCGACGGGGTGGCCGTCGCCGAAGCGCGCAACAACTCCTGTACGGCCTGTTTCATGACCATCCGCCCGCACATCATGACCGACATCCGTCGCGGCGAAGAGATCATCACCTGCGACCATTGCAGCCGCATCCTCTACTACGTCCCCGCCGAACAGGCGCAACGGGCCTCGTAAGAAAAGCGGACGGAACGAAAGGAAAGAGAAGCAGGAAGCGCGTCCGGAAGTGCTTCCTGCTTCTCTTTTACGTTTCAGTTTTTTTTAACCCCTCCCTTTTTCTCGTCCTAATCTGTCGCCGCGCCCGCCGCCGACCGCATCCAATCATCTGCGCCGAAAGACGCGTGCGCGCGGCGATTTTGGAAGGTCGGGTTGCAAACCCGACCTTCCGTTCTCTACGCTCTAAACGGCATCGCAATATTTTCGTGACGACGCCGCGCCAACATGCGCGGCCTGTCACAAGGCGACATTCAAGGGGTTTCTAATCAATGGTGAGCACAGACGTTAGACTTCAGGAGCAGCAGCAGAACGGCGCGGGTCAAGCGGCGACGGCGACGAACGCATCCGCCGACGCAAGCGCGAGCGCGAATGCTCTCGTGCGCGGCGTGCGTGCGCGCTGGTGGCTGCGGCGTGGCACGAAGCGGCGCGGCTTTCAATACGAGACGCCGCACGGCAAGCCCGTCACGGGCGAGCCGGAACTCGAACGCATCCGTTCACTCGTCATCCCTCCGGCGTGGACTGACGTGCGCATCTCGCCTTCGCCGCGCAGCCGTTTGCAGGCCATCGGTCTGGATGCCTGCGGGCGCGTCCAGCGCATCTATCATCCGGCGTTCGCCGCGCGCCAGCAGCGTCTCAAATACGAAAAGATCACGCGCTTCGGTCAGGCGCTCTGCAAGCTCAGGCAAAAGGCCAACGAAGACATCGCGGGCGAAGGCTTGGGACGCGAGCGCGTCCTCGCCGTCATCATCCGCCTGATAAACGATCTCTACTTCCGCGTCGGCTCCGAAGAGAGCGTCAAACGCTATCGCACCTACGGCATCACGACGCTGCGCAATCGTCATCTGGAAATCAAGCGCGGCGGGCGTCTCATCTTCAGCTTCGTCGGCAAGCATCACATCCGCCATCGCCGCATCGTCGTTGACGAAGAACTGGCGATGCTCGTCGGCGACATCAAGTCGCTCGGCGGCTCGAAGCTGTTTCAATACTTGGACGCCGATGGCAAGCGTCGTCCCGTCACGCCGCGCGACGTGAACGACTACATCAAGGCCGCGACGGGGCCGGAATTTTCCGCGAAGGATTTCCGCACGTGGGGCGGGACGCTCCTTGCCGCCGTCGAACTCGCCGAACTCGGCCAGCCCGCCGACGAAAAACAGGCGAAGCGCAACCTAGTGAGTGCGGTCAAGAAGGTCGCCGAGCATCTCGGCAACACGCCGATGGTCTGTCGCAGCAGCTACGTCCATCCGTCCGTCATCGAATGCTACGCGCGCGGCACGACCCTCGAACAGTTTCGCCCCCGCCGCGAGCGACGCATCCGCCGCCAACAACCCGAATACGAAGTCGAAGAACTCGCGCTCCTGAAGCTCCTGCAAGCGCAGTCCAACGGAAAGACGTAGGCGAGTATTTGACAGGCTGGACAGGATAGAGGATGACACGATAGACAGCAATCAAAGGAGGGTTGCCGTGCCGAAGCTACTCTACAAGATCGAATACGAAAGTGACACGCAGGCTTATCTCGTCACCGACGGGAGGAACTTTTTATTCTATAACCTTGAAGCCATTTACATAGCCACCGCACCGACGGAATGGCGCTTGGTTGAGATGCTCGGCACTTTGGAGACGGCGGATGAGTTTGAAAGGCTGACGGGCCGACGCCCCGAAATCTTCATCGAGAACTGCCGCGCCTGTGGGCAGCCCGCGTTGCTCCTCGTGAACCATGACGAAGGGATTTGCGTTGACTGCCGCCCGGAGGAGAGCGATGAGGTAACGGACTATGTCAACTGACAATCCGAGCAATATGCAAGTGAAGTCGAACCTTGCGGGGTTCGGAAGTTCTTAGACGAAAGCGACTCATCTCTGCCGCGCGCCGCCCGGCAACTCTTTCAACCCCGCCGCCTCGATAGCAATTCACTCATGCTCGTCTTTCCAAATTGAGCGGAATGCTGCTCGCGCGGCGCGGGTTGATTCCGGCGTGAGGCCGCACCGCTCACCAGACGATGTCGTCGGGGAACTCGACAAGGCCACGGCCCTCGAACTCACCCGGCGTTGAAAGGTCTCCCTGTTCCCCGCCGAGCCAGCCTTTATACTGCCGATCCCACAGTACCGTGGCGACCGCCGTCGCCAAGTTGAGACAATGTTTTGTCGGGATCACGACGAACCGGTGGCAATGGCTGATGTGGGGCTTCGACACGCTACCGTCTTCCGGGCCGAACACATAGACAGCATTCGGCGGGTGTTCAAAATCGTGCAGCGACTCCGACCCCCTCCGCACTTCTACCGCCACCGGAACCACACCGTCGAACTGCTCGAAAGGATAGTCGTAATTGATTATCTCGACATCGGCATAGCCCTTCATCCGCTCCTCACGGGGCAGTCGTTTCCTGAATGAAATATCGAGCGAGACTCGCTCGCCTGTGAACCAGACTTGCCCCAGACCGTAACAGGACGCCAACCGCACGACCATCCCGACGTTGTGCGCGTATTTGGGGTCAATCAAGACGATGGCCGGAGGGCGGCCTGCCGGAGCCTCCGCCTTATCCAATATCTTTGTTAAGATTCGCCTCTCCTGCATCCTGCTGCTGCTCCCGCGTCGTGCGTCCTGTCAACTCATCCTGTCTATCCCTAACGCTCTTATCCTGTACGTCCTGTGAATCGCGTTAGAAGCGGTCTCATAGATAGTTCCGGCGTCGCCCGAAGCCGCGAAACGCGGAGTCAAAACTTCGCAGAGCGTATTTATATGACTGCTTCTAGTAATGCTTGCTCGTCTTCTTCTTCTTGCCTTTCTCGCCTTTTTCCCTGCCGCCTTTTTTGCGACGCCGTTCGTCCGTGCCTTTGAGCGAGGCGAGCGGCCAGAGACGATGTTCGACCTCGGCGAGTCCGGCGCTGACGACCGCCTCGACCACCTCTGCGGAAGATTTGTAACAAGGCGCGGCTTCGTCGAGCGGGACGCGCCCGTTCACGTTGACGAGGATTCCGGCGGCCCTGTATTCGTCGTCAATCGCGCGCTGCGAGAGGGTGCGCGACGCTTCGCCGCGCGACATGCGTCGGCCCGCGCCGTGATTGACGGAGAAACCGCTATTGACCGCGCCCTGCAAGGGCCGGAGGATGTAGCTCCAATCCTTGTTGCTGCCGGGTATCAACACGGGATGTCCGGTCGTCTCCCAAGTCGTACCGGCGAGCGCGGGATGTCCGGCGGGGAAGGCGCGCGTCGCGCCCTTGCGGTGCACCCACACGTCGCCGAAATCCGGATGCCACTCCTTTTGTACGAGGTTATGGCTGATCTCGTAGATGAGTTCCAACTCCTGACCGAAGACCGCGCGGAAGGCTTCCGATATCTGCTCGAAGATAACGAGGCGATTGAGTATCGCGTAGTTGCCGCCCGCCGCGACGGCGTTCAGGTAGTCTCTGTAATGACGCGACTCCGGCGTGAAGTAACCGAGGTCTATGTCGCGGATTTCGGCGGGGCGTTCCTCGCGCGCCATCTCGAAATAGTTGGTCGCCAGCCCGTGACCGAATCCCCGGCTCCCCGTATGCACCTGCACGAAGAGCGTGCCCGTCTGCTCCGACCTTTGCAGTTCGATAAAATGATTGCCGCCGCCGAGGCTCCCCAATTGATTCAGCCCGCGCTCGGGCCTGCCCTTGCCGCCCCAAGGTATCTGCCAATCGTCGTCCACCGGAATCCGGTGACGCTCGGCGTGGCTGCGGTCGAACGTCGCGCCGTAACGCTCCACGTAATACTCCGCCCCGCCCCGCACCAGATTATTAAACTCCGGCTTCGACAACTCGCCCAGACGAATACTCTTCCCGCCCGCCCCCATATCCACGCGCTCCATCACCGCGCGATTAAACTCCAACCTCCGCTCCGGCGTCGCCGCCCCCGCATCAACCTCCGACCGCGCCGACATCATCCCGCAACCCACGTCGTAGCCGACTGGCCCCATCGCAACTGCTCCCGTTTGGGCGTCGGTGATGAGGACGCAGCCGACGGGGACGCCGTAGCCGTAGTGTGTGTCGGGGGTGATGGCGACGAGGCGCACGCCGGGGAAGCGCGTGGCGTTGATGATCTGGCGGTAGAGGATGTCTTCGGCGTCGTTGAGGAGCGACGGCGTGAGAAAGAGGCGGACGGGCACGTCGCCCGTGTCTTCCGTTTGCAGGTTGTAGTAACCGAAGCCGGAGGGCTTCGTCAGATGTTTCCAGTTGTGCGCGTTCTTGAGGGTCTTGGCGACCTTCAAGGCTTTCGCGTCTATTTCGTGTCCGGACATTTTCGTTCCCCCGTGATTGGCGCTGAAGTTTGCGCCGCTTTCCATCCAAATTTATCTGCGGACGATTTTAGCAAGACCCGATACTGCTGGCGATGCGCGCGGCCAACATCTCGGCGCGCTCTCCGGCGGCGACCGCGATGCGCAACTCCGCGAGCGAGTAGAGCGCGAGACGCGCGCGATAGAGCGCGTGTGCTTGCTCGCGCTCACGCGCGAGCGGGCGCGTGCCGGTGGCGTTCGCGCTGTTGATTCTCTGCCAGCACAGGTCGAAGGGCGCGTCGAGCCAGACGGTGAGAGAGAGCGCGCGTGCGATGAGCGCGCGGTTGCGTTCGAGCGTCCAAGTGCCGCCGCCGAGTGCGATGATGAAAGGCACGCTATCCGAAGGCGCGTTCTTTTCGACGGAAGCGTTTTCTGAAGCGTCCTTTTCGGCGGAAGCGTTCTCTACGGAAGGTACGTAGTTTTCGGCGGGCGCGTCGGTTGTTGTCGTCGCGCGCGTCGAGCGTTCGGGCGTCTCGCTTTGCGCGGTCGCGTCGCCGGTCGCCTGTGCGAGCGCGAGTCGGAGGGCTGCGGTCTCGGCTTCGCGGAAGTGCGCTTCGCCGTGCGTGTCAATGATGAGTCGCGGCGTGCGTCCTTCGCGGGCGGTGATCAGGTCGTCGAGGTCAATCGCGCGTGACGCGAGGAGGCGCGCGAGGGCGCGTGCGACGGTCGTCTTGCCCGCGCCCATGAAGCCTGTGATGACGACGATGCGCGCCGCGTCCTTCATCGCTCCGTCACCGATTCGAGGAGCGAGAAAAATTCGGGAAACGAAACGGCGACGCACTCCGCGCCCGCAATCTCCGACGCGCCTTCGGCGACGAGCGCGGCGACGGCAAAGGCCATCGCTATTCGATGGTCGCCGTGCGCATCGAGTCGCGCTCCGCGCAGGCGGACGGGGCCCCGGACGACGAGTCCGTCCGGCAGTTCTTCGACCTCCGCGCCCATCGCGCGCAGGTTCTCGACCGTCGTCCGAATCCTGTCCGATTCCTTGAAGCGCAACTCCGCAGCCTCCCGAATCTCCAAGCCTCCTGCGACTTGCGACCCGACGACGGCGAGCACCGGCAACTCGTCAATCAACTGCGCAATCTGCGCGCCGCTGAGGACGTGCGCGCCGCTCCGTGCATCCGGCGGCGCGAGCTTTCGCCCGCCGCGCACGTGCAAAGTTCCGACAGCTTCATGGCAACGCTCTTGCACGCCGGAGGTTTCCACATCTGCGCCGAGCGCGCCGAGCGTGCGTAGGATTTGCGCGCGCGTCGGGTTCAGGCCGACGCCTTCGATTTCGAGTTGCGAACCGGGCAGGAGCGCGGCGGCGGCGATGAGAAAGGCCGCCGAAGAGATGTCGCCGGGCACGTCAACATCGCGCGCCGCGTAGCTCTGCATGCCCTCGACGGAGACGAGCGATGCGGCGTCGGTGTCGAACGGCGATGCGGCGACGCGCGATGCGTCTGCGTCATGTTCGACATCGAAGCTTTGAGCAGCGTCGTTCGTTAAGTTGTCGGACATCTCGTGTTGACTGTTCAGGCGTTCGCTTGTCGTCTCAACATTGACGCCGAACCAGCGAAGCATCCGCTCGGTGTGGTCGCGCGTCGCGCCGTGACGCTCGATGATTTCCGTCCGCCCGCGTGCGCCGAGGGCCGCGAGCAGAATCGCCGATTTGACCTGCGCGCTGGCGACGGGCATCTCGTAGCGGATGGCTTCGAGCGGCGCGCGTCCTTCGATGCGAAGCGGTGCGCGCCCTTCGTGCGATGCGAAGCGCGCGCCCATCCGTTCGAGCGGTTCGATGATGCGGCGCATCGGGCGAGCGCGCAGCGATTCGTCGCCCGTCAGCGTGGAGACGAACGGTTGTCCGGCGAGGACTCCGGCGAGCATCCGCATCGTCGAGCCGCTGTTGCCGCAATCGAGCGGACTCGACGGAGCACGCAACGCGTCCTGCGTTAGATTAAGCGACGCGCCTTCGATTTCGACGTTGTCGTCGGCGTCGCGGCGGATGTTGACTCCGAGTTGCCGGAGGCAGGAGAGCGTCGAGGCGCAGTCGGCGCTGGTGGAAAAGTTGCGTATGAGAGAGCGTCCGCCGGAGGCGAGCGCGGCCACGAGCGCGGCGCGATGCGAGATGGACTTGTCGCCGGGCATCCGCAGTTTTCCATAGAGACGGCGCGCGGGCTGGATTCTCATCGGGCCATCTTAAAGGATGCGCGGAGAGATGTCAGATGCCGGTGCGCGGCGGGACAGGAGTTGAAAATGAAAACTTCGGGCGCGTGCGTCCGTCGGGCGTCGGGCGGCGTGCCGGTTGACTGGCGCTTTTCTTGACAGGCGAGCGGCGGGCGTGTTAAACCGTCCAAGCTTCCGGTTCGCTTGCCAGTTTTTTAAATGCAGCTTCGACGGGTCTTGCCGCGCGGGAGGCTCGCGCCAGAGGCCGCGTCTTCTAAGAAGTGACTGAAGAGACGACTGAACTGACTTTGCCTAGCCGCCTCGACTCGATTGCCGAAGCGGCGGCGCGCGCCGCCGAGGTCGCGGGGCGTTACGGTTTCGACGCGGAGGCGCTCTTCGGCATTGACATGGCCGTGCGCGAAGCCGTCACCAACGCCGTGCTGCACGGCAACCGTCAGGACGAGAGCAAGACGGTCGAGGTGGGTTTCACCTATTCCGGTTCCAGCCTCTTGATCACCGTCCGCGACGAGGGCGAGGGCTTCAACCCCGCCGACGTTCCCGACCCGACCGACGAGCAGAACCTGTTGAAGACTTCGGGACGCGGCATCCTCTTCATGCGGAGTTTCATGGACGCGGTCGAGTGGGAGCAGCACACCGGAGGCGGGACGATAGTTCGCATGACGAAGAAGAGATAAACGAGAGCCGCGAGGCCGCCAAACGCCGACGGATTAACGGCTGCGATGGCTGAATGCTTAACACGCGAGAAGGAGACTTCCAGTAATGGCTGAACTTAATATCAAAGAGCGTCAGGCCGGAGACGTAACGATTTTGGATATGGAAGGCAAAATCACCATCGGCGAGGGCAGCGTCGCCATGCGCGGCGCGATTCGCCGCTTGATCGAAGAGGGCAAGAAGAAAGTTTTGCTCAACCTGTCGAACGTCGGCTACGTGGATTCGAGCGGCATCGGCGAACTCGTCTCCAGCTTTACCACCATCAACCGCGAGGGCGGCCAACTCAAGCTCCTCAACCTGACACAGAAAATCCGCGACCTGATGGTCATCACCAAGCTCCACACCGTCTTCGACGTCTACGACGACGAAGCGACCGCGCTCAATAGTTTTAAGTAGTGAATCGTGAATCGTAAATCGTGAATAGATGCGTGATTAAACCAGTTATCTATTTACGATTTACGATTCACGATTTACCAGCCTATGTTTCGCAAAGCATTTCGCCGTCTGCTCTCGCTTGACGACCCTCCGGAGCGGACGGCGCTTGCTTTTTCCATCGGCGTCTTCATCGCCTTCTCGCCCTTCCTCGGACTGCACACCATCATGGCGACCGCGCTCGCCTTCATCTTCCGCTTCAACAAGATTGCCATCTACACGGGCACGTTCGTCAACAACCCTTTCCTGACGCTCGTCCCGATTATCGTCGCCTCCTACGCCGTCGGCGCGTTCGTCATGGGCCGCCCCGTCCGCCTGCCCGCAGGCGCGCTCGAACTGCTCAAAGACCCGCATCTCTTCACGCGCGATTACTGGCGACAACTCTCCGCGCACGCGTGGGACATCCTCCTGCCCTTCTCCATCGGCGGCATGGCGCTCTCCGTCGTTTGTTCGCTCATCACCTACCCTGTTACCTTAAGACTGCTCCGCGCGCGCCGGACGAAAGCGGATAAAAGTCCAAAGTCTGAAAGTCCAACGTCCAACGTCGGAGACAGTCCAAAGTCACAAGTCTGAATGTCCAAAGTCGGGAGAAGTTCTCCGGTTTCGACTTTGGACGTTGGACTTTCCGGCTTTCAGACTCGACGAAGCATCCGCCGCGCTGCAACGAGCATCTTTATATGCGTTTTGCGGAGACAGGGCCGCCGTTTTAAACTCTCTCGAAGGAAAACTTTCGTCCGTCCTTTTAAGCCGATAAAGGACAGGTTAAATACAATCCGAAGTCGAAAGTCTGGACTTAGAAACTAAGACGATTTTTCGACTTTGGACTTGCGACTTTGGACTCTTTTTATCAGATGAGAAAGCAATTTTTGATAATCGCCGTCGCGCTCGTGTTCGCGCAGGCGGGTGCGCTCGGGGCGCAGACGAAGACGGCGGGGCAGCCCGCGCAAGGGGCGCGTCCGTCGTCGTCGCCCGCGAGGGCGCAGACGCCCGCGCCCGCACCTCCTGCGCGCGAGACGACCGTGCGTTCAGCCGGTTCGGATTTGACGGAGTACGGCGTCTATTTCGAGCCGGAGCCGCGTTTGATTGTGATGATGGCCGCGCTCGATGCGGCGGGGCTCGACCTGACGCCGCAGGGCGCGCAGCCCGCAGCTTTTCGTGAGTTGGTCAGGAGAGATTTGGCCGCGCTCTCGCCCGCGTTGCGCGAGCGGCTGCGAAATTTCTACGAGCGCAACAAGCTCCCCGCGCCCGCCACGCCCGCCGAACAGGCCGCGCGCTACGTCTCGCTCGCCTACGCGCTCGGCCCGCCGCCCGCCTTCGCGGAGCCGCAGCGTTCCGACGACCTGCCCGCTAGCGTTCTCGAAGTGCTCGACTTCGCGCCGCTCGTGCGCGAGTTCTACAAGCAGTCTGGGATTGACGAGCGTCTGCCCGCATACGTGCGCGCGACGGCCAACGAAGGCAACAACCTGCGCCCCGCGACCGCCGCGATGGTCTCCGGTGTGCTCTCTTACCTGCACACGCGTCCGCAACTCTCTTACGTCGAGCGCGTCGCCACGCCGGGCGGTAGTGCCAAGTCCGACAAGAACACGCCGGAGCGTCGCATCACGCTCACGCGCGAGCATGAGCGACGTTTCCGCATCGTCCCCGATTTGCTCGCCGCGCCCGGCGCGCTCAACTTCCGCATCATCGGCGACGACTACTACGCCATCGTCCCGCAGGGCATAGACCCCTCGACATCCGAGTTGCGCCGCGCCTACCTGCAATTCATCATTGACCCGCTCGTCCTGCGCTTCAACCGCGACATCGCCGCGCGCCGCGCAGACATCCGCACGCTGCTCGACGAACTGCGCGCCAAGACTAAGAACGACATCACGCCCGACGTTTTTCTCACCGTCGCGCGTTCGCTCGTCGCCGCCGCCGACGCGCGCATGAGCGAGCAGGCGCGCACGAACGCGCTCGCGCTCGACACGAGCGCGCGTCTGAGGGCCGCGCAGGATGCGTCCGCACGCGACACCATCTCCAGAGAAGCACAGGCGACGCGCGCGGCCATCGAAGATGCGACCGTCGCGCAACTGGCCGACGCATACGAGCGCGGCGCGGTGCTCGCCTTCTATTTCGCCGAACAGTTGCGCGGGCTGGAAACCTCCGGCTTCGACATCGCAGCCTTCCTGCCCGACATGCTCGCTTCGCTCGACGCGGCGCGCGAGGGCCGCAGGCCCGCCGAATACGCGGAGGCGCGCGCGCGTTTCGTCAAAGCGCGTGAACGCACGCAGCGCGAGCGCGCGGCGGCGAACGCGTCGGCGGTCGAAGCGCAGGCGTCGCCGCAGGGCGCGTTGATCAAGAGCCTGCGTGAGGCTGACGAGTTGTTGCGGACGAAGAATTATGCGGAGGCGGAGCGGCGTCTGCTGTCGCTCTCAAGAGAGTTTCCGGGCGAGCCGCGCGTCTTCTTCGCGCTCGGGCAGGCCGCGAGTCTTTCAGCCGAAGATGCGATGGATGAGAACTTGCAGGCCGAGCGTCTGACGCGCTCGCTCGGTCTCTACCGGATGGCCGTCGAACGCGCGGCTAACGCCGAAGACCGCGCCCTCGTCTCGCGCGCCCGCGCCGCGATGGGACGCATCCTCGCCTTCCTCGAACGCAACGAAGAAGCCCTCAAAGAGTTTGACGCCGCCATCCAACTCGGCCCCATTCAGGGCGGCGCGTATCAGGAAGCCCTCGACGGCAAGAAGCGATTGCAACCCTGAATCATAAAAGAGAAAAAGGGAAACGGGTAAAAGGTCAAAGGGCGAAAAGGGAAAGCATCTGTCTTTATCCCTTTCGCCCTTTAACCGTTCACCCTTTTACCCGATGCTTTTTTTCCCTTACATCAAAACCGGATCGCCCAACACGGTCAGGGGTCGCAGGCGGATGCGCGGGATGTTGATGCGCGGCGTCGTGACCCTGATGCGCGGGAGCACAACGGGCGCGAGATGGATGCGCGGGAGCGTGATGTTCGGCAACGTGATGCTCGGCAGCTTGATGCTCGGGAGCGTCAAGGCGATGGTCGGGGCGTCGAAGTCCGTGAGGTTGAACTCGAAGTGCTGCGGCGCGGCGCGTTCGGGCATCAGACGGACGGTGCGAGTCTTCTTTTCGTGAACGACGGTCAGCGTCACCTCGCCCTCTTTCTTTCGATTGATGACGCGTGAAAGGTCTGTCGCCTGCGCGACGCGCTCGCCGTCGGCTTCCGTGATCACGTCGCCCGCTTTGAGACCCGCGCGGGCCGCAGGGCTGTCAGGCGTGACCGAAGTGACGAGGACGCCGCGCCCGCGCTCGACGCCGAAGTAGTCCGCGAGTTGTTCGGTCAAACGCGTGGTCGAGACGCCGATGCGGCGACCCGCTCCGAAGTTCATCGAGAACAGTCCGTCGCTGTTGCGCCGCAACTCCTCCAAACGCTTGCGCGTCCCCTCGTCCAAATCCTCCAGACGCTTGCCCCGCCGCAGAAGGTCTTCGCTCTGTTCGGGCGTCAAGACTTCGCCACGGAAGAAGCCGCTCGCGTCTTTGCGTTGGCCGAGCTTGACGCTGATCTCCTGTTCCGCGCCGCCGCGACTGATGGTCAGGCGCGCGGTGTGTTCGGGCGCGGATTCGTCAATCAAGCGGTTCAGCTTGCGGAGGCCCGTCACCGTTTCGCCGTCGAAGCGTATGATGACATCGTTCTCCCGCAAGCCCGCGCGCTCGGCGGGACTATCCTTGACGACGCGCGTGACGGCGACCCCGCGCGGCTCGCGCAGAGAGAAACGGCCCATCGTCTCCCGCGTCACCTCCTCGACGTGGACGCCGAGAAAGTTGTCCTGCATCGCAAAGAGCGTCACGTCCTGCGCGAGCGCAGGCGTCGCGGGCGCACGCGGCGCGGCGGGCGGCGTCGCAACACGGGGCGTGGCGGGCGGTGTCGCAGCGCGGGGTGCGACCGGCGCGCGCGCGATTGCGACGGGCGTACGAAGTTTTGCGACGGGCGCAGGGGGGGCGATGTCAGCCCGTGCGGGCGGTTGTATGTCGGCGGCGGGAGCAGCGGGGGGCGCAACGTCGGCAGCGGGGGGCGCGGGCGGCACGGGCTCTTGCCCGAGCGCGTTGAAACTGCACGACAGCAGCGCGAGACAGACGGAAAGCAGCAGAGATGTTTTCTTGCTCATCACACAAAATCCTCCAGAGAGAGTTTTTCCCTTGATTGCACGCGCCGCGCCCGTTCGAGTTCCGAAAATTTTCCGCACGCTCAACCGCGAGCCGTCGAGCGTGCGCGACAGTCGCCACGCTCGCCGTCTTTCGACGCGCAACTTGTGCGCCCGCGCGGGCGCGCATTACACTCCCGACAGAGTTTGACTTGAGAGAGCGAGCGGGCGCGGCGAGAGACGCAGCGGGCGAGCGCATCGAACACGACGTCTCAACTGCTCGACGCTGACTGCTGATTGCCAACTATCAAATGAAAATTCTGGACATCGGCTGCGGCAAGCATAAGACGCCCGGCAGCATCGGCCTCGACAACAACGCGCGGACGGACGCCGACGTGATTCATAATCTCGACGACGTGCCCTACCCGTTTCCCGATAACGAGTTCGATTTAATCATCGGCAATCAGGTTATCGAACACGTCGAGGACGTGCTCGCGGTCGTCGCCGAACTCCACCGCATCGCCAAACCCGGCGGCATCATCCGTCTCGACACGCCGCACTATTCCGACATCGCTTCCTACACCGACCCGACGCACAAACATCATCTCACCACCGAATCCTTCGCATACTTCACCGGCAAGCGGCCCGACTTCGATTTCTACAGCGACGTGACGCTGCGCCCGCGCCTCGTGCGCGTCACGCTCCTGAAACTCTGGCGCGCGCTCGGCTTTGAACTGCTCATCAACAGCGCGAACCGCTACCCGTCGCTGCGTTTCATACGCCGCTTCTGGGAGACATACCTCTGCTACGTCGTGCGCGGCAAGACTATCTTTTTCGAGTTTGAAGTTATCAAATGAACTCTTTCCGAACTTGAAACAGGCAGCCTCCCGACAAAAAGATGACGCTTGAGGACGACGACGAACACGCGCACGGTCAAACGCTCGACGCGCCCGCATTGCGTGTCAACGCAGAGGACGACGAAAGGTTCGGTCGCGGCGCGCGCGCGGTGTTTGCGCTGGCCGTGCTGCTGTGCGCGGTGCTGCGCCTGTGGCGTCTGAACGGCTCCTGCCTGTGGTTCGACGAACTGTTCGGCGTCCACGCCGCGCGGCACGGATGGGGCGGTATGTTCGGTTTCGTCGTGGCCGACATCATCCACCCGCCTCTCTTCTACGTGCTGCTCAAGCTCTGGATTGCTCTGGGCGGCGAGTCGCTGTCGTGGCTCAGGCTCTTGCCCGCGCTCACAGCCATCGCCACGCTCGTCCCGTTCGCGTTGCTCTGCCGCGAGTTGCGACTCAGGCCCGTCGAATTGAACCTCGCCATGCTCCTGTTCGCGCTCAACGGCTACTTGATCAAGTACGCGCAGGAAGTGCGCATGTATAGCCTGCTGCTCTTTCTCGCCGTCTGCTCGCTCTGGATTTTCGTCAGGTACTACAACTCGCCGCGCGTGCTAAAGAAACATCTCGCCGCGTTGCTCTCGGTCAATCTTCTGCTCGTCTATACGCACTACTACGGCTGGCTGCTCGTCGCCGCGCAGTTCGTCTTTCTTCTCATTTACGCCGCGCGGAGAAAGCTTTTGCCCTTCGCGGGCGCGATCTGTTTCGTCGCCGTCTGCTTCAGCCCTTGGGCTTACGCGGTCGCGCAGGCGCAGGCGGCAGGTCACGGCCTCGCGCAAAATATCGGTTGGGCCGTGCGCCCCGACGCCTCCCACGTCGCGCAGTTCTACTTCACGCTCAACGAGATTCTCTATTACGTGCAGAGCAGCAACGAACGTCTGTATCTTCGTTGGAGCGTCGTGCTCGGCGCGCTCGTCTTCGGTTGCCCGTTGGTGTGGTACGTGTGGCGCACGCTCCGGCGCACGCAGGATGCCGCGAACGCTCGTGCGCTGCCGTGGCTCGTCATCTTTTCCGTGCTGCCGGTCGCGCTCGCTTTTCTGCTGAGTTGGATTCTGCCCTACTCCGTCTGGGGCACGCGCCATCTGATTATCATCGCCGCGCCTTACCTGATTCTCTGCGCGACCGCGCTCGCGCGCCTTCGCCCCTTCTGGCTGCGAACGACGCTCCTGATTCTTCTCGGCTGCTGGACGCTGCTCTCGGCAACTGTGCTGCTCGTCAGCCGCGAGAGAAACTACGTCTGGTGTGCTTGGGAGACGCTCGCGCGCCGCGCGGTTGAGTCCGAACCGGCGCGCGACCCGCCGCTCAAGATTTACGCTTTTGAAGATTTGGTCGCCTAT
>DATLMV010000040.1:0-9295 GCA_035537095.1 Pyrinomonadaceae bacterium
TGACCCTCACGCTCATGCTCGTCGCTTCTCTGACGCTCACGCAAACGCAAGCCCAATCATCAGTCAAACGCCGCTTCGAAGTTTCAGAAAACGGGCGTTTGCTCGCCGCCATCGTGACGGAGAGAACCGGCGACGCGCAAAAAGTCTCCATCCTGCGCCACGCTCAACCCGCACACGTCTTCACTAATTTCCCGACCCTGTCTGCCGGTCATGTGTTTATCGGCAGGCAGAAAATTTTCGCCTACTCTTCGGGCGCGAATCTGGTCGAGACATCAGACTGTAGTTTCGCCGCCAGCGACAACGCAAGAAAAGGATGCCGCTCGGCCACGGCGATTCGACAGCGTTTGGCCGACGACATGCGCCTGCTGCGCGCGGTTCGCCCCTACGACACGAACGTCGAAATTCAGGAGGTGCTCTTTGTCATTGCGACCGGCGACGACAGCCTCTTACAAGCGGAACCGCCAGCCTCTCTGCAAGTTTTCGAGAGAACCCTGACGGACGCGGCGGCGGCCAAAGCCTCTTCGCAAATCAGGGTCGCGGCCTTGAAGGCGCGCGCCGCCAAAGCCATGCAAGGCGCAAGTCCGGGCACGCTTGAAGGTTGTATTGACGGCTGCAAAGAGAATCGTGAGATGTGTCTGAAGGATAGCGGAGTGCGCGATAAGAGCGCGTGTTATAGCGGATATTACACCTGCTATAATAACTGCCAATCTAAATACGCTCCCGCGCCAATGGAATCCGCCTTCGATTGAAGGCGACCAGCCTCTATCGCTTGAGAGAAGCCGCCTTGAGTGTTCCCGCTCAAGGCGGCTTCTGTTAGAAACCCGCCTGCGGTTGGCCCGCGCGTTGACATCCGCCGCTGTCGAACATTATGTTTGACGCTCCCCGGCGGTTGAAACGTCCCGGCGATTTCCCTTTTAGATGTGAGACAAGCTTGATGTTCAGAAACGTTCCCTTGCGCGTGTCACCCGCGCGCACGCTTCCCCTCTTAGCCACGCTGATTCTGCTCGCCGCTCCGGTCGCGCACGTCGCGCAGACGCCGTCCCCGTCGCCCGTCGCGTCACCGGCCACGACCCCGCCCGCACAGGCGACGACGCCGACGCCGCAAGGGATGGGCGGCGTCTCGACGGGCGCGGTGCGCACCTACACGACGCGGCGCACCGTCAATATCACCGACCCGAAAGCGCCGCTGATCTTTGAAGACGTGACGGCCAAGACCGTGCTCGCCTCTTTTCAACACACGTCGGGCGGCGCGGCGAAAGACTACATCGTCGAAGCGACTTCGGGCGGCGTCGCCGTCTTCGACTACGACGGCGACACGCGGCCCGACATCTATCTCGTCAACGGCTCGAACTTCGACGCCATGCGCGGCAAAGCCAAGCCGCCGCGCGCCGCGCTCTATCGCAATCTCGGCAACTGGAAGTTTGAGGACGTGACGGAGCGAGCGGGCGTCGCCAACGAGCGGTGGGGGATGGGCGTCGCCGTCGGCGATTACAACAACGACGGGCGTCCCGACCTCTACGTCGGCAACTTCGGCGTCTCGCGTCTCTATCGCAACAACGGCGACGGGACGTTCACGGATGTCGCGGAGAAGGTCGGCGTCGCGCGCAAGGGTTGGAGCACCGGCCCGTCCTTCGGCGACTACGACCGCGACGGGCGTCTCGACCTCTTCGTCCCCGGTTATCTCGATTTCGACATCAACAACCTGCCGCCCAACCCGTCGGAGGCGCGCAAGCCCGGAAGCATCGGGCAGAACTTCTGCCAGTTTCGCGGCGAGCCCGTGTTGTGCGGGCCGCGCGGCCTCAAGGGCGCGGAGGATACGCTCTATCATCAGAAGCCGGACGGAACCTTTGAAGACGTGAGCGTCCGCGCGGGCGCAAGCGACCCGCAGCGTTACTACGGTTTCTCGTCGGCCTTCGTCCGCGTCAACGACGATGACCTGCTCGACATCATCGTCGTCAACGACTCGACGCCCAAGCAACTCTATATCAACAAGGGCGACGGCACGTTTGAGGAGACGGGCTATCCTTCCGGCGTCGCCTTGAACGAGAACGGGCGCGAGCAGGCCGGAATGGGCCTCGGCATCGGCGACTACAACAACGACGGGCGCGTGGATTTCTACATCACAAACTTCTCCGACGATTCCAACACGCTCTATCACAACGACGGCGACGGCAATTTCACCGACGTGACTTTTCAGGCCGGACACGGCGAGTCAACCTACCCGTTTCTCGGTTGGGGCACGCTCTTTATGGACTACGACAACGACGGCTGGAAGGACATCGTCGTCGCCAACGGCCACGTCTATCCGGCGGTTGACAATCAACAATGGGGCACGAGCTACGCGCAGCAGATGCTTCTCTTCCGCAACCTCGAAGACGCGCGCAAGAACGGCGTCCGCCGCTTCGAGCGCGTCGCGGCTGCGCCCGGTAGCGGCCTCGCCGCCGCCCTCTGCGCGCGCGGGATGTCCTTCGCGGATTTGGACGCCGACGGCAAACTCGACCTCGTGCTCAACAACATTGACGGGCAGCCGACCGTGCTGCGCAACGTCGCCGAGAGCGGCAACCATTGGTTGAAACTCCAACTCTCCGGCGACACCGCCAGAAAGAGTCCGAAGGATGCGACGGGCGCGGTCGTCTACGTCACGACCGGAAAACTCCGCCAGCGCGCCGACCTCATCAGCGGCGGCAGCTATTCCTCGCAGAACGACCCCGGCCTCTACTTCGGCCTCGGCACGGCGACAAAGATAGACCGGCTCGAAGTCCAATGGCCCGGCGGCACAAACGAAATCTTCGACGCGCCCGCCGTTGACCGCACCCTCACCCTCGTCGAAGGCAAAGGCGCGAAGCCGTAAATCACATTCATCTCAGGACGCAAAAAACGCCCGCGAGTTTTTGATAACTCGCGGGCGTCGTCGTGTGCTTCGAGTCGTGCGTCTTCACTTCTTTTGAAAGAGATAACGCAGCGCGTCGCAAAAATCCGTCCAGTTATAAAGCGGGAAATGTCAGCAGATTCAGTTTGATGTTTGCGTCAACCATTCACGCACGTTCTTGTTCATCCACGCACGTTCTTGTTTAGTCTTTAACTTCATCCCTCATCCCTCCGCTCTCATCCCTTCCCTTTCATCCTTCCGCTAATCCGAACTTGCGCGCGAGGACGAGGCTGATTGCGCCCATCAGGGTGGGTTGGTCGCCGAGCGTGGAGGCGGCGATGTGTGCGGACGGGAGGCCGCGACGAATGCTGCGCTGGATGGTTTCGCCGAGGGCTTCGCCGATGAGCGGCCACGCGCGCGCGATGCGGCCCCCCACGACGACCGCCGCCGGACTAAGCCCCACAATCAGGTTCGAGATGCCGACGCCGAGATAGTGTGCCATCCCGCCGAGCGCGTCGGCGGCTGCGCGTTCGCCGTCGAGGGCGCGGTCAATCAGTTGGCCGAACTCAAGCGTGCGCGCGCTCTCCCCTTCGCCCGACAACTCCAAGTAGTGTGCGACCGCCGCGCGTTCCGAAGAGAAGGCTTCCCAACAATCGAAGTTGCCGCAGGAGCACGCGACGCGCCCGCGCTTGCCGACGATCATGTGGCCGAACTCGCCCGCCCCGCCGCGCTCGCCGCGATAAATCTGCCCGTCGAAGACGATGCCTGTGCCGATGCCGTCGGCGACGAGCACCATGATGAAGTCGCGCGCCTCGCTGACTTCAGGGCGACCGAACCAGAGTTCGGCCATTGCAGCGGCGTTGGCGTCGTTGTCCACGGTCACGTAGAGTCCGGTCGCTTCGGCAATCTGCTCGGCGATTGTCCAGTCGCGCCACTTGAAATAGGGAATGTAAATCGCTTTGCCCGTGACGGGGTCAACGAGGCCGGGCAGGCTGACGCCGACGCCCGTCATCTTCTCCCTGCCCCTCCGGGCGATGAGCGCGCGCACGCATTCGACGATGCGGCGCGACATCTCTGCGGGCTCGGCGATGTTGTGAAACTCCTCGCGTTCTAGCACGCGACCGGCGAGATCGCTCGTGACGATGGTCGTGCAGGAGGGCGTGATGTCAACGCCGACGGCGATGGCTCCGGCGGCGCGCAGGCGCAGCATCGTCGGGCGGCGTCCGCCGGTTGACTGGCCCGCGCCGACCTCCTCGATCAACCCTTCGGTCTTCAACTCCTCGACGATGGTCGAGATGGTCGAACGCTGCAAGTCGGTCTCGCGGGCAATCTCGGCGCGCGAGATGGGTTCGCGTTCGCGCACGTAGTTGAGCACGATCTGGCGATTGATGTCGCGGATCGTGCTGGAGCGCGCGGCCTGCGCTTTTTTGAGGTCAATGCGTCGCATGAAATCAAGAGAGGCTCTGTCTGAATTGAGGTCGCACTTGCGCTCAAGAGATGCGGGGACGCGCGCCCGCCGTGCTGACAGTCTCAACGGAAGTCAGCCTATCTTGTAGTGATTTAAACGACGCGCGTCAACCCTTTTCTATAGCCGTCGAGGTTTGCCGCCCGTATTGAGAGGCAGAAACAAAGGCCGGGGCCGGAGGTTTGTGTCCCCCGACCCCGGCTGCTCATCCGGGCATTCTACCGTCCGGCGTCCGGCCCGTTATTGGAGAACGGGGTGGCTGCCGCCGCGACTGTGGTCGCGTGTCTGCATGTAGCGCGCGCGGTCGTTGTGAAAGAGGACGAGATGCTCGCCCTCGTAGCGCGCGACGTTGCTGACGCGCTCGAAGTCGCGCTCGTGTTCGGCGATGATGAAGGCGCACGGCTCGTTTGCCAGAACCATTCCGGCAGCATAGACGTAGCCGCCCTGATCGTAGACGCTTCCGGCATACTGCGCCGCGCCGAGGGCGATGTCGGGCGAATACTGCCCGTCGCGGTTGCGCGTGCGGTCGGGGCGCGCGAGAAAGACCGTGTAGTCCGAATGATTGAGACGCGCGCGATAACCCGCGCGGCGCGCGACGTTGAAGAGTTCCGTGAGTCCTCTATCTATCGCGTGCAAGACTTCGGCGCGCGGCGACGTGACCGCATAGACCTGCACGCCGCGCGGCGTCGAGACGACGGTGCGGAAAGTGTCGCCCGTGATGCCTTCGGCGCGCCCGACGAGTGGCGACTGGCGCGCTCGTCCGCCGCCGCCGGAGCGTTGCGTCGCCGCCGCCGTCGCGGGGCGGAGGTAAACTTGCGTCAGGCAGAGCGCGCCGGAGAGCGCGAGCGCGCCGAAGATGTAACGAATGATGTGCGTCCCTGTGTGTCTCGAAGCGTGTCTGAGCATGGCTGAATTTTGAACCCCTATCTGTTTTTGCCGGTCGCCGCGCGGGCGTTTTGACTCTGTGCAAAAGCGAAACCGCAGCCGCGCTGTGAAAATCCGGAAGATTTTCGGGGGCGCAAACTGCGGTTCGGGAAAAGCTCGACAGGTGAAAGGGGAAAGCGTCCGTCTCGTCGGTCTAAAATCTCCGACCTAGTTTCAGTCTTCATCGGGCAAAGCTGCGTCCAGAATATCGTGTAGGAGCAGCGTTATGGCCTTCCCTTCTTGTCCCCCTTGTTGCCCTCGCTGTTGCCTTTGTTGCCGCCATCGTTGCGGGGCGGGGGCGGGTCGTTTTTTGGTGTCTTCTCCACCACCCTCGGTTCTTTGGGCGGGGGCGGTTTCTCCTCGCGCTTCTGCGCAAACACGAGCGTGTTCGCAGAGAGCAGCGCGAGCATCGCCGCCGTCGCCAGAATTTGCTTTAAATCTTTCATAAGTTCCCGATTCCTCCTCATGTACGTTCGGTACAGGGCGCGCATGGGAGGGAGAGGAGAGACGCGCTTGTCTCGCCAACTAAATTCTGCAAGATGGATGCCACACCGCTCGACGCCCGCAAAGAGCCTTTTCCGCCCGATAGTCTAACGCTATTTTCCGCCCCGCGCACGCTTTCCGGCGGCATTGCACGATACCGTGCAACGGACGATAGACGATGGACGATGGACGATGGACGATGGACAAGAAAAACAAAGCTTCCGGCCATCGTCTATCGTCTATCGTCCATCGTCTGCCTGTGGTCTATCGTCTACCGTCTTCGTCTAAAGACGACGGACGACGATGCGCGTGCTGCTGACGTTGCCGTTGGCGTCGAAGGCGCGGAGGGTCAGGGTGTGTTCGCCCGCGCCCGCGAGCGGGAGGTCGAGCGTGTAGGTTTCGCGCGGGCTGTCGGCGATGCCGTCTTCGGGGAAGACCGCCTGCCACTCCGCGCCGTCCAGACTCACGTCGGCGCGGCGGATTCTCCCGCTCGCATCCTCGACGCCGAACCGCGCACGCACGCGCCCGCCCGCGACCTGCGCTTCGCCCGCCACACGCACCGACGGCGGCGTGTTGTCAACGTCTACGGGTTCGCTCGTGCGTTCGCCCGTCAGGGCTTGCTCGATGGCGTTGTCGGGCGCGTCCGAGACGACGACGCGGAAGATATAACGACCGTCGCCGAGGGCCGCGCCGTCGGCTGAATAGAAGTTGTCGCGCAGTTTTTCTTTAAGCAGGTGAAAACTGCTCTCGTTGAGCGCGCGATAATAGACGGCGTATTCCATCTCGTCGCCGTTGCGGTCTTCCGCCTGCCATTGGAAGGAGATTGCGCCCCTCTGGAAAGCGCGACGCGGCGGCGCTTGGACGTTGCCGCCGAGCAAGGCGGGGTCGAGTCCTGCGGCCTCGACGTTGGGGTCAACCGGCACTTGAATGGCGGGCTGCAAGGCGATGCCGCTCGGCAGCGTCTGGATAGACAGAATCTCCGGCGCGACGTTGCGCGGTTGATAGGCGATGCTCACGTCTTCGATGCGCGTGTCGTTCGTCATCGTCGCGTTCGTCGCACCGGCGCGCAGCACGGCCCGCCATTGGATGAAGCGCGCGCGCGGGCTGGTCACGGCGGCTCCGGCGGGGTCGCGGTAGGGCGCGCTCCATTCGCTCCAGGTCATGTCGGGCCGCTCGGTGTTGCCCGAGCGCGTCTGCAACTCGACGGCCCCGCGCCCGCGCCACCACACGCGCCCCCAAGAGGCGACCAACTTCGCGTCTCTCACGGGCGACTCGTACGTCCCTTCGCTCACCGGCTCGTACGTGAAGCGGAAGAGTTTGCCCTGATTGCTCGACGCCGCGAAGACCTCTCCGCCGCGCACGACGAAAGAGGAAATCTGGTCTTCGCTCGACTGGATGAGCAGCGTGTCGCGCCCGTCGTCCGTGACGGAATAGATGCGCCCCTTGTCGCTCGTGCCGATGAGGACGCTCCCGCCCTGCGGCGACGGCGCGACGGCGAAGGCATTGACCGAAGGCGAACTCCAGAGGACATCCGTGCCGCCGTCGGCGAGGATGCGGAAGACCGCGCTGCGCGCATTCTGTAGTTCGTTGCGGCTGCGGACGTTCGGCTGTTGTTGACCCGACCCGAACGACGTGACCTGCCCGCCGCTCTCGTCAACCGAACTGATCGTCACCGACACCGAACCGCCGCCGCCCGCTGACCCTTGCGCGGGCGTGCTGATGGTCGTCCGCTGGCCCGTCGCCGCGTCGCTCAGGGCGAGCGCGTAGATGGAACCGTCGGCGGCGGGCGCGAGCGCGTGTATCTCGCGCAAGGGGGCGTCAAAGAGTGCGAACGCTTTGCCCTCCGGCGAGATTCGCAGGACGAGCCCGCCGGGGTCTGTGCCCGCGTAGAGGTCGCCGCGCGCGTTGACGGCGAGCGAGATGACGTGCGTCTCGTTGATGTCAACCAGCAGAGACGCCTCCGGTTTCGCTCCGGCGGCGCGCACGCGATAGAGTTTCCCCGTGTCGCCCGTGCCGACGACGAGCGCGCCGTCCGGCATCATCGCGAGCGACCAGATATATTTGTCGGGCGGGTCGAAGTAGTCCGCCGCGCGACCGTCCGCGCCGATGCGATAGACTTTCCCGTCCGGCGAAGTACCCGCGTAGAGCGCGCCGTCGCGCCCGACGACGAGCGCCGTCACGTCCAACTCCGGCGCGTCGTAGAGCAGGGAGCCTTTGCCGTCCGCGCCCGCGCGAAAGATGCGCCCGTCGTGTCCCGTGCCGAGATAGACCACGCCTGCCGCGTCCACCGCGCTCGACCAGACGTAAGCCTGTTCCGTGTCGAACAACTGCGTGAAGCGCGGCGCGAGCATCAGCGTTCCCGTGTCCGTCACGGAGACGCCGCGCGCCTCGCCGTTCAAGAGTTCCGCGCGCGAGTTTGTCTCCCAGACCATCGGGCCGCCCGCACGCGCAGGAATGGCAAGAGCGACGATTGAAAGGAGCAGGAAAAGGAGAGGAAGGTTGCGACTCGGGATTGTTTTATTGTTCATCAAAGAAAGCATCAATCTATGACAGACCGAAACCGGATTGTTTAGACAAACCTCGCAGGCGAGCGTCCGTCGAAGTCTCAAGCGAATCATAACCCGAAAGAGCCGACGGGAGAAATTAACAGGGATAGACAGGATGAAAAGAGAAGGGGGAAAGGGGGAAAGGTTAAATGGGAAGGGGGAAGGCTTAAAAGGCAAGAAGCCTGAAGCTAACGGCTTACCTTGATTTTCTCCCCTTCTCCCTTTCCCATTTAACCTTATTCTTAATCTTGTCTATCCTGTCCATCCTGTTAGATTCCGTTCTGCTTGTCCGTCGCCCGCGTCTCGCTTCAGTTGCCGACGTAGCGCGCGTAGAGCGTGCGCGCGGTGTTGGCGTCGTCCGTGCCGCGAATGATGGCGCGGGCGTCCTGAAAGACGGTCAACTCGTATGCGCCCGCGCGCAGGCGCACCAGATACTCGTTCGCTTTGACCTCGCCGGAAGATTTGAGACGCGCGGCCAGAGCATCTAAATCCACGCGCGCGGCGCGGCGCGGCGCGACCTGCACGGCGTTGCGCCCGCAGAGCACGGTCAGGAGGTCGCCGCCTTCGGCCTCCAACGTCTCGAAGCGACCGAGCGCGCACGCCGGACAGTCCGGCTCACGCTCGGACAGCGCGAGCCGCCGCCACTCGTTGCGCCACACGTCGAACTGCATCAGCCCGCCGTGCAAGCTCTCGACGCGTCCCGTCAAGAGTTTCAGAGCCTCCGTGACCTGCACGGCGGAGACGACGGAGATGATGGGCATGATGACGCCCGCCGTGTCGCACGTCGGCGCGGAACCGGCGGCGGGCGTTTCGGGAAACACGCAGCGCAGGCACGGCGTCTCGTGCGGGCGGACGGTCAGCGTCACGCCGTAGGAGCCGACCGCCGCGCCGTAAATCCATCTGACGCGATGCTTGACGCACGCGTCGTTAATCAGAAACCGCGTTGCGAAGTTGTCCGTCCCGTCGAGCACCACGTCGCAGTCTTCCATCAACTGCTCGACGTTCGAG
>DATLMV010000041.1:0-2191 GCA_035537095.1 Pyrinomonadaceae bacterium
AGCGCGCTCGTTCGTTTGTGACGCCCGACAAGTTTTCAGACGCCCGACAAGTTCCCCGAGCCGAGTTTCTCAGACTCGCCGGAACTTTAACCCCCCTCAACGCCTGTAGTCTCCATTCTCGCGCCTGAACGAGACGGACGCGCACGCTCCCCGCGCCGCGACCGTCTCGCCAAAGAGAGGGCCTCACCGCGCCATGCTCTTTCGCACCCAATCAGCCGCCGTCTACGGGATTGACGCTGACCTCGTTGACATCGAGGTTGACTTGACGCCCGCGCGCAACGAAGCGGACACGTCTTCGTCCGTGACCATCGTCGGCTTGCCCGACCTCGCCGTGCGCGAGTCGCGCGAGCGCATCCGCGCCGCCATCAACAACAGCGGTTTCTTCTTTCCCTTTCACAAAACGACCATCAATCTCGCGCCCGCCGACGTGCGAAAAGAAGGCGCGAGCTTCGACCTGCCGATTGCGCTCGGCATCCTCGGAGCCAACGGCGACTTGGGCCCGGAGAGCGGTCTGACGGATGCGCTGGCGGTCGGCGAACTGTCGCTCGACGGGCGCGTGCGCCCCGTGCGCGGCGCACTCTCCATCGCGCTGCGCGCGCGTGAAGCGGGCATCCGGTTCCTGTTGTTGCCCGAGGAGAACGCGAAGGAAGCGGCGGTCGTCGCCGGGATAGACGTGTATCCGCTCGCCGACCTGCGCGGCGCGGTCGAACTCCTCTCGGCCCTCCGGCGCGACGCGACGCCCCCCGAGCCTTTGCGCGTTGACCCCAAAGACCTGCTCGCGCCACTGCGCGACTCCGGCGTTGACTTCCGCGAAGTGCGCGGCCAACTCTCGGCCAAGCGCGCGCTCGAAGTGGCCTCCGCCGGTTCGCACAACATCCTGCTCATCGGCCCGCCCGGTTCCGGCAAGACGATGCTCGCCAAGCGTCTGCCGACAATCCTTCCGCCGCTTGAGTTCGACGCCGCGCTTGAGTTGACGAAAATCCACTCGGTCGCCGGACTGACGGGCCGCGCCGGACTCGTCTCGGAGCGCCCCTTTCGCTCGCCGCATCACACCATCAGCGACGCGGGGTTAATCGGCGGCGGCGCGATTCCGCGTCCCGGCGAAGTCTCGCTCGCGCATCACGGCGTGCTCTTTCTCGACGAGTTGCCGGAGTTCGACCGCAGCGTCCTCGAAGTCCTGCGCCAGCCGCTCGAAGACGAGCGCGTGACCATCAGCCGCGCCGCCATGTCTCTGACTTTTCCCGCCTCCTTCATGCTCGCGGCGGCGATGAACCCCTGCCCGTGCGGTTTCTGGAACGACCCCACGCGCGAGTGTCGCTGCACGCCTCTGCAAATCCAACGCTACGTGGGCCGCATCAGCGGGCCGCTCCTCGACCGGATAGATATTCACATAGACGTGCCCGCCGTCCGTTTCAAAGAGTTGCGGGGCGAAGGGCCTTCGGTCGAAAGCTCGGCGCAGATACGCGAGCGCGTCATCCATGCGCGCGAGCGGCAGCGCGAGCGTTTTCGAGGCGAGGGCATCTTCTCGAACGCTTCGATGTCGGCGCGACACATCCGTCGCTTCTGCGCGATTGGAGGGGAGTGCGAGCGGATGTTGGAGAGCGCGATGACGCGTCTGGGCTTGTCAGCGCGTGCGTATGACCGTATCCTGAAAGTCAGCCGCACCATCGCAGACCTCGACGCTTCGGCTGAGATAAGCACGTCACACGTCGCCGAAGCCGTCGGGTATCGTTCGCTCGACCGCACCTACTGGACTTGAAGCGCACGAAAGCGTTGAGGCGATACACGAAAAAGATAATATTTGAATAGAGAAGGGCAACGACGCGCAGACAGCGCCGCATCTGACTGCGTTGAGGACTCCGGCGCGTGAGTCAATCCGAAGGGTTGGGCCGCACGCGTGCCTCGAACACACAGGAGGACTCAACGGAGGCGAGTGCGTCTCGGTCGTTGTTCAGGCGGCAGCAAGCTTCATCCCGAAAAGCTCTCCTCTGCTGCACGCAGGAACATCGAGACCCGTGACCGACTTTGCAACCGAGCAACCGCCACAGGGAGACCACGCGCTGGCGCAGTCAGCCGCCGCAGGCGACATCGCGGCGTTTGAACAACTCTACGAACGGCACAATCGCCGCGTCTATTCTCTCTGCCTGCGGATGACCTCAAACACCGCCGAAGCCGAAGATTTAGCCCAAGA
>DATLMV010000042.1:0-35685 GCA_035537095.1 Pyrinomonadaceae bacterium
GACGAGTTCGCTGTTGTAAATCGCTTCGTCGGCGGCGGCGATGGCGTAATGAATAAAAGCGCCCATCTTGCGCGCTTCTTTTTTCTCGACGAATTTGAGCGGGTCGAAGTCTTTGACTTCCGCGCCGATTTTGACGGAAAACTTCGTCGTGTCAAACTTCTTGAGATAGTCCACACCGCTGCGGCCCGCCATCAGCGCAGACCAAGTGCCCTCGACCGTGTGGGCCAAAGGAGTGACGAGACCGAGACCCGTGACTACAACGCGACGGTTCAAGATTAATGCTCCTCCCTCGCAGGGGTTGAAATACTTTCACGACGGGTCGGGAAAGCGCACGGCGTGCGCCACGCACGCGAGAGCCGCCCGCCGCAAACCTAGAGACTCGGAATCCGCGCGGCCCTCATCGAAGCGAGAGCCGCGCGCCGCACGAGGCGCTTTCTACTGCTTGTTCTTCTGCGTCTCGATATAGTTGTAGGCGTCGCGCACGCTCTGAATCTTCTCGGCGTCCTCGTCGGGAATTTCGATGCCGAACTCCTCCTCGAAACGCATCACGAGTTCCACGGTGTCGAGCGAATCCGCGCCGAGGTCGTCAATGAAACGCGCGTTCGGCGTCACCTCGTTTTCGTCCACGCCGAGTTCGTCAACGATAATCTGCTTCACTTTATTCTCGATCTCTTGATCGGGCATCGCTGTTCTGCTCCTCTGCTATGTAATGAAAAAACTTTTCCGAACCGTTGATAACTATTAACACAGCCTGACTGCTTCGCCGACTATCTTCGGCTCTTTCGCAAACAACCCGCGTTTTCTCCTCGCCGACCTTTTGCCGCCCCATCTCAAGGGAATCCGGCATAACAAAAATAAGGCCCGAAAGCATCCCACGGGCAATCTTCATCCACCGTTCTGATCGGCGGATAAGAGTTCAAAGCGAAAGGAAACTTGCGCCTGAGGAACCCTTCCAGCAAGCGTACCAAGTCGCGCCCGTGCTCGAAGGCTTGACATAAAAAACATTTGCTCTCGCCGTGTGCATGATCGCCGAGGAACCCTTTCAGGTGTCCGTATGCATGGACAAGCGCATGGACGAGCGAACTGGCGACGCCCTTGACCGAAGTCTCTTCAAAACCTCCGCGCGAGACTTCGATGATTCCCTGCTCCGGTAGATAGCGCGCGACGCTTCCCCCTAAAACGTCCTGCCTGCCGATAACGACCTCGACCCGAGGCAAGCAGGGGAAAAATATTTTACGGACTGAATCCGTGAGATTTTGGGCGAATTCGTGTAATACATCATCTTCCATCTGATGCCTCCTTTTGTTATTTTTGGTCGAGCATTGTTCATGCAGTTTTTACCGGCCACGAAAACCTTCCGGCCTGTATCCCCTTCTCAATTATTCTTCGATAACCGCCAGAACGTTTCGCAAACTGGCCGCGTCTTCAACGTTGAGCGTGCGCGCCGGAGCGTCCTTGAGCGTGTGGCGCACGAGGCCCGAGAGCACTTTGCCCGGCCCGATTTCGACGAACGTGCCGACACCTTCGCGGCTCTGTAGTTCGAGCGATTCCTGCCAGCGCACGGCTGACGAGACCTGCCGGACGAGCGCGTCGCGCGCCGCGTCGCCCCCTGTGACAATGCTCGCATCAACGTTCGTCACGAGCGGCACTTGTAAATCCTCGAACGGGAGTTGCGCCAAATCAGCCGCGAGACGCTCCTGCGCCGGAAGCATCAGCGCCGAGTGAAAGGGCGCGCTGACCTTCAACATCAGAGCCTTTCTGACGCCCCGCTCCTTCAACAGCGCGACCGCGCGCTCGACCGCTCCCGTGTGCCCGGCAATCACTATCTGATTCGGCGCGTTGATGTTCGCCGGAGCGCAAATCTCATCATGACGTGCTTCGTCGCAGGCCGCTCGCACCGTCGCCAAATCCGAACCGATAATCGCCGCCATCGCGCCGACGCCGACCGGGACGGCCTCCTGCATGTAACGCCCGCGCGCCTGCACCGTCCGCACCGCCGACGAGAAACTCAGAGCGCCCGCCGCGACCAGCGCCGAATATTCGCCGAGGCTATGGCCCGCGACGTAACGCGGCGCATGTGCGGCGGTCGCGCCTTCGGTTTGCAGGGCGCGCAACGCGGCCATTGAGACGGTCAGGATGGCGGGTTGCGTGTTCTCCGTCAACTGAAGTTCTTCCGCCGGGCCCTCGAAACAGAGCCGCGAGAGCGCGAAACCGAGCGCCTCGTCCGCTTCTTCAAAGACCGCCCGCGCCGCCGGAAACTCGTCCGCCAGATCGCGGCCCATCCCCGCGTATTGCGAACCCTGTCCGGGAAAAATGTATGAAATCATAAGCGTCGTGAATCGTGAATCGTCAATCGTGAATAGATAAAACCAGCTCTTTCTATTTACGATTCACGATTCACGATTTACTACCGTTACTACCATTTGACGAGCACTCCGCCCCAAGTGACGCCGCCGCCGAAGGAGGCGAGCAGCACGAGGTCGCCCTCTTTGATTTTGCCCATCTCGACGCACTCGTCAATGGCGATGGGAATCGAAGCCGACGAGGTGTTGCCGTGCATGGCGATGTTTGAATAGACGCGCTCGTTATCCACTTTCAACTTGTCGGCCACGGCATCCGTGATGCGCTGGTTGGCCTGATGCGGGATAAAGAGTTTGACATCGTCGGCGGTGTAGCCCGCTTCGTCTAAGACTTCGCGCGAGATGTCGGCCATCGAACGCACGGCCACCTTGAAGAGTTCGTTGCCGCGCATCTTGAAGTAGTGCATCCCGGTGCTCAGCGTGTCGGCGGTCGTGGGCATCCGCGTGCCGCCGCCGGGGGAGAAAAGCTGTTCGGCGAAACGCCCGTCGGAGCGAATCCGCGTCGCCATGATGCCGCGCTCGCGCTCGACCTCGCCGACGACGGCTGCGCCCGCGCCGTCGCCGAAGATGACGCAGGTCGAGCGGTCTTTGTAGTCAACGTAGCGCGTCAGGACTTCCGCGCCGATGACGAGCGCGTAGCGCGCCTGTCCGGTGCGAATCATGGAGTTGGCGAGCGTCAGCCCGTAGAGAAAACCGGAGCAGGCGGCGACGAGATCGAAGGCGGCGGCGCGGTGTGCGCCGAGTTCGGCCTGAATCAGGCAGCCGGTCGAGGGAAGAATCTGGTCGGGGGTGACGGTGGCGCAGATGAGGAGGTCAATCTCGGACGGGTCAATGCGCGCGCGCTCGATGGCCTGACGCGCGGCGCGGACGGCGAACTGCGAAGTGTATTCGCCTTCGGCGGCCTTGTGACGCTGCTTGATGCCGGTGCGCGTGGTGATCCAGTCGTCGGAGGTTTCGACCAGCGTCGTCAAATCGGCGTTGGTCAGAATGCCTTCGGGATAAGCGCGCCCCGTGCCTAAGAAACCGGCGTTTTTGTCTGCCATGAGATTCCTCGAAAGCTGCCAGCCGTCGTCGGCGGTCGGCGAACTCATTCAGCCGCCGCACGCAACGCCTGATACTCGCGCGCGTTGGTCTGCGCGATGCCGTTTTCGATGCGCTCCAACGCGCCGCGTTCGGAAAACTCTTTGACGTTGCGAATCGCGTTGCGAATCGCGCGCGCGTTGGAACTGCCGTGACCGATGACGACGATCCGTTGCACGCCGAGAAGCGGCGCGCCGCCGTACTCCGAATAGTCTAGCCGCTTCTTCAAATTTTGAAAGGCGGGCCGCGCCAGCATCGCGCCCGCTTTGGTGATGGTCGTCGCGCTCAGTTCGCGTTTGATCATCGAGATGACGGCGTCCTGCAAGCCCTCGGACAGTTTCAGCATGACGTTGCCGGTGAAACCGTCTGTGATGATGACATCAACGTTGCCGGTGAACACGTCGCGCCCCTCGACGTTGCCGACGAAATTCAGACTCGACAGATCGCGCAGGAGCGGAAAGGCTTCCTTCGTCAGTTCGTTGCCTTTGGCCTCCTCCTCGCCGATGCTCATCAGCCCGACGGTCGGACGTGCAACGCCCAACACGGCGCGCGCGTAGGCGTCGCCCATGATAGCAAACTGCGCCATCTGATGCGGTTTGCAATCGCTGTTTGCGCCGACATCGAGCAGGAGCGTCGGCTTGCCGGACTTCGTGGGAATCTGTGCGGCGAGCGCGGGACGGTCAACGCCTTGCAGCATCCCGATGACCATCTTCGCCGTCATCATCGCCGCGCCCGTGTTGCCCGCCGACACGAAACCGTCCGCTTGGCCCTCGGCGACGAGGCGCGCGCCGACTCTCAAAGAGCTACGTTTCTTGCGCCGGACGGCGGTCGCCACCGGCTCGTCCATGCCGACGACCTCTTCGGCTGCGACCAGTTCGATATTGCGGTCGCCCTGCTTGCGCCAGCCGCAGCGACGCAACTCCGGCTCCACCTTCTCGGGCTGCCCGACGAGAATCACGCGGACATCGAAGTCGCGCGTGGCGGCGAGCGCGCCGTCCACCTCCGGGTGCGGCGCATGGTCGCTGCCCATCGCATCCACCACGACTTTGCCGGTCAATTGGCGTCCGTGCTGCTTCATCTGTGAGAGGTCTGCCCGGCGCAGAGCGCGAGAACTTTCCCCGCGCTTCAGCTTGCCGACGCCCTAGACTTCCTGCTCGACGCGGACGACTTCGCGGCCCTTGTAATGCCCGCACTTCGGACAGACGCGGTGCGGGAGACGCGGCTCCTGACAGTTGGGACAGGTGGTGGTCTGCGGGGCGCGCAGCGCATCATGCGCGCGACGCTTGCCCGTTCTCGCCTTCGAGTGGCGACGTTTTGGATTAGGCATAATTTCCTCGTGAATAGTAAATCGTCAATCGTGAATAGATAAAAGCTGATGAATCGTGAATGGTCAATCGCAAAGAGCTAAGGTGATGAATCACGCTATCTATTCACGATTGACGATTCACGATTCACTATCTTTCAGGGCCGCGAGTCCGGCCCAGCGCGGGTCGGTTTCTTTGTGCTCGCAGGCGCATGTCTCTTTGTTGCGGTCAACTCCGCAGTCGGGACACAGCCCCTTGCAATCTTCGCGGCAGAGCAGGCGCGTCGGCACGGCCAGAAGTATCTGCTCGCGGACGAGATCGTCCACCTCGACGGCGTCGCCCTCGTAGACCGAGAGCGCGAGGTCTTCGGGCTGTAGCTCGGTCGCCTCCAGCGTCTCCAACTCGGCCTCGGCGGGCACAAGTCGGTCTTCAAACTCCAACTCGAAGGGGAGCGCAACCGGCTGCGCGCAGCGGTCGCAAAACGCCTCGACCTTCGCCGCGAGCCGCGCGCGCAGGTGCACCTGATTTCCCTTGCGGCGCGCTTCGCCCTCCACCCTCGCCGCTTCCGCCAGACGAACCTCCTCGTCGAGCGTCAGTTCTTCGGGCGTGTAGGTGTGTGCAAAAGCTTCGCCCTGTTCGTCGAGTTTATCTATTTCGATTCGCATAACCCACCCTGTTCGTCGGGCCGCGCGCGGGCGGCATCGGCACAAAAGGTGCAATTATAAGGTTCGGCGCGCAACTGTCAACGCGCCAGCGAGCCTCCGAGCGCATCTTCTTGCAGCGCAACGGCTAAGCGGCGGTCGCCGCCCGTGACGAGACGCTTGCGCGCGTTGGGCGAAACGCCGAATAGAGGCACGGGCGCGATGCTTCCCGAACGCCGGAGACGCTGCCGCGCCGCGCGATAACGCGGCTCCTCGCGGTCTGCCGCCTGCGCGGCGGCGAAGGCTTCCGCCGCCTGTTCGCGCTCGCCGAGGGCGAGGCGCGCGAGTCCCGAAAGGTAGTGCGCCTCTGCGTAGTTGGGGTCTATTTCGAGCGCGCCGGAGAGAAAGCGGAGGGCCGTCCGATGTTTGTTGAGTTGATGATAGACCGCTCCGACGACGAAATGCGCCTCCGCCGAACGACGCGCGCCGAGCGCACGTTTGAAGGACGCCAGCGCAGCCTTCAAATCCCCTTCGGCGACGAAGAGACGCCCCAGAGCATAGTGCGCCGCGAAGCGCGGGCCGCCCTCGTCGAGAGCTTCGGAGAGCAGAACTTTGGCGCGCTCGATGTCGCCCTCGTCGCCGCAGACGAGCCCGAGCAGGAGACGCACGCGCCCGTCTCCTTGCGCGCCGGAGAGCGCGCGCTCAAGATAGTCGCGCGCGAGCGCGGTCTTGCGTGCGCAGAAAAAATGCTCGCCGAGAAACGCGTTGAGCGGCGAATTGTCGGGCGCGAGGGCTGAGGCGCGTTCGAGCGTGCGGACGGCGCGCTTCAAGTCGTTCTTGCCGAGCAGAGCGAAACCCTCGCGGACGAGTCCGGTGAACGTCTCCGGCTCCGGCCCGCCGTAAGCCTTGACGACGCGCGCGCACAATTTATCGCGCGCCTGTCCCTGCGCCTTCTCCTCGTCGTCGCGCGCCGACAACTCGCGCCAGAGCCTTTGCACTTCGCGCGGGTTGACCGTCCCCTTCTCGCTGAGGACAGCAATCAGACTCTCCAACAGGAGATGATTGAGATAGGTCGTGCGCGTCTGCCGCAGAAAGAGGTCGAGCGTCTGTTCGAGCCTGCCGATGACGCGCCCGAGATTGCTCTCCAACATCGTGATGCGTTCCAACAGGTGCTCGTCGCTCGTATCCGCGCCCGCCGTCTCGTCCTCGAAACGCAGCGACGAAGGCTCGACCACCAGCATCAGACGCGTCCCGCATTTGCCGCACAACTCCTGCCCCAACGCGTTCGGCGCGAGGCATCGCTGGCAATAAATCTGTCCGATTCTCTCAGGCATAACTAAATCGAGGGATGAGGGAGGAGGGATGAGGGATGAAAGTCTCTCAACTGTGTTGAGTAGTTTTCTTATTCATCCCTCATCCTTTATCCCTAGTATTCATAAAATCCGCGCCCGCTTTTTCTGCCGAGCCAACCGGCGTCAACGTAGCGTTTGAGCAGGGGGCAGGGGCGGTATTTGGGGTCGCCGAGTTCTTCATGGAGGACGTTGAGAATCGCCAGACACACGTCGAGGCCGATGAAATCGGCGAGCGTGAGCGGCCCCATCGGATGATTCATGCCGAGCTTCATGATGCCGTCAATGCTCTCGCGCGTGGCGACGCTTTCATGGAGCGCGAAGATGGCCTCGTTAATCATCGGCATCAGCACGCGATTGGAGACGAAACCGGGCGAGTCGTTGCATTCGAGCGCGGTCTTGCCGAGTTTCTCCGTGAGCGCGCGCGTCCGCTCCCATGTCTCGTCGGAGGTGGCGATGCCGCGAATGACCTCGACCAACTTCATCACAGGCACGGGATTCATGAAGTGCATCCCGATGACTTTGTCGGGGCGTCGTGTGGCTGCGCCGAGTTTGGTGATGGAGATGGAGGAGGTGTTCGACGCGAGAATCGCCCCCGCTCCGGCCAATTCGTCGAGCGCGCGAAAGACTTCCCGCTTGACTTCGAGTTTTTCGGTGACGGCCTCGATGATGAAGTCCGCGCTTTTGAGCGCACTCAAGTCGGTCGTCGTCTGGATACGGGCGACGACGGCGCGCTTCTCGTCCGCCGTCAGCCGTTCCTTCTCCACGTCGCGTTGCAGGCTCTTGTCTATCGCGCCCATCCCGCGCTGCAAGAACTCGTCCTGCACGTCGCGCAGCACGACGCTGTAACCGGCGCGCGCCGCCACCTGCGCGATGCCGTTGCCCATCGTCCCCGCCCCGACCACTCCAATCGTTTCACTCAACGCCGTTCAACTCCTTCGGTAATAGTAAATCGTGAATCGTCAATCGTGAATAGAAGGAAACCGTTTTTATCTATTCACGATTGACGATTCACGATTGACGAGTTATTCGTCGCGCCAGTTGGGTGGCTGGCGCGGGGGTGTGTAGGTTTGTTCGCGCGGGCGCGGGGGCGTCCGGTCGTGTTCCGATGATGATTCCGACGCCGATGTGCGTCGCTCCCAGCCGTAGGTTGACGAAGTGAAAGAGGCGTCGTTGAGTGTGCCCCAAGCGCGGTCGTTGAAGGCGGGGCGTTCGTAGAAACGTTTGCCCGCTTCGCCGAAGAAGAACCAGAGCGAATAGACGCCGAGCGCCGTCCCGAAGGGGAAACTGATCATCGCGGCGATGGCCGAGACGATTCCGGCGGTGCGCGCCCACGACCTGTTTTTGAGCAGCCCGTAACCGGCAACCAACGGGGGCACGCTCAAGACGAGATAAAAGGCGATCATCACCGCGCCGAAGATGGCGAAAAAGGCTGCGGGCGGCCCGTCTGCGTCCGGCGGCATGCTCTCGAAGATGCGCGCGAAGGCGAAGAAGAAGAGACCGACCGCGAGCATCACGAGCGCGTGAAAGCCGCCGTAGATCAGGTGCATGATGCCGAGGGCTTTGTTGTGGTCTTCGGGTGTCATCGTTTCTCTTTTCGGGTTTATCGCTCGACGGCGAGCGCGACCGCGTTGCCGCCGCCGAGGCAGAGCGCGGCGAGTCCACGGCGCGCGCCGCGTCGTTGCATCTCGTAGAGCATCGTCGTCAGCAGGCGCGAGCCGGACTGTCCGATGGCGTGGCCGAGCGCGACCGCGCCGCCGTTGACGTTGACGCGCTGCGGGTCTAACCCAAGCTCCTTGATAATCGCAATCGCCTGCACCGAGAAAGCCTCGTTCAACTCGATGAGGTCAACTTCGCTCAGACTCCATCCGGCCTTCTTCAAGACTTTGCGAATCGCCTCGACCGGAGCCATCATCACGAGTTCCGGCTGGATGCCCGAAGTCGCCTGCGCGGCGATGCGCGCCATCGGTTCGACGCCGAGGGAGCGTGCTCGCTCAAGCGATGTCACGACCAGAGCCGACGCGCCGTCGTTGACGCCCGGAGCGTTGCCCGCCGTCACCGTCCCGCCCTCGCTTTTGAAGGCGGGGCGCAACTTCGCCAACGCTTCGAGCGAAGTGTCTTCGCGCACGGGTTCGTCCGTGTTGAAAAGAAGGGGCGCACCCTTCTTCTGCGGAATCTCGACGGCGACAATCTCGTCCTTGAATCGTCCCTCTTTGATCGCCGCCGCCGCCTTGCGGTGCGAGTTCAAAGCGTACTCGTCCTGCTCGGCGCGCGTCACGTTGTAGCGTTCGGCGACGACCTCGCCCGTGTTCCCCATGTGATAATTCTCGAAGGCGCACCAGAGTCCGTCGTGAATCATCGCGTCAATGAGCGTGCCGTTGCCGAGACGATAGCCCTCGCGCGCTTTCGGCAGCACGTAGGGCGCGTTCGACATGGACTCCATCCCGCCCGCGACGACCACTTCCGCATCTCCCAACTGGATGCTCTGCGCCGCCATCATCACCGACTTCAGCCCTGAGCCGCAGACCTTGTTGATCGTCACGGCGGAGACGCCGAAAGGGATGCCGCCGCGCAGCGCGGCCTGTCGCGCGGGGTTCTGCCCGAGTCCCGCCTGAATGACGCAGCCCATAATCACCTCGTCAACATCCTCGGGCGCGACTCCCGCGCGCCTGACGCTCTCGCGCACGACGAGCGCGCCCAGATCGGTCGCGGCTAAGTTCTTCAACGCGCCCTGAAATTTCCCCGTCGGCGTCCGCGCCGCGCTGATAATCACGGCCTCTCTGTTGTCCGGCATCCTTGAACCTCTTTCTCCCGCGCGCCGCTCGTCCGCGCAGCACGCGCTCTCGTTGATAAGATAGTTGCTGATTGAAATATATGCGTTATGGTTTCAATATTCGATTATACGTTCGCGAAGGGGGGTGTCAAGGTAAGGGATGAGGGCGGAGGGATGAGGGATGAAGAGGAAATTTAATCATCGGTTCATTTGTTGATTGTTTCGATTTTTAAATGAATCAATGAACAAATGAACCGATGATTCAATGTCGAGTTTCTTCCGCTTGATTGAAAAGCTTTCGGCGTGAGTGTTAGACTCCGCAGCGCGTTTGATCCTGAAATAAATTCCCGATGCGACATTAAACAAAGATGCAAGCTCTGATTCTCGCCGGTGGTAAGGGGACGCGGCTCCGGCCCCTGACGGTCTATACGCCAAAGCCGGTCGTCCCGATTTGCAACCGCGCCTTCCTGCTCTACCAGATTGACACCCTGCGCCGCGCCGGTATCAAAAACATCACGCTCTCGCTCTCTTATCAACCGCTCAAAATCGAACAGCAACTCGGCAACGGCTCCGACTACGGCGTGCAAATCAACTACACGGTCGAGCCGCAGCCGATGGGCACGGCGGGCGCGTACAAGTTCGCCGAAGAGTTGATCCGGGAGCGCACCGTCGTCTTCAACGGCGACATCTTGACCGACCTCGACCTGCAAGCCGTCATCCGCGAGCACGAGGAGCGCAAGGCGACGGCGACCATCGTCCTGCATCCGGTTGATAATCCGAGTTCGTATGGCCTCGTCGAGACGGAAGAGGACGGTCGCGTGCGGCGTTTTCTTGAGAAGCCGAAGGCCGACGAGATCACGGTCAACACCATCAACGCCGGAACCTATATCCTCGAACCGCAGGTGCTCGATTTTATTCCGGCGGGCGAGAACTATTCCTTCGAGTACGGGCTGTTTCCCGACCTCTTGAAACGCGGCGAGCGTTTCTACGCGCACGTCCCCGAAGGGGCTTACTGGATTGACATCGGCACGCCCGCGCGCTACCTGCAAGTTCATCAAGACCTGCTCGGCGGGCGCGTGCGCGGCATTGACATGCCGCAACTTCGCGGCAACTTCGACTCCGCCACCGCCGCCGAGATTGACGACCGCTCGATGATCGCCGACGACTGCACCGTCAAACCCGGCGCGCAGATTATCAACTCCGTGCTTGGGCAAGGCTGCTACGTCGAAGAGAAGGCGCGCGTGGAAAACTCCGTCATCTGGTCGCACACGCGCGTCGGCGCGGGCGCGCAGGTGTCGAATGCGATTGTCGGTCGCGGTTGTCACATCGGGCGTTCGTCGCAGGTCGGCGCGGGGAGCGTCCTCGGCGACAAGTCTTCCCTCACCGATTACACACTCACCGGAGGCACGCTGTGAGCCGCAACAAGAGCGCACACGCGACGCCCATCCGCTTCGGAACCGACGGCTGGCGCGCGCTCATCGCCAACGAGTTCACCTTCACGAACGTCGAACGCGTGGCGCAAGCCTACGCCGATTATCTACAGCAGCAGCCGCAGGGCGACGACCGCAGCAGGCGGAGCGCGCCCTCCGTCGTCGTCGGCTACGACCGGCGTTTTCTCTCCGAGCAGTTCGCGTTGCGCGCCGCTGAAGTTTTGGCGGGCAATCAGATACAGGTGGCGATGTTCGACTCGGACATGCCGACGCCGCTCGTCTCTTGGGCCGTGCGCGAGCAGAAGGCTTCGGGCGGCGTCGTCATCACCGCTTCGCACAATCCGCCGCTCTTCAACGGTTTCAAAATCAAGGCCCCCTTCGGCGGCAGCGCGACGCCGGAGATGACGCGCGCCGTCGAGACGCTGGTTGACTCAAGCCCCCCGCGACGCGGCGAACTCTCCGCGCGCTCGCAACAGCCCGACAACGCGCAACAGTCTCAAAAAGCTCTGCCCGCATCGGTCGCCAGTTACCGCGCGCAGGTCGCCTCTTATATTGACCTCGAACGCCTGCGCGCCGAGCGTGCGCGCGTCGTCATAGACCCGATGCACGGGACGGGCGGGCGTTGGGTGGAGAGTTTTCTCGAAGGCGGCGCGCTCGAAGTCGAGACGATTCGCGCCGAACGCGATACGCTGTTCGGCGGCGTCGCGCCCGAACCGATTGACCGCAACCTCGCGCCGCTCAAGGAACGCGTCCGCGCGACGGGCGCGCTCGTCGGCTTAGCGACCGACGGCGACGCCGACCGCGTCGGCGCAGTCTCGGATGCGGGCGAGACGATGACGATGCATGAGGTCGTGCCGCTCATCGTCCTGCATCTCGCGCGGCGCAGAGGGATGACGGGCGGCGTCGTCCGTACCTTCTCGCAGTCGGTCTTGACCAAACGCATCGCCGCCGCCCACAACCTCCGGCTCTACGAGACGCCCATCGGCTTCAAGTACATCGCCGACCTGATGCTGCGCGAAAACATTCTCGTCGGCGCGGAAGAATCGGGCGGCATCGGCGTGCAGGGCCACATCCCCGAACGCGACGGGATACTCAATTCGCTGCTGCTGCTTGAAGCCGTCGTGATGTCGGGCAAACGACCGACGGAGTTGGTGCGCGAGATGCACCGGGAGTTCGGCGAGTTCTATTTCGGACGCCGCGACCTGCACACGGAGGTGGCCGTCGGCCTCTCGCTCATCTCGACGCTGGCCGCCGCGCCGCCCGGCGAGGTCGCGGGCTTTGAAGTCACCGGCGTCGAAAAACTCGACGGCACGAAGCTTCTCTTCGCAGACGAATCATGGCTCCTCTTCCGCCAGTCCGGAACCGAACCCGTCCTCCGCATCTACGCCGAAGCAACCTCCATCGCCAAAATGAACGCGCTTCTCGAACACGGCGCGCAAAAAGCAGATGTTAGAGGTTAGATGTTGGATATCAGGTAGAAACCAAAACTAAAGCCAGATATCGGGCTGGATGTTGGATGTTAGTCCATACATCTTTTCTAACATCTAACATCTGACATCCAACCTCTGTTTTTTATGCCTGAGCTACCGGAAGTCGAATTGGTCGCGCGTGCGCTGGATGGTCTGGTGAGCGGGCGGCGCGTCGAGGCGGCGGAGTTGTTGCGCGCGGGACTCGCGCCGGAGACGCCGCCGCGTGAATTTGCGCGTCGTTTGCGCGGGCGGCTGATCGAGCGCGTCGGGCGGCGCGGGAAGCACCTGCTGTTCGAGTTGGAGGGAGCAGACGTGCTCATCGCGCACCTGCGGATGACCGGAAGATTTTTGTTGCTCCCGCAGGAGGCCCCGCTTCCCAAACACACGCACGCCCTCTTCTATCTCGACGACGCGCGCCGCCTCGCCTTCTCCGACCAACGTCACTTCGGGATGATGAAACTCGTCGGCGCAGGCGAGCTTCACGCGGCGAAGGAGTTGCGCGCGCTCGCGCCCGAACCGTTCTCGGCGGAGTTCACGCCGGAGTATTTGACGAGCGCGCTCGCGCGTTCGCGCCGGACGCTGAAGGAGACGCTGCTCGACCAGCGACGCGTGACCGGTCTCGGCAACATCTACGCCGCCGAAGCCCTCTACATCGCCCGCGTCAATCCCTTCATCGTCGCCGCAGACCTCTCGCCGCGCCGCATCCCGCGCCTCCATCAAGCCATCGTCGCCGTCCTCGCCGAGTCAATCGCGCACGGCTCGACGCTCAACGTTGACCCCGAGAACATTGACGGCAGTTACTACGGCGGCGCATACGAGGGACGCTGGCGCGTCTATGCGCGCGAGGGCGAGCCCTGCGCCAACGACAACTGCCGCGCCCGCGTCCGCCGCCTCACACACGCCGGACGCTCCACGTTCTTCTGCCCGCGATGCCAGAGAAGATAGACGATGGACGATTGATGAGAGGGAAACTTTCTTCCGTCCATCGTCCATCGTCCATCGTCTATGGTCTGCGCTTTACAGATTGGTTGTGATGAAGTCGGTCATCAACGTCCGCATGTGTTTGATGAGGAGGGGGTCGCGGAAGCCGTGACGCTGTTTGGGGTAGGTCATGAGTTGAAATTGCTTGCCCGCCTTTTGTAGTTCGTAGGCAAACTGGATGGTGTTTTGCAGGTGCACGTTGTCGTCAACCGTGCCGTGCAGGAGCAGGAGTTTGCCGTGCAGGTCTTTGGCGGCACGAAGCACGGAACTGCGCTCGTAGCCTGCGGGGTTGCGCTGCGGCGTCTTCATGTAACGCTCGGTGTAGATGGTGTCGTAGAGACGCCAGTCGGTGACGGGCGCGCCCGCGATGCCGAGTTTGAAGGTCTTGCTGTGCGTGAGCGCGTAGGCGGTCATGTAGCCGCCGAAGCTCCAACCCCAGATGCCGATGCGCGAACCGTCAATGTAAGGTTGCGTCTTGAGCCACGCGAGCGAGTCTTCGAGGTCGCGCAGTTCCAACTCGCCGAAGTTCTGGTAGAGCGGCCAAGCCGTCTCGACGCCCTTGTTGCTCGCCGTGCGGTTGTCGCAAACCCAGATGACGTAGCCCTTCTGCGCGAGCATCTGATGCCACATGTAGCCCGTGCTACCCCAACGGTTGCGCACCTGCGACGATTGCGGCCCCGCGTAGGTGAACGTCAACACCGGATATTTTTTCGACGGGTCGAAGTCCGGCGGGCGGATAATCATGGCCTCCATGTCGAAACCGTCGCGCGTCTTGACCTGCAAAAATTCGGGCTTGCCGAGACGATACTGCCGCAGAGCCTCGACGCGGTTCTCGTCAATCGTCCGCACGACTCGCCCGTCCGCGCTGTGCAGACGAACCTGCGCGGGCGTGTTCACGTCGCTCCAATAGTCTATGAAGTGCGTGTTCGTCGGGTTGAAGACGGCGCGGTGCTGGCCTTCGGTCGCGGTCAGGCGCGTGAGGCCCGTGCCGTCGAGTTTGATGCGATAGGCGTCGTCCGAGATGGGGCTGTGCTCGCTCGCGCTGAAGTAGATGAAGCCCTTCGTTTCGTCAACCCCGCCGAGCGAGCGCACGTCCCAACGCCCGTCCGTGACGCGTCGGATTAGCTTGCCGTCGGCGGCGTAGTGATAGATGTGGCGTTGCCCTGTGCGGTCGCTCAGCCAGAGAAACGAGCCGTCGCGCAGCCACGTCGGGCTCTCGTCGTTCGGCTCGACCCACGCTTTGGAAGTCTCGTGCAGGATGGTTGACGTTGCGCCGTCGGCGGGCGCGGCGTAGTTCAAGTCGAGCGTCGTCTGCTCGCGGTCTTGCAGTTGATAGACGACCTTTCGGCTGTCGGGCGTCCAGCCGACGCGGACGATGAGAAACTCGCCCGTCTCGTATTTCAAAGTATCAACCCAACGCGTCGCGCCGCCGACCGCGTCCACGATGCCGAGCTTGACCTTCGGATTCGGGTCGCCCGCCAACGGGTAGGCCGTGACCTCCAAATCCTGTATGTGCGGGATGTGGTCAACGACCGTGTAGGGATGCACGGGCGACTCGTCAATCCGGAGATAGACGAGCCGCTTTGAATCGGGACTCCACCAGTAGCCCTTGAAGTTGCCGCGCCCGTAGATCTCCTCTTGATAGACCCAGTCGAGACGACCGTTCAAGGTCTTCGGCCCGCCGTCGTTCGTCAGAGCGCGCTCGCGCTGCGTGTCAACTTCGACGACGTAGAGATTGCTGTCGCGCACGTAGCTGACGAACTCGCCGTCGGGGCTGAACTCTTCGCCGACCTCCTCCTCCGGCGAGTTGGTCAGGCGCACGGCGCGGTCGCTCCCGAAAGAATAGTAAAAGAGATCGTTCGCGTGATTGATGAGCGCGGCGGTCTGCGCGGCGTTCAAGAGATAGGACGACTCGCGCGCGAGACGCCGCGCATCCTCCGCCTTGAAGCCCGCCAGCGCGGCCAGCGCGCGTTCCATCTTCGCGGCGTCGTAGAAGGGCGCGGCGTTGCCCGTCACGGCGTTGACGCGCATCAACTGTTTACCGCCCGCGCCGCCCTCGCGGCTCTGCAAATAATGAACGCCGTCCTTCAGCCAGACCAGACCCGTCACGGGGTCGCCGTCGAACTTGACGCGCCGCGCCGGGTCGTAGATGTCGTCAATCGTGAGCAGTTTGTCCTGCGCGCGCGCGTCGGCGGCGAGCACGAGGAGAGACAGAAGAAGGGCGGAAAAGAGATGTCGGTGTCGCACGAAAGGTTCCCTCGTTGTCGTGTGGATGATAAAGGCTGTTTGCTTCTGGCCCGCACATCATAAGCTGTTTGCCGCGACGCGCAAAACCGAAACGGGCGCGTGCCGTTTCGGTCGGCATTTGCCGCGCCGCTCCGATGCTTGACAGAGACGCGGCTGTCGGCGTATAAGCCGTGGTGAACAATACGTGGTGAGTTAAGGCGACTTGCGGCCACGCAAAATAAACTGCTAAACAGCACCGGCTCTTCCGAAGCCCTCAAACTTCAAGTTTCAACGAAGTCCCGCGTTGTTTGGCGCGGGACTTTCGTTATTATGTGCCTTCGGCGGGCGACGCTTGCGGCCCGTTTGCCGATTGCCGACAGCCTCTTTTATGAATAACTTTCGAGACCTCATTGAGAGCGACCACATCACCGTCTTCGACGGCGCGATGGGCACGATGCTCTACGCGAAGGGCGTCTATATCAACCGCTCTTACGACGAGTTGAACCTGACGAATCCCGACCTCGTGCGCGAGGTGCACGAAGAATACATGCGCGCCGGAGCCGAAGTCATCGAGACGAACACCTTCGGCGCGACCGCGCACAAGTTGCAGCAGTACGGGCTGGAAGGCAGCCTGCGCCTCATCAATATCGCCGCCGCACGCATCGCGCGCCAAGCCGCCTGCGGGGGATGCTACGTGGCGGGCGCGGTCGGGCCGCTGGGGTTACGCATCGAGCCCTACGGCCCGACCTCCTTCGACGAAGCCAAAGACCTCTTCAAAGACCAAATCTCCGCGCTGCTCGAAGGTGAAGTTGACCTCTTCGTGTTGGAGACCTTCTCGGACATCTCCGAGATGCGACAGGCGATTCGCGCCGTCCGCGAGTTGTGCGACCTGCCCATCGTCGCGCAGATGACCATCCTGACCGACGGCAACACGTCCTTCGGCACGACGCCCGAAGTCTTCACCTCTCGTCTCGACGAATGGGGCGCGGACGTGATCGGGCTCAACTGCGGCGTCGGCCCGGCAATCGTCCTCCCGGCCATCGAACAGATGCGCGCCGTCACGCAGCGCAAGCTCGCCGCGCAGCCCAACGCCGGACTGCCGCGCGACGTGCAGGGCCGACAGTTCTACATGTGCTCGCCCGAGTACATGGCGAAATATACGAAGCGGCTGATTCAGGCGGGCGTCAAGTTCATCGGCGGCTGCTGCGGCACGACGCCCGCGCACATCAAACTCATCTCCGACGCCGTCCGCGCCATCTCGCCGCGCATTCAACGCTCCATCCCCGAAGCCGCGCAACCCGCGCGCATCGAGGAGTTGACGCCTGCGGATATTCAGGTCGTGCCGCCGGAGGAACGCTCGAATTGGTCGCGCCGTCTGGTCAACGGCGAGTTCGTGACGACGGTCGAAGTGCTGCCGCCGAAAGGCTGCGACGCGACGAAGACGCTCGAATCCATCCGTCTCTTGAAACAGGCGGGCGTCAACGCCGTCAACATCCCCGACGGCCCCCGCGCGCAGACGCGCATGAGCGCACAGGCGACCGCCCTGCTCGTCGAACGCGAAATCGGCCTCGAAGCCGTCTTGCACTATTGCTGCCGCGACCGCAACCTGCTCGGCATGATGTCCGACCTGCTCGGCGCGGCTGCGCTCGGACTGCACAACCTTCTGCTCATCACCGGCGACCCGCCCAAGATGGGCCCCTATCCGGACGCCACCGCCGTCTTCGATATTGACTCCATCGGTCTGACCAACATGGTCAACAAGCTCAACCACGGCCTCGACCTCGGCAACAATCCCATCGGCTGCCCCACGTCGTTCTGCATCGGCGTCGGCGTCAATCCCGGCGCGATTAACTTGGACGAGGAGATCAAACGTTTCGAGTACAAGGTCGAAGCCGGAGCGGAGTTTGCCATCACGCAGCCCGTCTTCGACTCTGACCAGCTAAGAGAGTTCCTCAAGCGCATCGAGCACGTCCGCGTTCCCATCGTCGCCGGAATCTGGCCGCTCGTCTCCTATCGCAACGCCGAGTTTCTGCACAACGAAGTGCCGGGCGTTCGCGTCACGCCCTCCATCATGGAGCGGATGCGCCGCGCCTCCGACCGCAGCAAAGACGCAGCGCGCGACGAAGGCTTGAAGATCGCGCGCGAACTCCTGCTCGACGTGCTCGGAGAGGTGCAGGGCGTGCAGGTCTCCGCACCCTTCAACAACGTCAAGTACGCGCTCGAAGTCTTCGAGGCTCTCCCGCAGTTCAGCCGCCGCACCGAAGCGACCACCGCCTCCGGCGATTGACTACCCGCGTAATCAATCGCCGGAGCGCGGCTAATCGCGGCCCGCGTTTTCCGAATACCTATCTTCCCGACACAGCCCCCGCGCCTGCCAAAACTTTCGCTTGTCTTTTTCGACGAAAGTTATAGAATGCCCCGCGTTTACCGGAGACACGAGGCACGATTCGACCCCCTCCCGCGAACTGCTTCTCGCGCACCCGTTGAAGGCTAGTCGCGCACGTCTCCGAACGTCGCATCTCGCACGCGCGTCGCACCGCCCCTCCGGACGACAAACCCGAAAACCGCATCCTGATTTCCAGACGCTGAGCGTCGCCGGACTCTTGCGCCCGCCACGCTTTCGGCGCTCGCGCGCCCGTGTCCGAAGACGCGCGCGACAACGGAGCAACGCCTTGACCTCTTCTCACGCGAGGCTGTGTCTGATCTCACTCTGCGTCGGCGTCGCGCTGTGCGCGCTCACGGTCGTCGGCGTGCGCTCACAATCGGGCGCGCTCCGCCGCGTCACTTTCACCCCCGCCGAACGTCTCAACATCAACCCTTCCATCAGCGGCGACGGGCGGCACGTCGCTTTTGAAACGACCGGAGACATCGCGCTCGCCGGAGGCGTCGAGGGCTTTCGCGCCGTGCGTGCGAATGTCGCCGACGCGCCCGCGACGTTCGCGCAACTGTCGCAGTCGCGCGCGCCCGCGCCCGCCGTCTCGCAGGACGGCTCGCGCGTCGCCTTCGCCAGCAAAGACAACCCCGCACACGCCAACTCCGACGCCAACTCCGAAATCTTTTTGCACGACGGCACGCGCCTCCTGCAAATCACCGGCACGACGCCCGCCGACCCCACGCGACGCGCCGCTGACGGATGCTTTCAACCATCAATCTCCGACGACGGGCGTTTGATAGCATTCTCTTCAAATCGCAACCTGACGGGCGCGAACCCCGACGCGAATCTAGAAATCTTCATCTACGACACGCACGCCGGAGCCTTCGCCCAACTCACAGACACCGCCGGAACCATCGGCGCGACCGACGCCAAAATCAGCGGCGACGGTTCGCGCGTCGCCTTCATCAACGACCGGGGCGCAAGCGGCGCGCCCGCTTCCCGCCGACGCGACCTCTCGGTCTTCAATCTCTCGACGCGCACGGAGCAAGTTCTCGTCGCAGATACGGAAGCCCTCGCTTTCACGTACGGGCGTGCCATCAGCGACGACGGCGCGCGCATCGTCTATGCAGCGGAGACCGCGCCGCGCACCGCGCAGGTCTTTCTCTACGACGGGCGCAACAACCTCCCGCGCCGCCCCGTCACGACACTTGGCGCACGCGCCGCCGACGTGCCGCTGCATCCGACAATCAGCGGCGACGGCTCGCGCATCGCATTTGCCACCCGCCGCAACGTCTCGGGCGGAAACTCCGACGCGAGCGTCGAGCTATATCTATACGACGTGCCGACCAATCGCTTCGCGCGTCTCACCGATGCGCCCGCCGCCGCACGCGCGGAGGTCGTCGCCTCTTTAGACGACGCGGGCGCGCGCGTCGCCTTCAACTTCCCGCGCGTCATCTCCGGCGCAACGTCTCAAGGTGCGTTTGACGACAACTCCGAAATCTACGTCGCCGACACGCCCGCGCGCCCGACCTTCTCCGGCGACCTGCGCGTCGCCAACGCGGCCTCGCCCGACGACACGACGACGATAGCGAAACCGCTCGCGCCCGATTCCATCGCTCACGCCTACGGGGCAAATCTCGCGCTCTCGAACGCGGAAGCCGCGCGCCTGCCCGGCAAAACTTTTCCCACGCAACTGGCGGGCGTCACGCTCTCGGTCAACGGGCGTCCGGCCCAACTCTTCTATGTCTCGCCCGCGCAGATCAACTTTCACATCCCCGCGCAGACCGAAACCGGCCTCGCCGAAGTCGTCGCGCGCAACCCGGACGGATTCGAGTCGCGCACGACGATTCTCGTCGAAGCCTCCGCACCCGGACTCTTCACGCAAGCAGGCGTCGAGAAAAACGGAAACGCGGAAGCCATCGCGCTCGACGCCCTGACGCTTCAACGCGGGCCGTTCGATACGGTTGACGCCGAAGGCAGCCCGCGCCGTCTCATCCTCTTTGCGACGGGCGCGCGCCATGCCGCGACGCTCCAAGTGCGCCTCGCCAACCGCGACCTGAAGGTTGAAGCCGTCGTGCCCTCGCCCGATTTGCAGGGTCTCGACGAGATACACTTCGCGCTCCCGCGCGCCCTGAAAGATGCGGGACGTGCGTCCGTCTCCATCCGCGCCGACGGGCGCGAAAGCAACGCCGCCCGCATCCACATCACGAACGGCGGCACGCCCCGCCCCGCACACGTCAGCCTCTCGCCCGCGCACGCGCTCATCCCCGTGGGCGGCGCGTCGAAGTTCCGCGCGACGGTCGTTGATAGTCTGGGCGATGAGATCAACGATGCGCCGGTCGTGTTCGGTTCGAGCGACACGACGACCGCGACGATTGATGCGGCGGGACTCGCGCGCGGGATACAGGCGGGCGCGGCGACCATCACGGCGACCGTCGCGGGCGTCTCCGCCAGCGCGCAACTCGTCGTCGTCGAGCGGACGCTCGTCGTCAACGAGATTCTCGCCGACCCGCCCGACGGCGCGGCGGGCGACGCCAATCGAGACGGGACGCGGAGCGGAACCGAAGACGAGTTCGTCGAGTTGGTCAACGCGAGCGGCGCGTCGCTGGATGTTTCAGGCTGGACGATTCGCACGCGTCCTCTCAACGGCGCGAACGAAACGACGCGACACAGATTCGCCGAAGCCACTCTCATTCCCGACGGCGACGCGGCGGTGATTTTCGGCGGCGGAAACTTCGCTACTGACCATCCGGCCTTCGGCGGCGCACAGGTCTTCAAGGCTTCGACCGCCGGACTCTCGTTGACCAACAGCGGCCTCGCCGTCGTCGTCCGCGACCGCGACGAAAATCTCGTCACAGAGTTTTCCTACGGTCTGACCGGCGACAATCTCGGCGGCGACTCCGTCAATCAATCCATCACGCGCGCGCCCGACATCACAGGCAACTTCACGCGCCACACCGCCGCGCAAGCCAACGGCGGAAGAAGATTTTCTCCCGGCACAAAACTCGACGGCTCGTTCTTCGTCCCGCGCGCGGGCACGCTCACGCGCCTCACGCTCCTGCCATCCGGGCAGACGCTTTTCGAGGGGCAGACCGCACAACTCACCGCACGGGCCTTCGACCAGTACGACCGCCCCATGCTCGACGCCTCTTTCAACTTCACTTCCGACGACCCGCAGGTCGCCGCCGTCGAATCCGCCGACGTGAACACTTCGACCGGCATCGCTACCGCCCGCCTCGCCGCCCGCCGCGCCGGTACGGCCCACATCACGGCGACAGCGTCAATAGGTGCAGACTCATTAACGAGCACACCGTCAACCATCATCGTCAACGCACCGACGCCCACGCCGACCCCAACCCCAACTCCAACACCGACACCAACTCCAACGCCGACGCCAACTCCTACACCGTCCCCGACGCCTACGCCTACTCCATTACCGACGCCAACGCCGTCTCCGATGCCCACTCCGTCGCCGACCGCAACTCCGTCTCCTACCCCGACGCCCGTGCCCAGTCCGACGCCTGCGCCGTCCGTGCACGCCGTCGTCATCAGTCAACTCTACGGCGGCGGCGGCAATAGCGGCGCGCCCTTCAAGAACGATTTCGTAGAGCTTTTCAATCGCGGCGACACGCCTGTGAATTTGTCGGGATGGACGATCCAGTATGCCGCCGCGACCTCGACGGCGGCGTGGCAGGTCACGAATCTGAACGGCGTCACGCTCGCGCCCGGCCAGTACTATCTCGTGCAGGAGGCGGCGGGCGCGGGCGGAACCGCGAGCCTTCCGCCGCCCGATGCGTCGGGCAACATCAACCTGTCGGCCACGGCGGGCAAGGTTGCGCTCGTCAGCAACGCGACGGCGTTGAGCGGCGCTTGTCCGTCGAGCGCGTCGGTCGTTGACAGGGTCGGCTACGGCGCGACGGCCAACTGCTCCGAAGCAAGCCCCGCTCCCGCCCCGTCCAATACCGTATCGCTCCTGAGACGCGCCGACGGTTGCACAGACACCGACCGCAACTCCCTCGACTTCACGACCGCCAGCCCCGCGCCGCGCAACACTCTCGCGCCCCTCAAACAATGCGGCGGCCCCGACTCGTCGCACGTCCTCAAATTATGGCTTCCGGTTCTCGACGCACCGCTCGCTTTCGTCTCCGAAAGGCTGCGCGCCATTGTTAGTTGTGACAAAGATGGACGGGCTACTTGCGGCAAAGATGTAAGGACGAAGACGCGCGGCATCCGGCAAACTCAACGCAGCCTGCCAACTCCGTGCGGCTTGGCGGCGACGTTTCTCGATACGATATTTCTCGATACGTCGTAGCTCTTTCGTCTCCAAACAAAGATGCCCGCCGTGTCTTTAAAGTTTAAGAGACGCAGCGGGCACGGCGGTTTTTGAGTTCTTCCTGTTCGAGTTCTTCTGTCAGCGAACGATGCCCGTGAGCGGGCTGGAGGCGCTGGCGTAGAGGCGTCTGGGCATGCGTCCGGCGAGGTAGGCGAGGCGTCCGGCTTCGATGGCGAGGCGCATGGCGTGTGCCATCTGTTCGGGGCGCTCGGCTTCGGCAATCGCGGTGTTCATCAGGATGGCGTCCGCGCCCAGTTCCATTGCGATGGCGGCGTCGCTCGCCGTGCCGACGCCCGCGTCCACGATGATCGTCGCATCGGGCAACTGCTCGCGCATGATGCGTAGGTTCGCCGGGTTCTGGACGCCGAGACCCGAACCGATGGGCGCGGCCAGAGGCATCACGGCGGCGCATCCGGCGTCGAGAAGTTTCTTCGCCATGATGAGGTCGTCGGTGAAATAGGGGAGGACAATAAAGCCTTCGCGGACGAGCACGCGCGCGGCTTCGAGCGTCTGCTCGTTGTCGGGAAAGAGCGTCGTCTGGTCGCCGATGACTTCGAGTTTGATGAGGTCTGTATCCAGAGCTTCGCGTGCCAGACGCGCGGTGCGGATAGCCTCCCCGGCGTTGTAGCAACCGGCGGTGTTAGGCAGAATCGTGAGCGCGGGGTCGAGATGGTCGAGGAAGGATTCCGCGCTGCGGTCGAGCGGCACGCGCCGGACGGCGACCGTCACCATCTCCGCGCCCGACGCGCGATGCGCCGCCGACATCTCCGCGAAACTACGGTATTTTCCCGTGCCGACAATCAGCCGCGAAGTGAACTCGCGGCCCGCAATCTCAAATTTTTCCGCGACAGACGAAAGAGCAGTTGACATCCTGTTTCACAAAACTTTCCTGCGATGTTATTGACGAAAACTTTACACCGTCGCGCGCCGAAAACAAAGTGAGCAGCAAGTGCACGGTAAGCGATGAGCGGCGAGTAGATAAAACATAAGCGGATGAAGGAAATGCCGCGTTCAGCTTTTACGGCTCAACGCTTACGGTTGACCGCCGACTTCCCTGCACCCGCCGCCGACGAAGTGGACGATCTCGACGCGGTCGCCTTCGGAGAGATGCGTGTCGGGCCATGCTTTGCGGCGGACGACCGCGCGGTTGAGTTCGATGGCGAGACGTTCGGGCGCGAGTTCGAGTTGGGCGACGAGGTTCTGTAGGCTCGTGCCTGCGGCGACTTCGCGCGTCTCCCCGTTGACGTGGATGTGCAGCTTCTCTTCGTTCAAGGTTCGTGTCTTTAAGCCTGCTTGATGATGCGGCGCATCTCGGCCTCGTAGCCGTCGGCGCGTGCGCGGATGAGGATGGCGGCGCGTCCCGAAGTGAAGCGCGGGAGCAGCGCGCGCACGATGGCGACGCCCTCTTCGTCCGTCTCGGTCGAGACGATCAAAGGACGAAACGTCGTCCCTAAAACTTTGACCGTGACGGCGGCGTCGCGCACGGGGATGTTGCCGTATCTGCCGCGCCCGACGTGCACGCGAATCATCACCAACTCGCCCGCGCGAAACTCACCTTCGTCGTCGAGCAGGCGAATGTAGAAAGTGTTCTCTTCCTCATCCGTCGTTCCGGCGGCGCGGGCGGCATTCGCGACGCCGGGCGGCGTTGACGGCGGCGGCGCAGGCTTCGGCGTTTCGACAACCTCCGGCGCGTTGGTCGCGGGCGGCGGCGTGGGCGGAAGGACGGGCCGGTATTCGATGAAAGGGTCGTGGTCGCTGAGCGTTGTGATGTCGAGTTGATTGGCGGGCGGCGCGCTCGAAGGGACGCGCGGCGGCGGGGCGGCGGCGGGCTCGCGCGCAGGTTCGACGCGCGCGCGCGGAGGTTCTGCAATCGTCTCACGCTGCACAGCGGCGGGCGGGGGCGACGCCGGGGGCTTGACCGCGACGGGCGGCGCGGCCTTGATCGGCGGCGCGGGCTTCGTCTCGACGGGCGGCGTCGGTCTGGTTTCGACGGGCGACGCGGGACGGGCTTTGACGGGCGGCGTGGTCTTGGCCTCAACCGGCGTCGCGGTCTTGGCTTCGACCGGCGGCGGAGTCTGCGGGGTCTTGGGCTCGACGCTTGGAGCGACGGCGGCGGGGGCGGGAGCGCGCGCGGGGGCGTCGCGCTCGTTCATCTTTTTGAGTTCTTCGATGCGTCCGGCGCGGACGGCGGCGCAGATGAGCTTGTGTTGTCTCTGGAGTCGTTCGATCAGTTGGGGCTGGTCGAAACCGGCGTCAATCAGGTCTTGATAGTTGGTGCGCTTGCTGGCGAGAATCGCGCCCCCGACATAGACGAGCGAGAGAATCAAAGGCGTCTCAAGCCCTTTGTCCTCGGTCTGGATGTGGTAAGTGACCCCCGCGTATTCGATGTCGGTGTTGAATCCGGTAATCACAAGAGCCTCGGCCCCGAACGTTCCTCTGTATGTGGGAAAATGCCTGTCGCGGATGCTCCGAAAGTGGACGGATGGCACAGTAACATAGCCTTTCGGAAACGGTCAATCTCCTTGCAAAAGAAGATTTTGCGTTCGTTCGGAGATGTGCTTGACACCCGTTCCGGCTTGGCATAGGATTACCTTGTGCCATGATTCTCAATCTTTTCGGACGGGCGTTTCCGGGCCGTGTTCAGCGCAAGCTGACGGGAGGCAAGTGTGTTTGAACTCAGCGCATATCTGCCGATTTTATTGATGTTTGTCGTCGCCGTCGGCTTCGCCGGAGGCAACATCCTGCTCTCGACTCTGGTCGGGCAGCGCAAGCGCACGCGCACCAAACTGATGCCCTACGAGTGCGGCAAAGACCCGGTCGGCTCGGCCCGCGAACGCTTCTCCGTCAAGTTCTATCTGATCGCGATGATCTTCATCCTCTTCGACATCGAGTTGATTTTCATGATGCCGTGGGCGGTGGTCTTCAAGCAGCTTTCGACGCCCGAAGTCGGGATGCGGACGCTGATTTACGTCGAGATGATGATCTTCGTCGCGCTGCTTCTGGTCGGATACTTTTACGTTCTGAAAAAGGGTCTGTTCGATTGGGGCGAGCGTGCGCGGCAGGAGGCGGAGGCCGAAGCGCGTGCGCTGCACGAAGCGGAGGAACGCGAGCGACGCGCGACGACGACCGCGACGCCCGCCGCCGCGCGTCCGGCGGCAGCGTAGAGATGGGCGCGAAGGAGTTTGTCCGATGGGTTTAGAAAACGTTATTGCCGAAGCCTTGCCGGAAGTCTTGACGACGCAACTCGACGCGCTCGTCAACTGGGCGCGCAAGTCGTCGCTCTGGCCCGCGACCTTCGGCCTCGCCTGCTGCGCCATCGAGATGATGAACGCCACCAGTTCGCGCAACGACCTCGCGCGCTTCGGCTCCGAAGTCTTCCGCGCCAGCCCGCGACAGGCCGACGTGATGATCGTCTCGGGCCGCGTCTCGCGCAAGATGGCCCCCGTCCTCCGGCGCATCTACGACCAGATGCCCGAACCGAAGTGGGTGATCTCGATGGGCGCGTGCGCCACGTCGGGCGGCGTCTTCGATAACTATGCCATCGTGCAGGGCGTGGACAAGATCGTGCCCGTTGACGTTTATATTCCGGGCTGCCCGCCGCGTCCCGAGATGCTGATTCACGCCGTGATGATGCTGCAAGACAAGGTGATGAAAGAGTCTCTGCGCGACCGCAGGGACGTGCCCGAAGAGGACGCGCGCGAAGCCGTGCCGCCGGGGACGCTCCCCGCCACCGGCATCTCCGCAACCAACGAAGCGGCGGCGCAAGAACAACAACCCCCACGCCCCTACACCATCGCCTCGCGGCACGAACGCCGCAGGTCATCGTAAAAGCGGTGAATAGTGAATGGTAAATGGTAAATAGAAACTGCTTCTATCCATTTACCATTCACTATTCACCATTTACTTTTGAAACTTATGTCGAAAGACGTTGAGCGCGAAAAGCAGATTGCGGAGGCGTCGGAGGTGACGACTCCGGCAGAGAGTGCGCCGTCGCCGCTGGCGGCGGCGTTCGAGCATGAGCGGCCCGATTGGGCGGCGGACGTGAAGTTCGCTTTCGGCGAATGGACGGTCGTCGTGCCGCGCGAGCGCATCGTCGAAGCCTGCACGCATCTCAAGAGTGCGCCCGCGCTTGAGTTCAATTTTCTCGCAGACATCTGCGGCGCAGACCGTGGCCCGGAAGAGGAGCCGCGCTTCGAGGTCAACTATCATCTCTTCTCGACGACGAAATTTCATCGCCTGCGTCTGAAAGTTCTCTTGAACGAGGAGGACACGCACGTCCCTTCCGTAACCGGCGTCTGGCGCACGGCCAACTGGCACGAGCGTGAAACCTTCGACTTGATGGGCGTCATCTTCGACGGCCATCCGGACTTGCGCCGCATCCTCCTGCCCGACGACTGGCAGGGCCATGCGCTCCGCAAAGATTTCCCCCTGCGCGGCTACGAGCCGTATAGCCTGACTTAAAATTTAAGTCAGGCGCGACAACCTGATTTTGAGAATTTTTGTGCGTCGCCTCGGCGACATGTGAGGCGGATATAAGGTCACTTTATGAGCAGTCAGGCTCATCCAAGTTTAACTGTCGCAGACCTCGACGTGATGCCGGAGAACGGCGACAGTTACGAGCTAATCGAAGGAGACCTGTACGTGTCGCGTGCGCCTCACATCGTCCACCAAGCGGTGCTCGGCAATCTGTTGTACGCGGTCAGAACATACTTGCGAGATAACCCGATTGGCAAGATTTTGCCGGAAATCGGCGTTTTTTTGAGCGAACATGATGCCGTCATCCCCGACCTCGCATACATTTCCGGCGACAGGTTTTATCAAATAATTTCCGGCGGCAAACTGACGGACGCTCCCGATCTGGTGGTGGAAATTTTATCGAGCGGCGTGGAAAACGAACGCCGTGACCGAAATGTCAAAAGATACCTGTACGGTAAGTACGGGGTTAAAGAATATTGGATTATTAATTGGGAGGCCGGAACCGTCGAGATTTATCAACTCGCCGCCAACGGTCTGGAACTTCAGGCGACGCTAGGCACACAGGATGAGTTGACCACAACTTTGCTTCCCGGGTTCAGTTGTCGCGTGGAGAGCATTTTTGAGGTGTGAACTCGAAGAGCAGCTTTGACATGAGCACGTTAACCAAAAATCTGCCGCCACAGTTCGAGATTGTTGATCGTCCGCTCGATACGCAGATGACGATTTCGATGGGGCCGCAGCATCCTTCGACGCATGGCGTGTTGCGCCTTGAACTCGTGCTCGACGGCGAGATGGTCGTCAAGTGCACGCCCGACATCGGTTATCTGCACACGGGGATGGAGAAGCTGTTCGAGTACAAGAAGTACCAGCAGGGCATCGTCATCACCGACCGGATGGATTATTTGAATCCGCTCGGCAACAATCTGGCGTACGTGATGGCGGCGGAGAAGTTGTTGGGGTTGGAGATTCCGGAGCGCGCGCAGACGATTCGCGTGTTGATGTGCGAGATGCAGCGCATCGCTTCGCACCTCGTCTGGTTGGGGACGCACGCCTTAGATATCGGCGCGATGTCGGTCTTCTTCTATTGCTTCCGCGAGCGCGAGAAGATTCTGAACATGATCGAGGCGGCGTCGGGCGGGCGTCTGACGCCTTCGTACTTTCGCATCGGCGGGCTGATGATGGACTTGCCCGCCGGGTTCGACAATCGCGTCCGGCAGTTTACGGACAACTTCCCCGACGCGCTCGCGGAGTTTCACACCCTGCTTTCGGGCAACAAGATTTTCCAGCGACGCACGAAGGGCGTCGGGCGTATCTCGGCGGAAGACGCGATTGACTGGGGGCTCTCGGGGCCGTGCCTGCGCGGGAGCGGCATCGCGCTCGACATCCGCCGGGCCAACCCGTACACGGGTTATGAGAAGTATGATTTCGAGATTCCGGTCGAGCACGACGGCGACGTGTGGGCGCGCTACATGGTGCGGATGCGCGAGATGGCGGAATCGCTGAAGATCGTCAAACAGGCGTTGTCGAGACTCGCGCCCGGCCCCATCAAGGCCGACGCGCCGAAGGTCGTGCTGCCCGACCGCGAAGCGATGAAGACGCACATGGACGCGCTCATCCATCACTTCCTGATCGTCGCCGAAGGCTTCAACGTCCCCGAGGGCGAAGTCTATCATCCGATTGAAGGCTCGAAGGGCGAACTCGGCGTCTATATCAAATCCGACGGCGGGCCGAAACCGAGCCGCGTCCACGTGCGCGGGCCCAGTTTCATCAACCTCTCGGCCCTGCCCCACATGAGCGAGGGCGAGATGGTCGCCGACGTGGTCGCCATCATCGGTTCGATTGACATCGTGCTCGGAGAAATTGACAGGTAGTAAATCGTGAATCGTAAGTCGTGAATAGATGACTGCATAACCGGAGTTTCTTTTACGATTGACGATATACGATTCACGGAAATGTATGAGCCAGCAGTTTACGCCGAACAATCCTTTGCCGCAGGAGGCGAAAGTGCCTGCGGAGATGGCCGTTTTTTCGCCGGAGGTGGAGGCGGAGATCGAACGCAATCTCGCCAAGTATCCGGTGAGGCGTTCGGCCATCCTGCCGCTGATGTTCATCGTGCAGCGCGAGCGCGACGGGTGGCTCGACCCGCCCGCCGTCGCTTATCTGGCCGACCGTCTCGGCGTCCGCATCACGGACATCTGGGAAGTGGCGACCTTCTATTCGATGATCAACACGAAGCCCGTCGGCAAGTATCACGTGCAGGTCTGCCGGACGCTCTCGTGCAAGATTCTCGGAGCCGACAAGATCACCGAGCATTGCGCCAAACGTCTCGGCATCAAGCCCGGCGAGACGACTGCGGACGGTCGCTTCACGCTCTCCGAAGTCGAATGCCTCGGCTCCTGCGGCACGGCCCCGATGATGCAACTCGGCTTCGATTATCACGAGAACCTGACGCCGCAAAAAGTTGACGAGATTCTCGACCGCTGCGACAACGACACATACGTTTTCCAGACGAGATAGACGCGCATTTGTCTTAAAGGCTTTCTGACTATTCACGATTTACGATTCACGATTTACTAACGACTATGTTTATCGGAGCTATCGGTTGCGAGCCGCTTCAACTGGCGCGTGTGAGTTTGGACGACTCGCACACGCTCGCCGTCTATCAAAAGAACGGCGGTTACGAGGCGTTGAAGAAAGTCCTCGACGGGATGTCGCCGGAGGACGTGATTGCGGAGGTGAAGAAGTCTGCGCTGCGCGGGCGCGGCGGCGCGGGTTTCCCGACGGGGATGAAGTGGGGTTTCGTGCCGAAGGATTCGCCGAAACCGAAGTATGTCGTCTGCAACGCGGACGAGTCCGAGCCGGGCACTTTCAAAGACCGCTACCTGATGGAGCGCGACCCGCACATGCTCATCGAAGGCATGTTGATTGCGGCCTACGCGCTCGGCTCGAAGGCCGCCTACTGCTACACGCGCGGCGAATATCGCTACCTGATTGACATCATGGACGGGGCCATTGCAGAGGCGCGCGAGGCCGGACTGGTTGGCGAAAAAATTCTCGGCACGGACTTCTCCTGCGAGGTCTTCATGCACACGGGCGCGGGCGCGTACATCTGCGGCGAGGAGACCGCGCTCCTCAATTCGCTCGAAGGCTTGCGCGGACACCCGCGCATGAAGCCGCCCTTCCCCGCCGTCGCGGGCCTCTACGGCTGCCCGACGGTCGTCAACAACGTCGAGACTTTGACCGCCGTCCCCGACATCATCAAGATGGGCGGCGAGGCTTACCAGAAACTCGGCACGGAAAAGAGCGGCGGCACGAAACTCTGGTCGGTCTCGGGGCACGTCAACCGCCCCGGCGTCTATGAGCTTCCGATGGGCTACGACGACATGGAAAAGTTCATCATGGAAGACTGCGGGGGCATCCGCGACGGGCGGCAACTGAAGGCCGTCATCCCCGGCGGCTCAAGCGTCTATATCATGCCCGCCGCCGACATCATCGGGAAAGACGTGCGGATGGATTACGAAGGACTCGTCGCGGGCGGCTCGATGGTCGGCTCCGGCGGCTTCATCGTGATGGACGAGACGGTTGACGTGTTCGAGTCAACCAAAAATCTGACCGAGTTTTACAAACACGAATCCTGCGGCTGGTGTACGCCCTGCCGCGAAGGCACGGACTGGCTCGTCAAGGTCTTCAAACGCATCGCGCGCGGCGAAGGCCGCCCCGAAGACGCGCAGTTGCTCCTAGACCTCTGCGACAACATCGAGGGCAAATCCTTCTGCCCCCTCGGCGACGCCGCCTCTTGGCCCATTCAGTCCGCCGTCAAAAAGTTTCCCGAAGATTTCAGAAAACATCTGACGCCGATAGTCGAAGGCAACGGGAATATCGAAGGGATACCGACAAGGTAGTGAATAGTAAATGGTAAATGGTGAATAGATAACAACCTGTCTTTCATTACTTACTATTTACCATTCACCATTTACCATTTACTACAAGAGGAGATGGCAATGATTTTTAATGTCACGCTCGACAGGGATGAGGATGGAGTTTGGATTGTCGAATGCCCTTCGATTCCGGGTTGTGTCAGTCAGGGCGGAACGCGGGAAGAAGCGTTGGAAAATATTAAGGACGCGATTCGTCTCTGCCTACAAGTTCGTGCCGAGAAGGGCTATCCATTGACTATCGAAACGCGGCAAGTCGAGGTGGCTGCGTAGTGGCGTCGCTTCCCGTCTTGAGTGGCCGTGAAGTCGTGAAAGTATTCGAATCCTTCGGATGGGAGATTGCGCGATAAAGCAGCAGTCACATCATTATGACGAAAGACGGCGAGACGGTTACGCTTTCGATTCCAGACCATAAAGAAGTTGCTTAAGGAACGCTTCGCAGTCTGATTCGCGCAGCCAATCTCACGGTGGACGAGTTCGTTGCGGCAATCTAAGAACAGGTATTATCAATGCCATCAGAGTTAATTAAAGTCACAATCAACGGCCAGCAGTTCGAGGTGGAAAAGGGCGCGCGTTTGATTGACGTGTGCCGGGAGAACGCGTTTGCGATTCCCTCTTTCTGCTATTACGCCGATCTGGCGCTTCAGGCTTCGTGCCGGATGTGTCTGGTGCGCATCGAGAAGATGCCGAAGCTGCAAACGTCGTGCACGATCACCTGCACGGACGGGATGGTGGTGACGACGGAGAGCGAGGAGATCGAGAAGGCGCAGCGCGGGATGGTGGAGTTCCTGCTGGCGAATCACCCGTTGGACTGTCCGGTGTGCGACAGGGGCGGCGAGTGTGAGTTGCAGGAGATGGTCTTCGATTGGGGACAACTCGAAGAGCGTTTCACGGAGCGCAAGAACTACTTCCCCGAAAAGTTCCTGTCGCCCATCGTCGCCAACGATTCGCAGCGTTGCATCCTGTGCAAACGCTGCACGCGCGTCTGCGACGAGTGGATGGGCGAGGATGCCATCGAAGCGGGCGGGCGCGGCGTCAACACCGTCATCGGAACCTACGGCGGCTGGCTCAACTGTTCGCAATGCGGCAACTGCATCGAGGTCTGCCCGACGGGCACGCTGCTCGACGCGACCTACCGTCATCAGACGCGCCCTTGGGAGCTTGAGCGCACGGTTTCGACCTGCTCGTTCTGTTCGGACGGTTGCGAGTTGTCGGTCGGCGCGCGCGCGGGCGAAGTGATGCGCGTCGTGGCGCGCGACCGTTACGTCAACGGTCACAACGGCGAGTTTCTCTGTATCAAGGGACGCTTCGCGCACCCGTTCGTCAACCACGAGGAGCGTCTGCGGACGCCCATGATTCGCTACAAGAAGGGCGGCAAACTGATTCCGGCGACGTGGGACGAGGCCATTCGATTCACCGCCGAGCAACTCCTGACCGTCGGCACGGAGCACGGCGCGGACGCCATCGGCATCGTCGGCAGCCCGCGCCTGACGAACGAATCCAACTATGCGCTCCTGAAGTTTGCGCGCGAAGTGGTCGAGACGAAGAACTACGCGGCGACCGACGCCTTCTCGCTCGTGCCGTTCTTTACAAACATGTCCGCGCCGCTGGCGACGAGCAAGGATATTCGACACGCGAAAACAATCCTTCTCATCGGCGGCGAGCCGGAGGAGTTGCAGCCTCTGACGGGCCGCTGGATTCGTCAGGCGGTGAGAAACGGCGGCGCGAAACTCGTCATCTTCAACGACACTCCGATTCGCCTGAAAGAACAGGCCGCGCAGTTCGTACACATGCGCGCGGGCGCAAACGATGCCGCCGTGTTTGCTCTGGCGGGCGCGGCCAACCACGCGCTCGCGGCGCGCAAGATGGGCGTCGAAGCTGAGCAACTCGAAGCGGTGCGTCGTCTCGTCGAGGAGACGCAGGGCGACGTTGTTTTGATGTTCGGCGAGTTGAGCGAAGCGGCGCAGGTCGCGCTCGCGCAGTTGCCGCAATCCTTAGGCGAACGTGAAGGACGGCGTTTCCTGTTTCATCCGCTGCCGCTCTACAACAACAGCGTCGGCGTGCACGATCTCGGCATGATGAGCGGCGCGCTCTCGGCCACGCAGATGCTCGACGCGGCGGGCAACACTCTCCGCGCCCTCTACGTGGCGGGAAGCTTCCTGCCGCGACATCTGGAAGGGCGCGAGGATGCGCTCGCCAAACTCGATTTCCTCGTCGTGCAGGAACTCTTCGAGACGGAGACGACGGCGCACGCGGATGTCGTTTTACCGGCGGCGTCGTTTGCGGAAGTTGACGGGACATTCACGAACAACAACGGCCTCGTGCAGCGCGTCCGGCAGTCAATCCCGCCCGTCCATCAAGCCAAACCCGACTGGGCGATCACTTCGATGATTGCCGACGCGGTCGGTTTCGACTTCAAGTTTCAGATGTCTGCGAGCGTCATCTTCCGCGAAATCTCGGAGCGCGTTGAGGCTTACAAGGGGATGCGTTACCCGCTCTTGAAGGACGAGACCGCGCCCGTGCAGGCCAAGCACGCGCTCGCCGGGCAAAGCGAACGCGCGGCGGAGCACGCGGAGAGTTTGCGCCGGAGCGTCGAGAGTCTGGACGAGACGGCGGAGAAGCGTACGGGCACGCCGCCCGTCGGCCACGAGTTGTTCAAAATCGGCACGCTGACCGGCAAAGTCCCGCAGTTTCACCTGCTCGCCGCCGGTAATCCCGAACCGCAGAACGTGCTCGTCTCGCCGCTCTACCAGATTTCGATTGACACCAACCTGCGACGCGTGGAGACCGCCGTCGCCGGAGACTGAGAGCAGGGATGAAGGATGAGGGATGAGGGATGAATTAAAAAAAGTCTCTCTCTGATTCATCCCTCATCCCTCCGCCCTCATCCCTTGAAGATTATGGATTGGAACAGTCCTCTCGTTAATGCGAGTATGAAGTTGCTCGGCATCAACATCGCTTTCGTGGCGGTGTTGCTGATTGTGGCTTATACGGTGCTGGCCGAGCGCCGGATTCTGGCGTTCATACAGGGGCGTCTGGGGCCGAACCGCGTCGGCTACGGCGGGCTGTTGCAGCCCTTCGCTGACCTGCTGAAGTTCATTCTCAAAGAAGAGATCATCCCCGACAAGTCAACGAAGTTCGTCTATGTGCTCGCGCCGATGATTGCGATCACGGCGGCCTTGATGACGATTATCGTCTATCCCTTCGGGCCGACGGTGAACGTGCCTTTTTTAGGGCCGGTTGATTTAGTCATCACGCGGCTCGACATCGGTCTGCTCTACGTGCTCGGCATCACTTCGGTCGGCGTCTACGGCATCATGCTCGCGGGCTGGTCGTCCAATAACAAGTACAGCCTGATGGGCGGACTGCGCGCGTCGGCGCAGATGATTTCATATGAACTCTCTTTAGGACTCTCGCTCGTCGGCGTCGTGATGATGTCCGGCACGCTCGACCTCTACGACATGGTGGGGCAGCAGGGCGGCTACTGGTTCTACGTCATCCCGCGCTGGAACATCATCCCGCAGTTTCTCGGCTTCGTCATCTACCTGATTTCCGCCATCGCCGAGACGAACCGCGTGCCGTTTGACCTACCCGAAGCGGAGACGGAACTCGTCGCCGGATTCCACACGGAATACAGCGCGATGAAGTTTGCCTTCTTCTTCATGGCCGAATACGTCAACATGTTCACGGTCTCGATGTTGGCGACGACGTTATTCTTAGGGGGCTGGCAGGGGCCGTTCGTCGAGACGTTTCCGCCGCTCGGCGTCCTCTATTTCTTAATCAAGGTCGTCTTTTTCCTGTTTCTCTACATCTGGCTGCGCGGCACGCTCCCGCGCTTCCGTTTCGACCAACTGATGGACTTCGGTTGGAAATTCCTGCTGCCCGTCGCCATTCTCAACGTGATTCTGACGGCGACGGTCATGTTCTTTAAAGGATGAGGGATAAGGGATGAGGGATGAATAAGAAAGCATAGCCTTTCATTATTCCTTCTTTCATCCCTCATCCCTCATCCTTCATCCTTGCTTTTATGTTTTCAGTTCTCCTCTTCATCCTGTTTGCCGGACTCGCGCTCGGTTGCGCCATCTCGCTGGTGGTGCAGCGCAACCCGCTCTACTGTGCGATTTCGCTGGTCGGCGTCTTCGTCGCGCTGGCGGGGCTCTACATTCTTTTGGCCGCGCCGTTCATCGCCGCTGTGCAGGTCATCGTCTATGCGGGCGCGATCATGGTGCTGGTGGTTTTCGTCATCATGCTCTTGAACGTCGAGGAGGAAGAACACCGCCCGTCGAACCTGCGCTACATCCTGATCGGCGTCGCGCTCGGCGCGATTCTCTTCGGCGAGGCCGCGTTCGTCCTCTACTCCGTGCACACCCCCCTGACGGTTCAGGGCAACACCGGCATCGGTTTGACATCCTCTATCGGGACGGGACTCTTCACGGAATATCTCTTGCCGTTCGAGGTCACGTCCGTCTTGATTCTGATGGCGATTGTCGGGGCGATGTCGCTCGCGCGCCGCGCCGCCTCAACCAATCTCTCCGCGCGGCGCGAGGCGGGCGGCGACGGCGGGAGCACCCTCGCGCAGACGCCGCTCAGGCTGACGGGCGACGCGCGGACGGACGCGGCAATCATGCCGGGCGAGACGGCGGCGACGGGGCGCGCGATGGCCGAGTTGCAGATCGAGAGAGGCGAGGCCGCCGCGCCTTCGCGGGAGAAGGAGTGAGCCTTTTATGATTCGACTGGAATGGTATCTGGCCCTGTCGGCGATGCTCTTTACCACCGGCGTGGTCGGCGTCATCATCAAGCGCAACGCGATCACGATGTTCATGTGCATCGAGTTGATGCTCAACGCCGTCAACCTGACGTTCGTCGCCTTCTCCCGCTATTTCAACGATGTCACGGGCCAACTCTTCGTCTTCATCGTGATGACGGTGGCGGCGGCGGAAGCGGCGGTCGGCTT
>DATLMV010000043.1:0-25731 GCA_035537095.1 Pyrinomonadaceae bacterium
GCACCCGCTCCGGTTGTAGTATAAGAACAGCGGCGCGGGCGGCCACAGGGGGCGAGCGCGCACGCGTTGCGTCCGGATTGTCCGAGAGCGGGCGCGGACAAAGTTCATGCGCGGCAGAAAATTCTTTTCACTTTTCGTCCGGACAGTCTCCAAAACAAAAGCATCTCCCGATGTCTAAATACGCCGACACCTCGCGCGACCAACTGCTCGAACGCCCGTTGCCGCACAGCGCCGACGCCGAACGGGCCATCCTCGGCGCGGTCATCCTCGACAACGGGTTGATCAATCAGGCCATCGAACTGCTGCGCCCCGAAGACTTCTACATCCGCGCACACTATTTCATCTTCCGCTCGATGATCTCGATGAGCGAGCGCGGCTCGGAGATCAATCCGATTCTGCTCGGCGAAGAACTGCGGCGCGACGGCGCGCTCGAACAGGTCGGCGGCATCGCCTTCATCAGCGAACTGACCTACGGCCTGCCACACTTCACCAACCTCGCTCACTACGCCAAAATCGTCCGCGACAAATCGCTGCTGCGCCAACTCGTCAAAGTCAACAACATCATCACGAGCGAGGCTTTGGAGGAGGAGGACGAAGCGAGCGTCATCCTCGACCACGCCGAGCAACTCATCTTCGCGCTCGCCGACGAGCGCACCCGTCAGGGCTTCTCACACGTCAAGCCGGTCGCCGATTCGCTTCTCGAAAAAGTGCAGGAGATGGCCGGACGTTCCGTGATGCTCACGGGACTCACCACCGGCTTCACCGAGATTGACACGATGACCTCGGGCTTGCAGCCTTCGGACTTGATCATCGTCGCCGCGCGCCCCTCGATGGGCAAGACCTCTCTCTGCCTGACGCTCGCGCAGAACGCCGCCATCTCCGCCGGAGCGGTCGTCGGCATCTTCTCTCTGGAGATGTCGAAAGAGTCGCTCGTGATGCGCATGCTCTCCTCGGAGGCGCGCGTTGACGCGCATCGTTTCCGCAGCGGCTTTCTTTCGCGCGAGGAATGGGCGCGGCTCGCGGGCGCGCTCGGCACGCTCGCCGAGACGAAGATTTTTATTGACGACACGCCCGGCATCTCCGTGCTTGAGATGCGCGCCAAAGCGCGACGGCTCGCGGCAGAACAGAAGCGGCTCGACCTCATCGTCGTTGATTACCTGCAACTGATGTCCGGCTCGTCGCGCCGTTCGGAGTCGCGGCAACAGGAAGTCTCACAGATTTCGCGCGAGTTGAAGGGGCTGGCGAAGGAGTTGAACGTGCCTCTGGTCGCGCTCTCGCAACTCTCGCGCGCGCCCGAATCCCGCACCGACCACCGCCCGCAACTCGCCGACCTGCGCGAATCCGGCGCAATCGAACAGGACGCCGACGTGGTCGCCTTCATCTACCGCGAAGAACAGTACACGCGCACGGAAGAGAACGCAGGGATCGCCGAACTCATCATCGCCAAGCAGCGCAACGGCCCGACCGGCAACGTCAAGCTGGCCTTCCTCAAAGAGTTCACGCGCTTCGAAAACATGTGGCGCGAATAGCTCCGGCGCGGCGTTTGTCCCCGGCCAACGCTTGCGCCTTCTGTAAACGTCGCTTCCTTCCTCCACGTGCGCGCCCATCGCTCGATTGATTCACGCTATCAATATCAAGCGATACATTCGTAGAATGCATCTCAAAACGTGCCCGCTGATTGCACGGGCGGGATAGAAGTCTGCCGTCCGCGTCCTTTGCCGAACGTGCATTGCGCGGGCGACGTATCTTTGCCCGGACGTTTGTTCCGCTGTAACTGACCGAAAGCCTCTATGTCGAAAAGCGAGACGACACCAGACGACCCCTTCGCGGGCGACTTCGAGCCGCACGGCATCCGACCGACATGGGCCGAGATAAATCTCGACGCGCTCGCCGAAAACTTTCGTGCGGTGCGCGCGTGCGTCGGCCCCGGTGTCAACGTGATGGCGGTCGTCAAAGCAGACGCGTACGGTCACGGCGCGAGGGCTTGCGCGCGCCGTCTCGACGCCGAAGGCGCGGACTGGTTCGGCGTGGCGTCGCCGGAGGAGGCCATCGAGTTGCGCCGCGCGGGTGTGCGCAAGCCGGTTCTGCTGTTCGGCGGATTCTGGGACGGGCAGGCGGAGAGTTGCATCGAGCACGACCTCGTGCCGGTCGTCTATCGTCTGGATACGGCTGCCGCGCTCGACGCGGCGGCGCGCGCGTCGAACGTCGTGCGCGACATTCACGTCAAGATTGACACGGGGATGGGAAGGCTCGGCGTGCGCGACGACGGCGCGGCTGAGTTTGCGGATGCTCTGCGCGGGTTTCCGAACCTCCGCGTGGATGGTTTGATGACCCACTTCGCGGCGGCAGACGAACCTGCCCGCGACCCCTTCACGGATGAACAGGTCGCGCGTTTTTATCGCGCCGTCGCCGTGTTTCGTGAGCGCGGGCACAACCCGACCTACGAGCATCTGGCGAACTCGGCGGGCACGCTCGCGCACCCGAAGGCCCACGGCAATCTCGTCAGACCGGGCGGCGTGCTCTACGGACTCTGGCGCGACATCCTGCCGCCGCTCCGGCCCGAGCCTGCGTTTCGTCCCGTGATGTCCGTGCGCTCGCGCCTCACGCTTTTGAAATCGGTGCACAGGGGCGAGACGCTCGGCTACGGCTGCACGTTCGAGGCGTCGCGTGAGATGGCGGTCGCGACGCTCCCCGTCGGTTATCACGACGGCTACATGCGCGCGCTCTCGAATCGCGGGCGCGTCGTCGTGCGCGGCACGTATGCGCCGGTCGTCGGTCGCATCTCGAGGGATTTGACGCTCGTGGACGTGACGGACGTAGAGGGCGTCTCCGTCGGCGACCGCGTGACCCTGCTCGGCGAAGACGGCGAGCATCGTGTCGTCGCCGAAGAGATTGCCGGAACCGCCGGTACGCTCTCCTACGAAGTCACCTGCGGCATCAGCGCACGCGTCCCGCGCGTCTATGCGAGTAAGACGGCGGGATGAAAGAACACAGCCGTTAATTTCTTAGAGACCGTGCTTTTCATCCCGCCGTCTTCGTCCGTGCGCTTCATTGAAGGATGAAGTTATAAGTGATATAGCCCGTCGCTTTGATTGGTTGGTTGGAGAGATAAGTCGGCGTGAAACGCGCGCGGTAGGCGGCCTGCACGGCGGCCTGTTTGAGCAGCGGATGACCGCTCGTGGCCTGCGCGGAGACGACCTTTCCCGTCTCGTCCAGAAGAATCTGCACGACGACCGTCCCCGATGCTTTTGCGGCGCGGGCGATTGGCGGATAGACGGGGATGGGTTTATCTATCGCGCGGCTGTTGATCGGGCCGAGCGAGACGACGGTTTTTTTGACCTCCGGCAACTTCTCGACGGCGGCCTTGACGCGCGGCGTCAGCGGCGGTTCGTCCTCTTTGTCGCCGCCCGCGAGGCGGACGCCGCCCTCGTTGTGCGCCGGATAATTGTCGCCGATGACACGCGGGCCGACGGGGCCGCCCGTCTCGACCGGGTCGCTCGTGTTCGGGCTGATGCGGACGGCGACTCCGGCGCGCACCTCCTTCGTCTCCATGCTCGCAACCTTGCTGCGTTGATAGGGCGTGATGACGGAGATTTCGGGCCGCGTCGTCAACTGGTTCGCGGCGCTCGAACGCGCGGCGGCGGGGCGTTCGGGCGCGCGTCTCTCCGGCACGCTCGCGGCGGGTTGCGAGAACCGGATCATCGTCACGATGTCCAGATTCGGCTCGTCGAGGCTCGCGTTGTAGGCGTAGATGCTGCCGATGCCAGCGACCGACAGGAGCACGCCGTAGAAGGCCAGCGTACCGAGAAAGAAAGTGCCTCTGCGCTTGAGGTCGCGCGCGTGCGAACCCGACTCAATCAAGTGATTGAACATTCTGATAGTCCTCCCTCATGCCGGTGCCGTTCGGGTCGGGAGTCAACATCTCTTAGACACCAAGTCCGCGCGTCTTGTTCCGTAAAAAGTCGCGGGACGAACGTTCGTCGTCGCCCGAACTCTTTCTGCTTGTGAGTTGCAGACGCTATCTTTAGGATGTGCAGGCAGACGGGGTGTGCGTCTGTCCGATATCACAGAGAGGGGAACTATGAACGACAAGATCACGGTCTATGAGAAACCGACGTGCACGAAATGCCGTGAGGTTGACAGGTTGCTGCGCGAGAGCGGCGTCGAGTTTGAGCGGGTCAACTACTACGTCGAGCCGCTAACTGAAAGCAAACTGCGCGAACTCATCGCCAAGATGAACATCTCGCCGCGCGAACTCCTGCGCAAGAGCGAACACGTCTATCGTGAACTCGGTCTCGCGCAACGCGACGTGCCCGACGAAGAGCTTATCCGGTTGATGTCCGAACATCCCGACCTGATTCAACGTCCCATCGTCGAACGCGGCGAGCGCGCCGTCCTCGGTCGCCCGACGGAGAATATCCGCGCGCTTTTATGAAGGCGCGCGTCCGGCAAATGCTCAAGTGAGCGCTAGGCAAACGGCGTCAGGAGTTGAGCAAAACAACAACCGTCTTCCGGTTGGTTGTCTAAAATCGAACGCTTCAGAGCCAGCCAGATGATCACGGCCAAAAAGAGCGCATGGTTCGAGCGGGCGTTCGCGATGTACAACCGCAATTTGCTGGCGCGTCGTTTCGAGGGTCTGCGCGTGGCGGGCACGGACGCGCTGCTTGAGAGGCCGCATAGTGATGCGCCGCTCGTGCTCTACGCGAACCATTCGAGTTGGTGGGACGGGCTCGTCGCTTTTCAAATCGGGCACGCCTGCGCGCTCGCGCAGTTCGTTTTGATGGAGGAGCGGCAACTGCGAAAGCACATGCTCTTTCGCAGGCTCGGCGCGTTCTCCGTCGTGCGCGAGCGGGCGCGCGAGGCGTCTCGGTCAATCGAGTATGCGAGCGCGCTCCTGCGTGCGGATGCAGCACGCGCTCTCTGGATTTTTCCGCAGGGCGCGACCGCGCCGAACGACGCGCGCCCCTTGAGGTTCTATTCAGGCATCGCACACATCATCAAACGCACGCAGCGCGCATACGTCGCGCCGGTCGCCCTCCGTTATGAGTTTCTTGAAGACTTTCGCCCCGAAGCCTTCGCGCGCATCGGCCCGCTCGAACGCATCGAAGCCGGAGCGGACTTCGACATCAAAGAGACGACCGGCAGGCTCGCGCACAACCTGACGCGCACGCTCGACGCGCTGCGCGCCGACGTTCTCCAAGCAAGCCTGCAAGCCTACGTCGAACTCGTCGCGCCGCGCCGGAGAAGCAGAGCAAAACAGAGCGGCGCGTGAATAACTCTACACGACGACGATTCGGATTATCGCGGCAACCGCAAGAGCGACGCCGACAGTTATCCGCAAGTCAAAATCGCATTCGCGGGTGGCTGATAAAATCGCCGAAAACTGCTAAAATAGCTGGAAAATTGGCGAAAATCGGCGCGCGGGGTTGGAGCCTCAAAGAAGCTTTCAGAGCGGTTCGGGCGTGCGGGTTTAGAGGGGAAGTGTAGCATTGGCAAAAGCTTTAGGGACGGTTTACGTCTGTCAGGATTGCGGCCATCAGTCGCGCAAGTGGTTGGGGAAGTGTCCTGATTGCGGCGCGTGGAATAAGTTTGTCGAGGAACGCGCGCGCGCGGCTGCCCCGAAGGGCGGCGCAGCGGCGGCGCGCGGCGGTTTCACGATGCGCGAGGTGAAGCCGATACCTTACGCGGAGATTGAATCGCAAGATGACGTGCGCGTCTCTTCGGGCATCACGGAGTTTGACCGCGTGCTCGGCGGCGGCATCGTCCCCGGTAGTCTGGTGCTGATCGGCGGCGAGCCGGGTATCGGCAAGTCAACTCTGCTCGTGCAGGTGGCGGATAGATTGAGCGCGAGCGGCGTGCGCGTGCTCTACATCTCCGGCGAAGAGTCGGAGCGACAGATCAAGATGCGCGGCGAGCGGCTCGGCATCGAGGCCGCGAACCTGTATCTACTGCCGGAGACGAATCTCGAAAGCATCTTCGACGAGATTGAGCGCGACACGCCGGGCGCGATCATCGTTGATTCGATTCAGACGGTCTTCTCCTCCAAGATCGAATCCGCGCCCGGTTCCGTCTCGCAGGTGCGCGAGGTCGCGGGACAGTTTATGTTGCTGGCGAAGAACCGGACTATCCCGGTCGTCCTCATCGGCCACGTCACGAAGGAGGGTTCGATTGCGGGGCCGAAGGCGTTGGAACACATCGTTGATACGGTGCTCTACTTCGAGGGCGAACGCCACTACAACCACCGCATCGTGCGGGCGACGAAGAACCGCTTCGGCGCGGCCAACGAGGTCGGCGTCTTCGAGATGACGGGCGCAGGACTAGTGCCCGTGGCGAATCCTTCGGAGATGTTCTTGCAGGAACGTCCCAAAGGCGTCGCCGGTTCGGTCGTGACGGCGTGCATGGAGGGGACGCGGCCCGTCCTCGTCGAAGTGCAGGCGCTCGTCTCCGGCTCGAAGTACGGCACGGGGCGGCGCATGGCTCAAGGGTTCGACGCCAATCGCATCGCGCTCCTGATCGCCATGTTGGAGAAGCGCGTCGGCTTCCAACTCATCGGCGACGACGTGTTCGTCAACGTCGCGGGCGGCTTGGAGATTGACGAACCGGCGGCTGATTTGGGAGTGGTCGCGGCCATCGCATCGAGCTTCAAGAACGTGGCGATTGACGCGCAGACCGCCGTCTTCGGCGAGATCGGTCTGACGGGCGAGGTGCGCGGCGCGATGCAAGCGCCGGTGCGCGCGCGCGAGGTGCAGGCGCTCGGCTTCAAAAAACTGATTATGCCCGCCTCCAACACGACGGGCCTCGAACGCCTGCTCGGTCTGCGCGTCGTCGGCGTCCGTTCGGTCGAGGAAGCGTTGGACGAACTGTTTCAGTAGTCGCCGGATGAAGGTTTCGACGGTTGGCCGCGCCGTCGTTCGTGTCGGTTATCTAACGCAAGAAAAACGCGAGGGAGCCGGTGCTCGAAACCTTTTCGTGACGCGTAGGTTAAGGGCGTGTTAATATCTCGACGCCATGCGCACAAATACTGTCCTCATCAGATTGGTGTTTACGGGCATTCTGGTCGCAGCCGGGTACGCGCTGCACCCCGTGCCGGGGTATCTCTCTCTCTCGACAAAAGTCTTCTCGGCCATCGTCGCCGCCCTCATCGCGGGCGCGATAATTCTCTTCGAGATACGCATTCAAAGGTCGTCTCTGAAGACGCTCATCGGCGCGGCCATCGGCTCGATTATGGGCATCGTCGGCGCGTATCTCATCGGGATGTTGATTAGCCAGCAGGAGTCGGGCGCAATCGCGGCGGAGACGAAATCGTTCCTGACGCTCTCGCTCGCTTTTCTGATGGCTTACGTCGGGCTGATGGTCGGCGCGGCGAAGGGCGACTATTTAGACCTCTCCGCGCTCGGCGGCATCTTCAGCGACAAGACGACGCGCCGCGATTACAAGATACTCGACACCTCCGTCATCATTGACGGACGCATCGCCGACGTTGCCGAGACCGGATTCTTAGGCGGCATCATCGTGATTCCGCAGTTTATCCTGCGCGAGTTGCAGCAGGTGGCGGATTCGCCCGATTCGTCGAAGCGGCAGCGCGGGCGGCGCGGCCTCGACATGCTCAACCGCTTGCAGGGCAACAGCACGCTCGACATTCAGGTGGTGGACACGGACTTTCCCGCCGTCAAGGAGGTTGACCTGAAGCTGCTTGAGTTGAGCAAGCAACTCGAAGCCGTCATCGTCACCAACGATTTCAACCTGAACAAGGTCGCGCACCTGCACGGCGTTCAGGTCTTGAACATCAACGAACTGGCGAACGCCTTGAAGCCCGTCGTGCTGCCCGGCGAAGCGATGCGCGTCTTCATCTTGAAAGAGGGCAAAGAATACAATCAGGGCGTCGCTTATCTGGACGACGGCACGATGGTCGTCGTGGACAACGCGCGCCGCATGATCGGCAAGAACGCCGACATCGCCGTCACGAGCGTCTTGCAGACGACCGCTGGAAAGATGATTTTCGGTCGGCTCTGGGAAGAAGGGCCGGAGAACGGCGGCATGAACGACGCGCGCGCCGCCAACGGCAGCGCCCGCCGCGCCACGCTCCCGCAACGCGACGCGCGCCCCAGCACGCACCCGCACCCGACGCGCGGCGGCGAGCACAACGAATCAGCAGCAGACTAATCAAAGGATGAGGGCGGAGGGATGTGGGATGAATAAAAGCAAGACTGTTTTTTCTTCATCCCACATCCCTCCGCCCTCATCCGTATGAACGTGGCGATTATCGCCGCTGCCGGACAGGGCACGCGGGCGGGCGGGGGCAGGGCCAAGCAGTTTCGGGAACTCGGCGGCATCCCCATCATCATTCACACGCTCAGACGTTTCGAGCAGAGCGCGACCGTCGGAGAAACCATCGTCGTTCTCCCGGCGGGCGAGGCCGCAGGGTTTCTCGCGCTGGCGGGTCGCTACGGACTGAGCAAACTGTCGCGCGTCGTCACGGGCGGCCCGACGCGCACCGAGTCAATCTGGCGCGGCTTGCAGTCCGTCCGCGCCGCCACCGCAGAGATCATCGCCGTGCACGACGGCGTGCGCCCCTTCGTCACGGCGGAAGAGATTGACCGGACGATGCGCGCGGCGCAAAACACGGGCGCGGCCATACTCGCCACTCCGTCCATTGACACGTTGAAGGAGGTCAGCGACGGGAGCATCACGCGCACCCTGCCGCGCGCGCGAATCTGGCACGCGCTGACGCCGCAATGCTTTCGCTACGACATCCTTCGACGCGCCTACGAGAAGGCCCTCGCGGAGAACTCGACGGCGACCGACGACAGCGCGCTCGTCGAACAACTCGGCGTCGCGGTCGCCATCGTCGAGGGCCACGCGCGCAACATCAAAATCACGCGGCCCGCAGACATCGCGGTCGCCGAAATCATCTTTAAGGAGTCGCAAGTCTGAAAGTCCAGCGTCCAAAGTCGGCGGAAGTTCAAAGCCTGAAAGTCGCAAGTCCAAAGACAAGAGTGTTGACTTCGGACTTGCGACTTGCGACTTTCAACGACTCTTGATGTTGGACTTTTACCGAACATGTTTCGCATCGGCATCGGCAACGACATGCACGCGCTGGCGGCGGGACGCCCGCTGGTGCTCGGCGGCGTGCTGGTCGAGTCGGAGGTGGGCGCGGTCGGACATTCGGACGCCGACGCGCTGGCGCACGCGATTTCGGATGCGATTCTCGGCGCGCTCTGCGAGGGAGATTTGGGACTGCATTTCCCCGACCACGACCCGCGCTGGAAGGATGCGGACAGTCTCGAACTGCTGGCGCGCGTCGTCTGGCTGGCGAAAAAAGAGGGCTTCCACGTCGTCAACATTGACTCGACCGTGATGCTGGAACGTCCGAAGTTGCGCCCCTACATCCAGCAGATGCGCGAGCGTCTGGCCGGGGTGTTGGAGGTCGAGGGCGCGTGCGTGAGCGTCAAAGCGAAGACCGGCGAAGGCATGGACGCCGTCGGCGAAGGCCGCGCCATTCAAGCGCAGGCCGTCGTGCTGCTCGAAAGGACTTAAAGCAGAGGTTAGATGTTGGATGTTAGATGTTAGGATTGCAAAACGAGTGCGACTATCAAAGCAAGCGAACGCTTCGACAACCGGCAGGACTTCGTTTCTAACATCCAGCATCCGACATCTAACCTCTTTTCTTTTATGAGACCGCAAGACGTGATACGCCGGAAGCGCGACGGGGGCGAGTTGTCACGCGCGGAGATTGCTTTCTTCGTGCGCGGCGCGACGGACGGGAGTTGGCAGGACTATCAATCGTCGGCGTTGTTGATGGCGATACTCCTCTGCGGGATGAGCGGCGCGGAGACCGGAGCCTTGACGGAGGAGATGCTTCGTTCGGGCGAGGTCTTGAGCTTCTCAGACATCGCGCGGCCCAAAGCCGACAAGCATTCGACGGGCGGCGTCGGCGATAAAACGTCTCTGATTCTCGCGCCGCTCGCGGCGGCGTCCGGCGTCTGCGTCCCGATGATTTCGGGGCGCGGCCTCGGACACACGGGCGGCACGCTCGACAAGCTGGAAGCGATTGCGGGCTATCGCGTCAATCTCTCGCTCGACGAATTTCGCGCCGTCTTGGAGCGCGTCGGTTTTGCGATGATGGGGCAGACGGAGCACGTCGCGCCCGCAGACAAAAAACTCTATGCGCTGCGCGACGCGACCGAGACGGTGGAGGCGATTCCGCTCATCGTCGCTTCGATTATGTCGAAGAAACTGGCCGCCGGACTCGACGCTCTGGTCTTGGACGTGAAGACGGGGACGGGCGCGTTCATGCGCGAGGAGTCGCGCGCAAGAGAACTCGCCGCCGCGCTCGTCGCGACCGGAAACTCTTGCGGCGTGCGGACGGAAGCTTTGATAACGGACATGAATCAACCGCTCGGACGCGCCGTCGGCAACGCGCTGGAAGTGGTCGAGTGTATCCGTCTGCTGCGCGGCGAGGTGGACGATGCGACGCGTCCGGTGCTCGATCTGTCGCTTGAGTTGGCGGCGCGGATGGTCGCGCTGTCGGGCGTCGAGGCGACGCTTGACGCGGCGCGCGGGCGCGTCGGTCGCGCATGGGAGACGGGCGCGGCGCTGGAACTCTTCCGCGCGAACGTCGAGGCGCAGGGCGGAGACGCTCGCGTGTGCGACGAGCCGGAGCGTCTCGCCGGTTTGCAACTCCGCGAGGTGCGTATAGAATCGCCGCGCGCCGGATTCGTCGCGCAGACGGACGCGTCGGAAATCGGTCGCGCGGTCGCCGCGCTCGGCGGCGGGCGCGTCACGATGAAAGACGAAATTGACGCTTCGGTCGGCTATCTCGCCGAAGCGAAAATCGGCGACGACGTGCCAGAGGGCGCGACGCTCGGCCTGCTCTATTGCCGCGACGCGGCGCAGGGCGCGGAGGCCGCCGCGCGGATTCAAGCGGCATACACTTTGAGCGACGCGCCGCCCGTCGCTGCAAAACTCATCAAGGAAGTTATCACCAAATGAAGCTGCGACTATGGATGATGTGTCTGGTTTTATGCGCGCTCGCGCTCGTCGGGTCGTCGTGCCTGAAGCAGGAGACGGCGAGCGACAAGGCGAGGGTGCATGTCGGCATCGTCTTCGATACCGGCGGCAAGGACGACCGCTCGTTCAACGCCGCCGCGTGGGAGGGCGTCAAGCGCGCGGCGCAGGAGTTTCCGATTGTGCTGCGCGATGTGGAACCGGGCGACCCGACATCGGTCGAGCCCGCGATTCGCGCCTTCGCCGAAGAGAGCTACGATTTGATTATCGGCGTCGGCTTCGAGCAGATGCCGGTGGTCGAGCGCGTGGCGAAGGACTATCCGAAACTGAACTTCGCCGTGATTGACGGAGACATCAAGCTGCCGAACGTCGCGTCGCTTCTTTTCAAAGAACATCAGGGCTCATATCTCGTCGGGATGATTGCCGCGAAGAAGTCGCAGTCGGGCACAATCGGTTTCATCGGCGGCATGGACATCCCTCTCATCCATCGTTTCGAGACGGGCTACACGGAGGGCGCGCGCGCCGTCAATCCGAACGTGCGCGTCATCTCCAACTACGTCGGCGTCACGGCGGACGCGTGGAACAATCCGGGCAAGGGAAAGGAACTCGCCGTCTCGCAAATCGAGAAGGGCGCGGACGTGATCTTCACGGCGGCGGGCAACTCCGGCCTCGGCGCGTTCGACGCCGTCGAGCAGCGCGATAAGTTCGTCATCGGCGTTGACTCGAATCAGAACTGGGTCAAACCCGGCCACGTTCTGACGAGCATGGTCAAGCGCGTGGACAACGCCGTCTACCAGATGGTCAAGGCGAAGGTCTCCGGCGTCTTCGCGCCCGGCGTCCACGTTTTCGGTCTTGAGAACGACGGCGTCGGCTACGCGATGGACAAGTACAACGAGCAACTCGTGCAACCCGACTGGCTGCAAGAGGTCGAAGCCGCCAAACAGAAGATCATCAGCGGCCAGATTCAGGTCACGGACGCGATGGCGAAGTGACGAGACGGCAAACGCGAGGGCATCGAGATGGGCGTAAAGGTGGAAGAAATTAAGCAGCGCATCGTGAGCTTAGCCGACGAAGAACTGCTCGGTGTGGTGAGAACACATCACGACGAATATGGTCAAGCAGAGCGCGACATTGCGACACAAGAACTCGCGCGGCGCGGAATATCTTTCGCGCCGCCGACAGAAAGCCCTTCATGGTTTCCGACCGCGCAGCCAGCCCTCACCGTATCCGGTGAGCGGAACAAGAGTGGATGGAAAGTTTATCTCACCGTGTGCTTGGTCGGTATTCTGTGCATTATTCTGTTCCTTGGGGTGGCATACTTGGCAGTCCTTTATGACGATAATGTGCAAAGCAAGTATCTGCGAAGGGTGATAGAGGGATTTGGTATAGCGTTTCTGCTACTCCTCATGGAATTGGGAAGGCGGTGGGAAGCTAAAAAAGCGGGAAATGATTTACAAGTGAGAGCAAAGCAGGATAGCGAACAACCACATGCTTGAATTACGGGAAATCACCAAACGCTTCGGCGATGTGCTGGCGAACGACCATGTGAATATCAAGGTCGGGGCGGGGACGATTCACGCCATCGTGGGCGAAAACGGCGCGGGGAAATCAACCGCGATGCGTATCGCTTACGGATTTTACACGGCTGACAGCGGCGAGATTTTAATTGACGGCGAAGTGCGCCGCATCGCTTCGCCGCACGATGCCATCCGTCTCGGCGTCGGCATGGTGCATCAGCATTTCATGCTGGTGGAGACGATGACGGTCGCGGAAAACATCGTGCTCGGCGCGGAGCCGGGCGGCGCGGCGTCGCTCGATCTGTCGCGCGCGGCTGATGAGATACGCGCGCTCTCGGAGGAGTTCAAGCTGTCGGTCAACCCGCACGCGCTCGTCGAAGACCTTTCGGTCGGGCAGCAGCAGCGCGTGGAGCTTTTGAAGGCGCTCTATCGTCACGCGCGCCTGTTGATTCTGGACGAGCCGACCGCCGTCCTGACGCCGCAGGAGGTCGAGGAGTTTTTCGCTATCCTGCGGCGGATGCGCGAGCAGGGAAAGACCGTCGTCATCATCACGCACAAGCTCTCGGAGGTGCTCTCGATTTCCGACGAGGTGACGGTGATGCGCGACGGGCGCGTCGTCGGTCGTTTGCAGACGCGCGAGACGAACGCCGCCGAACTCGCGCGCCTGATGGTCGGGCGCGACGTGCTGCTGCGCATCGAGAAACCGGAGGCGCACGCGGGCGAGGCCGTCTTGCGCGTGCGCGATCTTTCGGTGAAGGCGGCGGACGGCGCGGCGCGTTTGCAGGGCATCACGTTCGACGTGCGCGCGGGCGAGATCGTCGGCATCGCGGGCGTCGAGGGCAACGGGCAGACGGAGTTGATCGAAGCCCTCGCGGGACTCGTCGCATCTTCGAGGATGTCGGGCGAGATAGAGTTTGAAGGGCAGCGCATCAAGAATCTGACGCCGAAGGATTGCCGCGAGCGCGGCATCGCGCATATTCCCGAAGACCGTCATCGGCGGGGGCTGCTGCTCGATTTCGACCTCAACGAAAATTCGATTCTCGGCGTTCACTACCGGCGTCCGGCGGTCGCCGCGCCGCTCGACATGTGGCTCGACGACGGCGCGATACGCACACGCGCGCAGCAGATCGTCCAAGATTTCGACGTGCGTCCGGCCAACCCGGAGCTTCCGGCGCGCTCGCTCTCGGGCGGCAATCAACAGAAGCTCATCATCGGGCGCGAGTTCGACATCAATCCTAAGCTGCTGCTCGTCGCGCAGCCGACGCGCGGCGTGGACATCGGAGCCATCGAGTTTATCCATCGCAAACTGGTCGCGCTGCGCGACGCGGGCTGCGCCGTGCTGCTCGTCTCCGCCGAACTCGAAGAAGTCACCGCGCTCTCCGACCGCCTGTTGATTATTCACGAAGGACGCATCGCCGGAGAGGTTGACCCGCAGACTGCCACCATCGAAGAGATCGGCCTGATGATGACCGGCGGACACGGAGGAAGTCCAAAGTCGCAAGTCTAAAGTCCAAAGTCAGAAGACAAAGCTTTAGACTTTGGACAATGGACTTGTGACTTATAACGACTTTGGACGTTGGACTTTTAGACTTTGGACTTTCAGTCCATCACTTCTAAATTATGAAACTTCTACGCGAACTGCTCTTTCCGCTCATCGCCGTCGTGGCGGCGTTCATCGTCGGCGGCATCGTCGTGTTGTTGATCGGCGACGACCCGTTCGAGACCTACCGCTTGCTGATCGGCAGCGCGCTGTCGTGGCCCGACGGCATCGGCTACACGCTCTTTTACGCGACGCCGCTCATCTTCACGGGGCTGGCGGTGGCCGTCGCTTTTCGCTGCGGGCTTTTGAACATCGGCGCGGAGGGGCAGTTGTACGTCGCCGCGTTTGCGACCGCGTGGGTCGGCATCACGTTTGCGAATCTGTCGGGCTGGATTCTGATTCCGCTCGCGTTTCTCGCCGCCATGCTGAGCGGCGCGGTGTGGGGCGCGATACCGGGCGTGTTGAAGGCGAAGTTCGGCTCGCACGAAGTCATCAACACCATCATGTTGAACTTCGTCGCCGTCGCGCTGACGAGCTACTTCACGCAATACTATTTCAAGACTGCGGGCGACCCGATTCTGCAAACCGTTCCCATCGGGCGACCGGCTGCCGCCGGACAGGAAGCCCTGCAAGGCGCGAACGCGCACATCCCTCGTCTCGGAGAGTTTATTCCGGGACTGCCCGAGCGTATCCCTCTGAACGTCGCGTTCATTCTCGCGCTCGTCGCGTGCATCCTCGTCTATCTATTCCTCTGGCGGACGAAGTGGGGCTACGAGATACGCGCGACGGGCTCGAACCCGACCGCCGCCGAGTATGGCGGCATCTCGACGGGCAGGCAGATCGTGCTGGCGATGGCCGTCTCCGGCGCGCTCGCCGGAATGGTCGGCATCAACGAAGTGCTCGGCTATCGCTATCGTTTCTACTCCGGTTTCTCGCCCGGCATCGGCTACGGGTTCACGGGAATCACGGTCGCGCTGCTCGGGCGCAATCATCCGGTCGGGGTGCTTTTGGCCGCGCTGCTCTTCGGCGCGCTGACGCGCGGCAGCCTCTTCGTTGACATCTTCACGGAACGCGTCTCGAAGGATTTGGTGCTCGTCTTGCAGGGCGTCGTGATTCTCTTCGTCGCCTCCGAGGCGCTCTTTCGCGGCTCGTTCCGTCGCTTCGGTTTGATGCGGCGTTCCAAGATTTGAGATGAACATCGAACCATCGCAGATGACGCACGGATTGCCGATTCGCTTTTCGCTTCCGTGCATTCGGAGGTCGGACGATGAGTGGAAAACAGCAGGACGCGCTCGTCATTCTTAAGCTGTACGAACTGCGGCGCGAGGAGACGTTCCGGCGCGCGCGTGCGTGGTTTGCGACGGAGTTCAATCCCGAGAGCGCGGAGGACATCGTCAACGTGATGCGCGGCGGCTACGAGGAGAGCGCGCACTACCGGATGGTCACGTCCTACTGGGACACCGCCGCGTCGCTCGTCAATAACGGCGGCATTGACGAGAAGATGTTCCTCGAAGCCAACACGGAACACATGGCCGTCTTCGCCAAGCTGGAACCCTTCCTCGCGGACGTGCGCGCCATCTTCGGCGTCCCGCACTATCTCGCCCAACTCGAACAGATGGTGATACGCGTCCCCGACGCCAAAGAGTACTTGGCGAAACTGCGCGGCCTCTTGAACCGTTGGGCGGAAGTTAAGCGACAGAAGAAGCATGACGATGAACAGATAAGTTTCTAAAGACCGGACGCTGTTTCTTTAACAACATGAATGAAATCATAAGCTTCTCGATTCTCTATTCGACGGTGCGGCTGGCGACGCCGCTCTTGCTGGCCGCGCTCGGCGGTCTCTATTCGGAGCGCGCGGGCGTCATCAATATCGCGCTCGAAGGGCTGATGCTGGCGGGGGCGTTCACGGCGGCGGTGGTGACGCATTATGTGAAGAACCCTTTGATTGGTCTGCTGGCGGCGATTGCGGCGGGCGTCGCGGTGGCGGCGGTTCACGCGGTGGCGTGCATTCGTTTCAAAGCCAATCAGGTGGTGAGCGGGACGGCGATCAACATTCTCTTCCTCGGCGTGCCCGCGCTCCTGAGCGGCGCGCTCTTCGATTCGACGGGCGCGACGCCGCAGATTCCGCAGCAAGACCTGCTCCCCTACGCGCCGGTCGTCGTCGCCTTCGCGCTCGTGCCTTTGACGTGGTACGTGCTCGCGCGGACGCCGTTCGGTCTGCGCTTGCGCGCGGTGGGGGAAAACCCGGAAGCGGCGGACGCGGCGGGCGTGAGCGTGGCGCGTGTGCGGTATGCGGGCGTGTTGTTGAGCGGCGCGCTGGCGGCGATTGGCGGGGCGTATCTCTCCATCGGTCAGGCTTCGCTGTTTACGCGCAACATGTCGGCGGGTCGCGGTTTCATCGCGCTGGCCGCGCTCATCTTCGGCAAGTGGCGGCCCGTCCAGACGATGCTCGCGTGCCTGCTTTTCGGGTTTGCCGAAGCCCTCTCGATTCAGATGCAGGGCGTCGCGCGCATCCCCGTGCAGTTCATCCAGATTATCCCCTACGTGCTCACGATAGTCGTGCTCGCGGGCTTCATCTGTCTCTCCCGCGCCCCGCGCGCGCTCGGGCTACCATACGAGAAAGAGAAGTGAGCGGTGAGCGGCGAGCGGTAAGCAGTAAAAGCAAAAGATGATTCACCGAAAGGACGATTCACCGGATTGTTTTTTAAACTGCTTACTGCTCACCGCTTACTGCTCACACACCTGAAAGGTGATTGATGGGTATCTCGCTGAAAACCGAACATCTGAAGCGTTACAAGGACATCGCGTGGCTGTTGATGAAGTACGGGCGCGCGGACATGGTGCGGAGCGCGGGTCTGGAAGAGGCCATCGAAGGCGAAGAGATTCTGGACGAGACTGTTCCGGCGAAGGCCGAAGAGTTGGCGGCGGATTTGGAGCGGATGGGGCCGACCTTTATCAAGTTGGCGCAACTGCTCTCGACGCGCGCAGACCTTCTGCCCGCGCCCTATCTCGAAGCCCTCACGCGTTTGCAGGATAAGGTCGAGCCGTTCTCGTTCGGCGAAGTCGAGACGATAGTTTCGGCGGAACTCGGCGTGCGGATGTCGAAGGCGTTCGGCTCGTTCGACTCGACGCCGGTGGCCGCCGCGTCTCTCGGGCAGGTGCATCGCGCCGAGATGCGCGACGGGCGCGCGGTCGTCGTCAAGGTGCAGCGACCTAACATCCGCGAACAGATTGCGCAAGACCTTGAAGCCCTGAGCGGCATCGCCGAATTTCTCGACAGCCACACGGAAGCGGGCCAACGCTACGACTTTCAGTTGATGCTCGAAGAGTTTCGCAAGAGCATGTTGCGCGAGTTGGACTACCGGCAGGAGGCGCGCAACCTCACCACCTTCGCCGACAACCTGCGCGACTTCGAGTTCATCCGCGTGCCGCACCCCGTCGAGGACTACACAACTTCGCGCGTGCTCACGATGGACTTCGTCGAGGGCAAGAAGATCACGACCTTGAGCCCGCTCGCGCGCATGGAGTTGAACGGCTACGAGTTGGCCGAGCATCTTTTTCACGCCTACTTGCAGCAGATTCTCGTTGACGGTTTCTTTCACGCCGACCCGCATCCGGGCAACGTCTTTCTCACCGACGACGGCTCAATCGCGCTGATTGACTTGGGAATGGTCGGGCGCGTCACGCCGCAGTTGCAGGACGGGCTGCTGCAAGTGTTGATGGCGATCAGCGAGGGGCGCGGCGACGATGCCGCCGAGATGGCGATTCGCATCGGCGAGAAGAAACCGAACTTCGACGACGCGCGCTTCCGTCGCTTCGTCGCCGAACTGGTCGTGCAGCATCAGGCGACGCAGCTTGAGAACATTGACGCGGGCCGCGCTGTCCTTGAGATCACGCGCATCTCCGGCGAGTGCGGTTTCCGCCTGCCGCCCGAGTTTACGATGATCGGCAAGACGCTCCTGAATCTCGATCAGGTCGTGCACACGCTCGACCCGCAGTTCGACCCCAACTACGCCATCCGCAAATACTCGGTCGTGATTATTCAGGAGCGACTGCGCAAGAGCGTCTCGCCGGGAAATATTTTCAACACTCTCTTGGAGTTGAAGGGCTTCACGGAGAAACTGCCCTCGCGCCTCAACAAACTGCTCGACGCCGTCGCCAACAACGAAATCGAAATCAAGATTGACGCGATTGACGAGACGAAACTGATGGAGGGTTTGCAGAAGATTGCCAACCGCATCACGCTCGGGCTCGTGCTGGCGGCGTTGATTGTCGGCGCGGCGATGCTCGTGCGCGTCGAGACGAATTTCAAAATCTTCGGCTACCCCGGCCTCGCCATCATCCTCTTCCTGATAGCGGCGGGCGGCGCTCTTGTGTTAGTTTTCAATATCCTTTTCTACGACGAACGAAAGAAAGAGCGGGGCGGTTCTCAATAGAGACTTGCGGGCCGGTGAGGTTATGAAACCTATGGAGAGTCAGGGAACTGACACGACCTTTGAACGCGCGGAGCACGCGGCCCGCACGATTCGCCTGCGCTCTGAGGCGGAGACGCGCGTCGCCATCATTCTCGGGAGCGGCCTCGGCGCGTTCGCCGACGACCTTGAGGATGCGCTCGCGCTTCCCTATACGGACGTTCCCGGCTTTGCGCGCTCGACCGTCGAGGGCCACGCCGGTCGTCTCGTGCTCGGCAAACTCGAAGGCGTGCCGGTCGCCGCCATGCAGGGACGTTTCCATTTCTACGAGGGCTACTCCTTCGACGAAGTGACCTTCCCCGTCCGCGTGCTCCACCTGCTCGGCATCAAGACGCTGGTGCTCACGAACGCGGCGGGCGGCCTCAACAACGCCTACACGCAGGGCTCGCTCATCGTCATCTCCGACCATCTCAACCTGATGGGCGCAAGCCCCCTGCACGGCGCAAACGACGAACGCTTCGGCCCGCGCTTCCCCGACATGAGCGAAGTCTATGACCACGAATATCAAGACCTCGTCATCCGCGAAGCGCACGCGATGGGCCTTGAGATGCGGCGCGGCATCTACGCAGGGCTCTCCGGCCCGAACTACGAGACGCCCGCCGAGATTCGTATGCTCCGACTGTTGGGCGCAGACGCCGTGGGGATGAGCACCGTGCCGGAAGCCATCGTCGCGCGCCACATGGGGATGCGCGTCGTCGGCCTCTCCTGCATCACCAACATGGCGGCGGGCGTCCTCGACGCGCCCATCAACCACGCCGAAGTTATCGAAACCGGCGAGCGCGTCCGCACCACCTTCGCGGAACTGCTGCGACGGGTAATCCCTAAACTGGCGTGAATCGTCAATCGTCAATCGTGAATAGATAAAACGTGTTCTTTCTATTTACGATTGACGATTCACGATTCACTAGCGGAGCGACAGCGACCAAATGATTATCGGCATCTGCGGTGGGACGGGTTCGGGGAAGACGACCGTGGCGAACCGCATCTTGAAGACGGTGAGCGCGAGCGAGGTGGTCTTCATCCAGCAGGACTCCTACTATCGCAATCTCGGACACCTGCCGCTCGCGCTCAGAGAGAAGTTCAACTTCGATCATCCGGACGCCGTTGATAGCGAACTGTTGTTGGAGCATGTGCGGAGTTTGAAGGCGGGCCGGAGCGCGGAACTGCCGATCTATGATTTCAAGCATCACGCGCGACAGGCGGAGACGCTGCACGTCGAGCCGCGACCGATTATCATCATCGAGGGCATCCTGATTTTCGTTGACCCGCGACTGCTCGACGAGATGGACATCAAGGTCTTCGTTGATACGCCGGACGACCTGCGTTTCATCCGTCGCCTGCGGCGCGACATCGTCGAGCGCGGGCGCACGGTCGAATCGGTCATCGAACAGTATCTCTCGACGGTCAGACCGATGCACACGCAGTTTGTCGAGCCTTCCAAGCGGCTCGCGGACGTGATTATTCCGGAGGGCGGGCACAATCTGGTCGGCGTCGAATTGATCAGCGGGAGAATCCGCGAGCGTCTGGCGGGCGAGCGGAGGGCGGAGGGCGCGAGCGCGTCGGGCGCGAAAGGAGAACACGGGGATTGACGAGCAACATCATCACGGACGAAACCGAGATTATTCAAGCGGCGACGGGTGCGCGCACCTGCGCGCTCGCGCAGTATTCCAAATTCTGTGTCGGCGCGGCGATTGAGGCCGAGGACGGCACGATCTATACGGGCTGCAACATCGAGAGCGCGGCCTATGAACTGACGATGTGCGCCGAGCGCGTCACCATCTGGAAGGCGCTCTCGGAGGGCGCGCGACGCTTCCGCGCAGTCGCCGTCGTCGCCGACACCGAGCGTTTGACGCCGCCCTGCGGAGCGTGTCGCCAACTCATCTGGGAGTTTTGCGGCAACGTCCCCGTCATCCTCGCCAACCTGCGGGGCGACACCGAGACGCTGCAAATGAGCGAACTGTTGCCGCGCCCCTTCGACGCGCGCTTTCTCGAAGAGGCGGGCACGGAAGGTTGAAAAGTTATGTCTGAGATGCGCGGGCCAGATGAACCTGAGGGAGCAGCCGAGCAGCGCAGCGTCGGCGGCGCGGAGACTGTCGCCGAGCACGTCATCGCGCGCTACGTCGGCGACGCGACGCACCTCTTTCTCTCGCTGCTCGCCGTCCTGATTCTCGCCGCCGCCGCCATCGCCGCCTACGATACGGTCGTCCGCGACTTTCCCAAACTGCTCGCGCCGAGCGACGAATACAAAGTGCTCGCCGAGATTATCTCAAGCATCCTGCTGATTGCGATTGCCGCCGAGTTGAGCCTGCTGCTGCTCTTTCACCGGACGAGTTCCGCCGTCGAGGTGATTCTCTTCGTCATCGCGCGCAAGATCGTCAGCCCGGATATCTCCGCGCTCGACCTGCTGTTGAGCGTCGCCGCGCTCTCCGGCCTGCTCGTCGTTCGTTTCTACTACCTGCCCGGCAGGCCCAAGTGAATCTCTCGCAAACTCGAAAGCGAATCTCCTGCAAACTCAAGACTCGAAAAGCCGATGCTGATAAAACTATCAAGCCTTAACGGACGCCTCCTGATTCTGTTTGCGCTCTTGTCGAATTGCCTTGCGAGCGCGCCCGCCGTCGCACAACAGCAACAACGGCAACGGGGCGCGCGCCCGGTCGCGCAAGTTGACCTGCTCGTGCGCGGCGGGGTGGTCGTGACGATGGATGCGACGCGGCGCGTGATTGAAGACGGCGCGGTGGCGATTGCGCGCGGGCGTATCGTCGAGGTCGGGCCGACGGACGTGCTCGCGCGGAAGTATCCGGCGCGCAGGGTGATTGATGCGCGCGGTCGCGCTGTCATCCCCGGTCTCGTCAACGGCCATACGCACGTCCCGATGACGCTCTTTCGCGGTCTCGCCGACGACCTCGACCTCAACGAGTGGTTGACGAAGTATATCTTTCCGGCTGAAGCGAAGAACGTGACGGAGGCGTTCGTGCGCGCGGGCACGCGGCTCGGGCTCGCCGAGATGATTCGCGGCGGGACGACCACCTACTGCGACATGTACTACTTCGAGGACGCGATTGCCGACGAGACGGCGCGCGCGGGCATGCGCGGCGTGCTCGGCGAGACCGTGATAGATTTTCCCGTCGCCGACAACAAGACGCACGAAGAGGCGATGGCCTACACCGAACGCTTCATCCGGAAGTGGCGCGGGCACGCGCTCATCACGGCGGCCATCGCGCCGCACGCGCCCTACACCGTCTCCGCCGAACATCTCAAAAACGTGCGCGCACTCTCCGACCGTACCGGCGCGCCCATCATCATCCACGTCGCCGAGACGCGCAAGGAACTCGACGATTCCCTGCGCGACAGGCGTGCGCGCGTCGTCGAATACCTGTCGGGGCTCAACTTCCTGAACGCCCGCGTCGTGGCCGCGCACACCGTCCATCTCAATGCTGAGGAGATTTCTATATTGAAGCGTCTCGGCGTCGGCGCGGTGCACAATCCGCAGTCCAACATGAAGCTGGCTTCGGGCGTCGCGCCCGTCCCGCAGATGTTGGCCGCCGACCTCGCGCTCGGCTTGGGGACTGACGGCGCGGCCTCCAATAACGACCTCGACATGTGGGAGGAGATGGACACGGCGGCCAAGCTGCACAAGTTGACGAGCGGCGACCCGCGCGTCGTCTCCGCGCGCGAGGCTTTGGAGATGGCGACCATTCGCGGCGCGCGTGCGCTCCATCTGGAACGCGAAATCGGTTCGCTCGAAGCGGGCAAGCGTGCCGATGTGGTCGTCGTTGATTTGAACGGGCTGCATCAAACGCCGAGCTACAACATCTATTCGCATCTCGTCTATGCGACCAAAGCGTCGGACGTGCGGAGCGTCGTCATCGAGGGCCGCCCCGTGATGCTCGAACGCCGCCTGCTCACGCTCGACGAGTTTGCAATCAAACGCGAGGCGCAAATCTTCCGCGCGCGCATCGCGCAAAGCCTCAAGTGAATGGAGGTTAGATGTCAGATGCCAGATGTTAGTTAAAGACAGATGGCTTTAATCTAACATCCGGCATCCGGCATCCGACATCTGACATCTGCTTTCGGCTTGCGCCGGAACGGCGGGAGAAGACATAATGTGTGCGAACAAGAGTTGGTTTTGTTGAGCGAGCGTTGGTTTGAAGCTCGCTTTTGAATTTATGGAGTGAGAAGGTAGTGAAGGGAACCCGTCTGCCAGAAAACGCGCGCCCGTCCTCTCCGGGAATCTTGAGCCTGTGCTTGATCGTCCTTGCCCTCTCCGCAACAACCCGCGCGCAAACCGCGCCCGCGCCCAACGAGGCTGCCGGGAAGATTGAACGCGCACGCTCGCTGGCGGTCGTCGGCAATTTCACGGCGGCGGCGAGCGAACTCGAAGCGTTGCTGACGGCGACGAACGACGACGCCGTGCGTGATGTCGCGCGGATTCTGTTGATGAGCGTCTATCTCAAACAGAGCAACTACCCGCGCGCCGACGCCGTGCTCGACGAGAGCTTCAAGGCGCGCACGGCGGGCAACGAAAACTCCACGCGCGTCTATTTCGCCCTCGCCGGACAACTCATCAACGGCGTCCGCTCGCGGCTCGACCGCTACCGCGAGTTCGGACTCAACCCCGCGAGCGACGAGTTGACGACCGATGCGCGCAACGACATCGAGCAGTTGCGCGTGCTGCTCGAACGCGTCGTCGAACAGGCCCGCACCATCCGCGACGCGAACGCCCAGAGCAACGCGCGCACCGGGAGCACCGACGCCGTCGCGCTCTTTGAAGACGCCGCCACGGTGCGCCTGACGCTCGCGCGCGGCGGCGGCGAGCGCGCCCGCTGGCAACGCGAAATCGCGGAGGCCCGGCAGTATCTCCTGACCGCGCAGACGCGACGCGGCAACGTCATGCCCGCAGTTGCCAAACGTCCTGCCGCAGTTACAAACACAACGCCCGCCAACAATCAGGCGACAGGCGCGGTCGCCGCCGCCGCAACGCCGCAAGCGACGCCGACCGTCGAGCAGTCGTCAGCGTCCGCCGCACGCAGCATCGGCGCGGGCGAGACTTCGAGCGCGCCCGCGCCGTCCGCAACGCCCGCTCCCAACGCGCCGCCGCCGCCCGCAAGGACTCCCGCGACCGGCGGCGCGCAGCAGCAGAAGTCCGCCGACGGCGGCACGACGGCGGGGCCGGTCGCGGTCGGCTCGCTGCTCGACAAAGCGACGCAGAGGGTCGCGCCCGCTTATCCGGTGATGGCGCGGAACATGGGCGTGGCGGGCGTCGTCACCGTCTTTGTGGTGGTTAACGAGAAGGGACAGGTTGAGACGGTCGAGCGCGCGAGCGGCCCGAGTCTTTTGCAGCGTCCGGCGACGGATGCCGCACGCCGCTGGCGTTTTCGCCCGACGCTCGTCGAAGGTCAACCCGTGCGCGTCTCCGGCTACATCAGTTTCAACTTCGCTCTCTAAAACATCAGATGCTCAACTAACTGCTCCCGTCCCGGCCACGAGCGACGGGCCGCAGATTGACGCGCTAGGGCGCGCGTGCTAATTTGCGTGGGCTCTCAAAAATCCAATAAACATTCCGAATCAATTGACTCGTCCGTAGGCTTTTCCCCGACAACGGTCAGAGCTTTCGCTAACCTTCGTGGACAAACCTACAAGCACGCCCATCCGCGTCTCGCTCCGGTTTCAAACTCTCCTCCCCCGGAGCCTTGCATTCAACTTTCAAGGTCAATCACAGGAGATAATTTCTATGTGCAAAGTGATGCGTTCTCTCTTCACGTTCGCGTTTCTCTGCTTCTGCGCGTCGAGCGCGCTGGCGACCGCCAACTACGTCTATCATGAGCAGACGGGGAATTTCGTTGCGACCCCGACCTGTCCGAGCAGCGGCACGAATGCCGCGTGCGGCAGGTATGTCGAGAACACAGACCGCAGCGGCGCGCCGGGCTTCCAGCTTTACTCGCCCGAGAGCTACACGCTGCATTACAAGATCGAGTATCAGTTCTACACCAACCGGCTGCGGGTCTATTACACGACCGACGGCTCGAACCCTTCCGGCTCTTACGGCACGCCCTTCGGCACGACGCAGGTCGTCATCCCCACCTACACCTGCACCTATTCCGACCAGACGCAGGGCTGTCAGACCGTTGACGTGGCGACGGCGGTGATTCCGCCGCAGCCCGCCGGAACGACCGTCAAGTACATCGTCAGCGCATATTTCGAGGACGCCGGTTGTCCGGGCGGCCCCGGTTGCGGCCCTGAAATCTTCGGCAACAGCGGCACGTGCAGCGGTTGCCCTCAATGCAGCCAATCAACCACCCCGTCGCCTTCGGGTTGCGCCACCGTCTTTCAATACAACGTCGTCGCGCCGCCCGCCACGCCGCTCATCATCAGCGAGTTTCGCCTGAACGGCCCCGGCCCCGCGCCGACTCCGAACGCAACTCAACAGCAGTCGGACGAGTTCGTCGAGATACACAACGCCAGCAACTCGGATGTGACCGTCAACGCCTTCGACGGTTCGGCGGGCTTCGCCCTCGTCGCCTCCGACGGCACAACGCGCTTCACCATCCCGAACGGGACGGTCATCCCCGCGCGCGGCCATTATCTCGGCGTCAACTCCGTCGGCTACTCGCTCGCCGCTTATCCGGCGGGCAACGGCACGACCGCGACGGGCGATGTCTCCTACACCGTAGATATTCCGACCAACGCAGGAATAGCCCTTTTCAACACGGCCAACCCCGCGAACTTCAACCTCAATAGTCGTCTCGACGCCGCCGGTTCGACTTCGGAAGCCAACACGCTCTACAGAGAGGGCGCGGGTTATCCGGCCATCTCGGTCTTCCCCATCGAATACAGCTTCTTCCGCAAGAACTTCGGCGGCTGCACGGGGAGCGTGAGCGGCAACTGCCCGACCCCGGCGCAGATCAACAACACGCCCGCGCCATCAATTTACATTCAGGACACGGGCGCAAACGAGAACGACTTCCTGTTCGTTGACACGCAGGGCGCGCCCACGGGCGCGGGCCAGCGTCTCGGCGCACCGGGGCCGGAGAATCTCTCAAGCCCCATCCTGCGGAGCCAGACGATTGTCGCTTCGCTCATCGCGCCCTGCGTCGGCGTGAGCGCCGCGCCCAACCGCGAGCGCGACACGACGAGCGACCCGCCCAACAACTCGACCTACGGCACGCTCGTCACGCGCCGCCGCTTCACCAACAAC
>DATLMV010000044.1:0-64067 GCA_035537095.1 Pyrinomonadaceae bacterium
TCTCCAGGTGGTCGAGGACGATGCGCATCGGCCGCGCGCGGTGCCGCTGCGTCGAGTGCGCGTCCAGATGGAGGCTGACGGCGCGGAACGTCCCCGAAGGATGTTCCACGTCCGCCACGACCGCGCGCTGGCAACCCAGACGCTTCTCCTTGCCCTTCAGTTTGTCTTTGCCATTCGGCAGGGCCAGCGAATGCGCGCGCCGCAGCGGGTAACGCGAGAGCAGCGCGTTGCCATGCAGCGCCTGCCGGTTCTCGCCCGCCACCTCGCTCTCCAAGCCGCTCCCCTTATTCAACGCCAGATAACAGGGCGCAAAGACGTAGTTGAAACCGAGCGACTCCGCAATCTCGCGCGCGACGAAACGGTTGAGCGAGCGCGCCATTCCGTAATCCAACTCGGTCAGCAACAGCACGTCGCTCGCGCCGACGAGCGGGTGTTCGCGTAGTACGCGGATGATTCCTTCCAGACGCGTGCCCCGCTCGATGTTCCACGCCGTCGCACGAATCGCACGCGATGCCGACGACGGCGCGACGCTCACCCCGCGCGGCGCGAAATCCTCCTGCACGACGCTTCCGAGCACCCCCTCAATCTCCGCACGCAACTCTGCATACAGCGCGGAGGCTCGCAAAGCCTTCGTCGAGGGAAAGCGCGCGAGCGCGTCGAAGTGCGCCCCGAGATTGTGTTCGAGCGGAGAAGTCGCCGGAGTTTCCGGCAGCGTGATCGTGTTATCCAATTATCTCAACCGGAAAATTTTAACAGGATGAAAAAGAGACAGGGGAAACGGGTAAAAGGTTAAAGGGTCAAAGGGATAAAGACGGTTGCCTTCCTTTTCCCGTTTACCCTTTCACCCTTTTTTAACGCCACTTCTTCATCTTTTGGAAACGCTTTTTGACGAGGTCGCGTTTGAGCGGGGTGAGGCGGTCAATGAAGAGAAGGCCGTCGCAATGGTCTGTTTCGTGGAGGAAGCAGCGCGCGGCAAGACCGGAGGCTTCCTGCTCGTAGAACTGCCCGCGCGCGTCCTGCGCACGCAGCCGGACGCGTTCGCCGCGCTTCAGAGGCATCCCGACCTTTCCCACCGAGAGACATCCTTCATCGCCCTCCTGCTCGCCCTCGACGCTCAGGATTTCCGGGTTGGCCGCGACCAGCCTGAGCCCTTCGCAATCCATGACGAAGAGACGCAGAGACAGATCCACCTGCGGCGCGGCCAGCCCGACCCCCTCCTCGGCGTACATCGTCTCGAACATGTCCGCGACCAGACGCTCCAACTCCGCGTCGAACGTCTCGACCGGCGCGCCCACCTGCGCGAGCACCTTCGCCGGATATTCAACCACCTTCAGAATCGTCATCAGCGAAACTCCCGCCCGCGCGCCTGTCGTCGCCAACTGTCCTTGACGTTGAAACGCTTCTCGCCGCGCGAGAAGCACGACCAGCAGACGTAGCGCACGGAGTTGTCCGGCGCGTCCAACTTGATGACGTGTGTCGTCTCGCGGTCGCACTTCTCACAGCGCGGTGCTGTCACATTCTCATCCGTTGTAGGCATAGGCTCTCCTTCGCGTCTCGTTTAAACGGCGGTTTTGCTGCGGGGAATAATTCTATAGCGGCGCGGGATTGAACGCGAGTCGCCGCGCGCAAGGGCTCAGGCGACGCCCGACGGTTCAAGCGCGCAGGCGGCGTTGAGATTTAACAGGATAGACAGAATGAAAATAGAGACGCGGGGAGGGTCGCTTTTTTTTGTTTGGAGAGGGAAACGGAAGGGGGATGTTTGATGCGGTATTTTATGAGGGAGAACGGGGCAGGCTTATTTGTTAACGACGCGGAAGGAATACCGCCCGGCATCTTCCGGCTCGCCGCCGGAGGCAAAGCCGCGCAGCCTGACTTGATAATCGCTGCGCTCAAACAGACTGGCAGGCACATCCAGATTGACGACCGCGCCCGCGCCCGTGCTGTCGGCTGTCAGGCGGTCGAAGCGTCGAAGCTCGCGCCCCTCGAAGTTTTCGAGACGGGCCTCGTAGGTCGCGTGCGCGCCGTCGGTTTCGAGTTGGAGGCGGACGGTCTGTGTTCCGGACGGAATTTCCAGACGCTTCGTCGCCCCCGCGTCGCGCGCCAGACCGGGCGTGAGCGTGACGGCGAAGACACCCGCGCCCGTCCCGCGACGCGACGCCGAATCGTCGCCTGAAGATTTCGTCAGTAACCACCACGAGCCGCCGAAGACGAAGACGAGCAGCGCCGCCGCCAGCGCGAAACTCCAGGCCGGTCGCGGCCCTTGCAGGAAGGACGGAAGATATTTTTTACGTACGGGAGTCGGCAGCGGAGTCTGCCGCGCGGAATCCAAGACGCGTGCGGGCGACGAATCCGTCGCGTTTAGAGTTGACAAATCCGTCGCGTCCGCAGACGACAGAGTTGATATATCAACTGCGTCCGCTGCTTCTGCTTCGATGCTCGCCGCGACGTTCAGATACTTGTTGAAGGCGCGGGCGAATCTCAGTTTCTGTTGTCGTTCGGGTGTCGAGAGAAAGAAGTTTTCAAAACGCTCGCGCTCGACGGCGGGCAGCAGGCCGGAGAGATAACGGTCTATCAAATCGTCTTCGGAGGCCAGCAGTTCGTCGAAGAAATCGTCGTCGGTGAGAAGTTTTTCCTCGACCCTTTGGCGGCCTTCGGGGTCGAGCGAGCCCAACAGGTAGTTGCGGATATCCCCTTCATTATCAAGATGTTGTCTCATCTGCCCGCTGCGCCCCCACTACCGAGCCTTCCCGCCCTTCCAACTGTTTATGCGAATTTCCCGATTCCATTTCACCCCGCCGCGCGCTCGGCCAGACAATCCTGCACGCATTGTTGGACGGTCAGGCGAATGCGGTGCGCGCGGATTCTGAGGGCGTTGAGCGCGATGCCGAGTTGTTCGGCGAGCCGCTTGCGGTTGTCAATCTTGGCCTGCCGCTCTTCCTGATAATACTGCAAGAGCAGTTTGCGCTTGAGCGGCGCGAGGCGTTGCATGCAATGTTCCAGACACTCGTACTCGTCCGCTTCCGTCTCGTCCGTCTCGACCGTCGCCGCCGCGAGCGGCATCTGCGGCACAACCGTGTGTGGTCGCTTGCGTAAGTATTCGAGATGGACGCGCTGCGCGACGCCGTAAAAATAGAGCGCGGGATCGCCCGTCCAATCCGCCTCTATCTCGCTCAGTTTTTTGGTGACGCGATTGATGGTCTCATCCGACAGGACATCCGACTCGGTGCAGCCGCGACAGCTAAAAATTTTAATCAGCCGACACCGAATCTCTTCATACTTTCTTCCGGCCTCTTCGCGGCTCTCCGGATTGAGCCAGACGAGCAGCCGGTCGAAATCCTCTTGCGTTAGCACCCATTCTTTGTTCATCAACTGATAGCCGGTCGGAATCTTGTTGCTCCGCCTTACAAAGCGTTCCAGAGAGCTTATCTTGACAACTTTGCGCGCGCATCACTCGCCGAAGTCAAAGCGCGGCGCGCGTCGTTCGCCTGCGCTTCTTGCGCCTGACAGTATAGATGCTGCCTCCGAGAAGTGTTAGCGTCAGAGCGACGGCGCTGCCCATCGCCGCCTGCCGTCCGGCGAAGCGCGGCGTCTCGCCGGGGATGTTGATCGCGCCTTCGTATTCGCCTTGCAGGACGAAGGCGGCCCAGTAGTAGGGCGAGCGCCAACGCTTCTGCCGCCACATGGCGATTTGCGCTTCGCGCAGTGCGGCGGCGGGCGTCATGCCTTCGCCGAGCATCCTCCGGTAGAACTGCTTCATCAACGCGGCGGTCGCTTCGTCGTCCACCTTCCACAGCGAGGCCATCACGCGCGGCGCGCCCGCATACATGAAGCCGCGCGTCAGCCCGACCAGCCCCTCGCCTCTGATCTCCTTGCCGAGTCCGGTGTTGCACGCGCTCAAGACGACGAGGTCTGCCGAGAGATTCAGACTGTAGATGTCCGGCAGGCGCAGGAACCCGTCCTGCGCCTGCCCGCGCTCGTCGAAGCGCGAGAGGACGAGGCCGGAGAGTTCGGGGTGCAGGCTGTCAATGATGCCGTGAGTGGCGAAGTGGACGATGCGATAGTCTGCGAGGCTCGGGTCGGTGGCGCGTGCGCGGCTGGCGTCGAAGCCGACGGCGCGCAGGCTCGCGCCCGCAGGCGCAAAAGACATGATCGCCTCGGCCTCGTCCTGCGAAGCGAACAGACGCGCGAGACGCAGGTCGTCTTCTCCCGCCGGAGCATCGCGCTCGCCGGAGACTGTTTGCAGTTCCGGCGTCTGCGACTCACGCTCGCGTGCGTTCTTCGTCTGCTTCGCGCGCGCCGCGACGAGACGCGCGTCTTCATACTCGAACACGGGGTCGGCCACAACGGCGACGGCCTTCGGTGCGGGCGGACGCCGCGCGGTCTCCTGCCGCAGCGCGGCCAGCGCCGACGCCGAAGGCAGATAGACTATCTCGTGGCGCAGCATCAACGGCTCGCTCTCGACTTTGTCGCCGCGCGCCGCCGTGCCGTCGTCCTGCGCGCTCGCTTGCGGCGGCGCGTTCGTCTCTTGCTGTTGCGTGTTCGTCTCTTGCCGTGCGTTTGTCTCTTGCTGCGCGTTCGTCTCCGCGACGGTCAGAGCGTGAAAGGGAACGTACTGCAACGCGCCGTCGGCGACGATGAGAAGACGCTTGTTCTCCAAACGCGCGGCCAGAGGCCCGAGCAACATTTGACCGAGCGCGGCGGCCTGCGGCCAGTAGTCGGCGCTGGCGCGTGATTGTCGCGCCTGACGCTCCGGCAGGCTCTCGCCCGCGACGGGTTGATGCGCGAGCAGCAGTTCGTAGAGGCGACGCGCCGCCCGCTCGATCTCGGCGCGGCGGGGCAGTTCGTAGCTCTCGACGGAGTCGCGCGTGACGGCCCAGAGGTAACTGCGTTCGTCGCCGAGCGAGTATTCCAACATGAGCGTGCGTTCGTCGAGCACCTGACGGCGAATCTCCGCGAGGCTGAGCGGGACGGGCCGCGTCAGCGCGGCGTAGCGCGGGCTGCGCTCGCGGCTCTGCGCTTCGAGCAGGTCGTACTGCGCCGTCAGGTTGCGTATCTCCTGCGCGAGCGCGGCGGCTTCCTCGTCGGTGTGCTTGCCGCTCAACAACTTCATCTGTCGTTCGGCGCGGGCGGCGAGCGCGCCGCGCAACTCGCGCTCGCGTTCCAAAAGCTTCGGGTCAATGTTGCGACGGATGCGCGCGCGGGCTTCGGAGAGGAGTTCGAGCAGGCTGCGCGCGCGTGCGCGCTCGCTCGCGTCGAGGGCGGCGACGTTCAAGCCCTCCGACGGTCGCTCGTCGTGCATCCGCATCAGCACGTCAATATAGAGTTCGTAATGCTGGTGGACGGAGGCGAAGTAAGAGGCGCGCAAGCCTTCGCTGGAGACTCCGGCGCGCTGGCGTTCGATGAGTTCAATCGCGTCCTCGATCTGCGCGCGCGCTTCCCGCAGGTTCCCCACGTCGCGCTCGACGCGCGCGATGTTGTAGAGCGCGGACGCTTCCCCCGTGCGGTCTTCAACCTGACGGCTGAGCGCGAGCGCGGCGTCGAAACTGACGCGCGCGCGTTGTTTGTCGTCGAGAGAATCGTAGATCAAGCCGAGATTGTTGAGGGTCGAAGCCTCGCCCATCTTGTCTTCGAGCGTGCGGTAGAGCGGCAGGGCTTGGTTGTAAAAATCGCGCGCGCGCTGCTTGTCGCCGAGAGAGCTATAGACCATGCCGCTCGAATTGAGCGCGTAGGCTTTGGCGAGACGATAGTTGAGCGCGGGGTTGAAGGAGAGCACCTGACGGTAACATTCCAGAGCCTCGCTCGCCTTCTCCAGAGATTGATACGCGCGACCGAGCAGGACGAGCGCGATGCTCTCATAATCGCGGTTGCCGACGGCGTGAAAGAGTTTGACGGCGCGGTCGTAGCAATCAACGGCGTGCTGGTGCTGCCCGAGATGATCGTAGACGTAGCCGAGGCCGTTGAGCGCGACGGCCTCGCCGCTGCGGTCGCCCATCCGGCGGAAAAGCTCGACCGAATCCTTGTGCAGGACGAGGGCGCGCTGCTTGTCGCCGAGATAAGAGTGTGCGCCGCCGAGCGCGGTCAGCGAGAGGGCTTCGCCCTGCCGGTCGCCGTTCTGCTTCCAGAGCGCGAGGGCGCGCTCGTAAAACTCCAAAGCCTTCGGCATCTCGCGCAGGTCGTAATGCGCGTAGCCGAGATTGTTCAACGCCTGCGCCTGCCCGCGCGTGTCGCCCGTCTCCTGCCAGAGGGCGAGGGCGCGCGTGAAATAGTCCAGAGCCTTCGGTATTTCGCTTGAAAAATAATAGACCTCGCCCAGATTATTGAGGGCTTGCGCCTCGACGCGGCGGTCGCCGACGCTGCGACCGAGACGCCGCGCGCGCTGGCAGAAGTCGCCCGCCTTCGGGGTTTCTCCGAGATAAATATAGACGTAGCCGATGTCGTTGAGGGTCTTTGCCTCGCCGCTTGTGTCCTTCGCGGCGCGCTCAAGCGCGAGGGCTTCCTTGTAAGCGTCGAGCGCGCGGGCGTACTCGCTGAGCGTGTAATGAATGTCGCCGGTGCGCGAGAGCGCGGCGGCCTCCGCGCGCACGTCGCCCGCCGCACGCGCTTCCGCACGCGCCCGCTCGTACTCCTTGACGGCGGCGCGCGCCGCATCCTCACGCCACTCGCCGCGCAGACGTTCGCCGCGCGCAAACGCGCTCTCGAAAGTCGCGTCGTGATCTTCTCCCGTCGTCGCAGCCGCACCCGCTTGTGCGTCGTTCGGTGCGGCATGCACTACCCTGAGGCGCGACGCGGGCCTCGATGCCGCGCACACTAGAAGGAGCGCGAGCGAGAGTGGAAGGATGGAACGGCGGCGCAACTGACGGAGCCTTTCCGAAGCCGCGCGGTATCGTGTTAATTGACGAATCATAGACGGCCCTCCTGCGCTCAAAAGAGGCTCGAAGGTTTTGCCTGTCGGGTTTGGAATACTTTTGGAGACCTTACGAGGTAGCTGGACGAACGGAGCGGGTAAGCTTTCGTCTGGCCCGAAATGGAAGCTACTTTCTAACACGAATAAATGCGCCCGCACAAATATTTTCGCGCGCCCGAAATGAAAGAGGCCCGCCGACTTTGGCGCGCGCCCGTCTCTTGGCGGGCCGCACGGTCGGCGGGCATCTGTGAGACGCGGGGGAGGCGTCTCGTCCCGGAAAGTTTTCGCTCGCGGTTTGACGACTGCTTCCGGTTCGTCTATTTGCTGTCTCCACCCGGCGCTGGCGGCGTCGGCGTGACTTTGCCTTGCGGCGGCTGGCCTTCCTCTTCAATGCGCTGCAATCTGTTCTCGACGAAGTCTATCCTTTCGTCGTAACTCTCGAAGGCCATCGCGGCCCCGCCCTCGATGCGGTCAATTCTCGTCTCAAGGCGGTCAACCCTGTTTCCTGACGCGACCTCGATGCGGTCGAGACGCGCTTCGATGCGCGAGAGCCATCCCTCCAGACGCCCGAACCATGCCGCGACCTCCTCAGGCTTGCCCGAAAAGCCGCCGCCCTTGCCCGCAAACCCGCCGGAGAACCCGCCGCCTTTGCCCCCAAAGCCGCCGCCCCCGCCGCCGGAGAATCCGCCTCCCTTACCTCCGAATCCGCCTCCCTCAGCCATTGCCTTTCGCTCCTTTCATTCATGTGAGTAATGCGTTCATCCAATCGCCTGCGCGACCGTTATCCGCTCCGCGCCAAATCTTCGCCCGGCATCCGGCGTCCGCCCCTCGCACGTGAGAACGCTTGCCCGCGCGCGTTGCGCGTCTCAACCGAATCCGGCGGAAGGAATATTGTTCGACAAGACTTCGAGGAACTGCTGCGAACTGATGAGCCGATCGAGCGGCAACTCCGCGAACCCCGGCGGGGCTTCGATAACCAGCACTCGGCCTTGATTGGTCTTTTCGTCCGACAACCAGAAAGCCTCGATGCGATACGACGGCACGGTCAACAGGCGGACGAGCAGTTTATCCTCGACGTGCCGGTCTATCCACTTGATTGCTCTCTCGATGCTTTCCGCCAGCGGCGAGGAGAAAAATTCGCGCACGCTCGAACTCTTCGGTTCGCTCTCGTCAATAACCGAACGCGCGAAGGCTTTCGCCACCCCGTCGAACTTTATCTGGTGATGCCAGCGTCCGGTGTTCTTCGCCAAGTCCGCGAGCGGGTCGCCGCCGCCGTCGCCGTCCTCCGGCTGCTTGTAAGCGCGAATCCCGTCAGTCCCGAGCGTGTAGAGCGAGAAACTCTCGCCGCAGCGAATCTCATTCGGCGGCGGCGTCGTCGTAGGCTCCTCGCCGCGCGTCCCGGAGTCCGGCGGCAGACCTCTCGTGGCGGTCGCGGGGGGAGAACCTTCGGGAGCGTTGCCCGCATCAGTCGCACGCACGTCCGCGCCGCCGACGAAATATCCCAACTGGTTGCGGATGGCCTTCAAACCGCGCTTGGATATCGGGTCAGGGTAAGTCCTCATCAGATTCCTCCGTCTTTGCGCCGCAAGCCCGTCCAAGTGTGCAGCCATTGGCCGTCGTTGTTGTATGCGACTCGCAAGCTATCGTAACTGACTCGGCTATCCACAGGCGGGCCTTCGCCGGGGCCGTAGTCCTGAAAGGGGTCGAGGATGATAAAGAAATCCTCCGCGACGCCTCCGGGCTGCGGCACGGAGACCCAACCTTCGACCAGAATCACATGCCCGCGCACGTCGTCAGCGGTCGAGCCGTCCCACTCGAAGCCAACCTGCACGGGTCGGCCCTCGTTAATCTCCTGCTTGAGCGCGTCGGGCGCGATGCGTCCCGTGCGTTGGGCGTCGAGGTTGAGAAAATTTTTGAACAGCGTGTCAATCTCCTCGACCGACTCGCAGGTCGTCTCGACGCATTCGGATATGTTGTCCACCTGCGCCACGCAACAGTCCAACCCGACGGGCTTTCCGTGCAGCGTCTCCCGCACGAAACCGACGAGATGACACATCCGTCTGGGCGTTGCGCTGTCGAGAAAGCGTCCGAGCATCGTGCCGCACGCCGCCCAACACCATTTCCTCCGGTTGCCCTGCCTGATGCGCTGCACGCCGAGAGGATTGGTGAACTGCGGCGCGGGCGTGATGTCGCGCGTGGCTGTGGCGCGCGTGGCCCGGCGCGCGGCGCGGGGCCGCTTCGGCGTGATGATCAATCCGTCGGAGATCTCCAAAGGCATTGCGTTTCACCTCGCTGGCCGAGATTACAGCGTTTGAAAGTTTTCGCGTTGCTTGCCGTGCGGAGAGTTTGCGCCGGTCGTTCGCCGCACTCTCGGACGAGCGACCGTATCAGGTGTGCATCTGCTGGCGAGCGCGAGTGGCAGTTCTGAGTATCGCGCCCGTTCTCCGGGGCAAGCCGGTCGCCGTGCTAAAACGCGGCGGCGCTACTTTAATCCAAATCTTCTTACTCTGGCATATCTAAATGACGATTTCCGGCGAAACATTTCTACTCACCCCGAAAACCCTTTCGCGCTCTCCCGCATCCGCCGACAAAATAAGCGACCGCGACGCCCGCTCAAGCGTTTGTTCTTTCGACGCGACCTACACTACTCTACTGCTCGCCCGGCCCGTTCAAAATCAGAGGTTGGTCACGGAGAGACCCTTTAAACTTTTGCCTTCTAACTTTTCACTTTTGCCTTTGTATCATGCTCACGATTGACGGTTCACAGGGGGAGGGCGGCGGGCAGATTATTCGCACGTCGCTCGCGCTCGCGCTCGTGACGGGCACGCCGTTTCGCATCTACAACGTGCGCGCGCGCCGCGACCGGCCCGTACTCCAACGACAACACCTGACGGCGGTCAACGCGGCGGCGGCCATCGGTCGCGCCCGCGTTGAGGGCGCGCGTGTCGGCGCGAGCGAGTTCACTTTCGTGCCCGGTGAAGTCGCGGCGGGCGAGTACGCGTTCGACATCGGCACGGCGGGCAGTACGACGCTCGTTCTCCAGACCGTGCTGCCGCCCCTGATGCTCGCCGCCGCGCCGAGCCTGCTCACGCTCGAAGGCGGCACGCACAACTCCCACGCGCCGCCCTTCGAGTTCATCGAGCGGACTTTCCTGCCGCTCTTGGCCCGCACGGGCGCGCGCATCACGGCGCAGTTGGAGCGTTACGGTTTTTATCCGCGCGGCGGCGGGCGCATCGCCGTCATGATCGAGCCTGCCGCAAACTTTCTCCGGCTCGACATCCGCGCGCGCGGCCCGGTTCGCACGCAACGCGCCCGCGCGCTCGTCGTCAATCTACCGCCCGCCATCGCCGAGCGCGAACTTTCAATCATCCGGCGCGAGTTGGGTTGGAGCGATGAACAACTGCGCGTCGAGACATCCGACAACGCGTACAGCGCGGGCAACGTCGTCACCATCGAGATCGAGAGCGATCACGTCAACGAAATCCTGACCGCCATCGGCGAGCGCGGCGTGCGTGCCGAAATCATCGCCGAACGCGTCGCGAAAGAGGCCCGCCGCTATCTCTCGATTGACGCCCCCATCGGCGAACACCTCGCAGACCAACTGCTCCTGCCCCTCGCGCTCGCGCGCGGCGGCTCCTACACCACCGGCCCGCTCTCCCTGCACACCACCACCAACATCGAAATCATCAAAAAATTTCTCCCCCTAGAAATTCAGACCTCGCAAGTTAAAAACGAAGTGTGGAAGATAGAGATTCCGGCAGGATGGAAAGAGAGCGCAGAGGGAAAAGGTTAAAGGGTTAAAAGGGAAAAGAGAGAGCATTCGTCTTTACCCCTTCCCCTTTTAACCCTTTAACCTTTTCCCCTTCATCTGTTTTATAACCTGTGTTGAATCGTTCGTGAATTGATTAGCCGCGCGCGATGCGTCGCCAGAGGTTGGCTTCGCCGACGCTGCGGATGAGCGCGCTGACTTCGCGGAAGGCGGCGGCGTAGAGCGTGCGCATCTCCTGCGCGGAGGCGGGCTGTTGGAGTTTTCGTTCGAGTTCGACGGGCGGGATTTTGGTTCGCGGCGCGGAGCGCGAGAGCAGCGCGCCCTCTCCGGCGACGTAGGCGGCGAGACCTTCGGTGAGCCAGCGCGGCGTGCGCCCGCGCCCGAGCGTTTCGACGACCGTATGGATGTACTCGTGCCGCAAGGTGGTCTCCAACACGCCGCGACGTGTGAGCGCGTCGAGCGGTTGAGATTCGATGCGGCGTCCGCGCGTCGCCGCCGCGACCCACGCGGGCTGTCCCGTCGCCGCGACGAAATCGGCGGTCGTCTCATGCACAACCAACTCAAGCGCCGCCGTCGCTTCGAGACGAACGGAGGCCACCGCCAAACGCCTGAGCGCGTCGGCGCGCGCCGCTTCCAGCGTGCGGAGCGCGCGCTCCACATCCCGCCGCGCCGCCTGCGCCGGATAGCTCACGCGGAAGTTCCCGCTCGACAAAGTGAGACGCGCAGGCGCAGACGCGCGGCGACGCGCTGACGAGTCCATGCGGCGGGGCGACGACGGGGCGACGGGCGGATGCTCACGCGCGAGCGGATGCGACGTGAGAGAAGGACGCGGCGCGAGAGTCGGCGTCACGCTCCGGCTTAAGAGAACATCCGCACTCCACGTTCGCGCGTCGTCCGGTGTTTCAAACGGCGCGCTTCTCAACGTGCTCTCGTCGCTGCTTCGCCGCCCGCCCGCGTCCGTCGCTTCGTTCGTCGCGGTGTCATGACGTTTACGCGCGCCCGCGTCGTCTTTGATGTCGCGGCTGGGAATCGTGCCGTGAAAATAGTGTTCGAGAATTTGGCGATAGGATGCGCCGCGACGGGCCATGACGTGCGCGCCCAACTGGCAGAGGCCGAGGCCGTGACCGAAACCGCTGCCGCGAAAGACGAAGTTCGCGCCCGCGCGCGCGACCTCAAAACGCGTGCTCTTGATGACGTTCCAGCCGAGCGTGCGACCGACGATGATCTTGAAATCCCAACCGCGCACGAGCCTGCGTCGCTCTCCTTCGAGCGCGAGCATCTCGGCGCGCCCGCTGGCGTCGCGTTTGACGATGCGCAGGTTATCGAGGCGCGCGCCCGTATCGGTGCGCGGGTCGCTGCGGAGGGCGCGCAGGAGTTGCGCGTGGGGAATCGTGTCCGTCCAACTGCGATGCGCTTCGCCCGCGCAGAAATCGTCGCGCATCCCGCGCAGGTACGCGGGCGCGGGGCGCACGCCCCAGAGCGACTCGACGTTGGCGGTCGCGCCGCCGCAGGCCGCGCTGAAATATGCGTCGGCGACGCGGCCCTCGCGGTCGCGCAGGTGCTCGCCCGTCGTTTCATCTATGGCGCGGTGGAGCAGTTCGTAGAAGCTCGCGCGGACGCTCTCGTCGGGGACGGCGACGAAGCGTTGACAATGCGTGTTGTTGCAGAGGTCGTAGCCGTCGCGCGCGTGGCGGTTCAGGTTCTTGAGCGCGTAGGTGCGACTGATGACGGCCTGCGCCTTCAAGGCTTCAAACTCGTCTTCCGTGCTCGCTTCGGCGGCGAGCACGCCGAACACGTAATCATCCAGAGACATCACATGCGTCGCATCGTCGCGCACGATGCGGACGCGAACCCTCGAAGATGCAGCGCGGGACGATGCAGAGAGAGCGGGCGACGTTGATCTCTCGTCTTGCGCTTGACCGTCATCGCGTTGCCGCGTCGCCGCGTCGTCGCTGCGTGCATCTGCGTCCGCGTCGGCGCGTCTCTTGGCATACTCCTGAAAGATCGGGCGGGCGAGTTCGGCGCATTCCGAACCGTGCGCGCGTTTGAGAAAGACGAGGACGGCGAGGCGCACCGATGCGGGCGCGACCTTCTCCGCCGACGCGCGCGCCGTCTCGACGCCCGTGCGGTCGGAGGCGAAGCCGACGAACCAACCTTGCGTGCGGAAATCGTCGGCGGGCGTCGAGGTTCCGGTCTTGCCGAAGACGTGTAGCGGGAGCGCGCTCAAACCGGCGCGCGCGGCTGTGCCGTAGGCGACCGCGCCGCGCATCCCCGAGAGCAGGAGCGCGCGATGCGCGGGCGCGATGTCGAGCGTGGAGCGCGTGCGCGGCGCGAAGTCGCGTGCGGGCGCGCGCTGCGGGACGTATAGATGGCCGCCGTTGACGAGCGCGGCGTAGGCCGTGATGAGTTGGATGGGGGTAACGTGCAACTGCTGGCTCTCGCCGAGCGCGATGCTCTCGTGCCATTGGCCCGCACGCGGGAGAAGCCCTGCGGCCTCGTGTTCGTCGCCGATGCCGGTCGGCGCGCCGAAGCCGAAGGATTGAAGCGTCGGGTTAAAAGTGTTCTCGTCAAGACGTTGACCGAGTTTGGAGAAATAGTAGTTGCAGGAATAGGCGAGCGCCTGCACGGGATTGAAGGGCGGACGAAAGAGCGGGTGCGCGCAATGGATGTCGTATGTGCCGCGACGGTATCGCTGGCGACAGAGGACGCGCGCGGAGTCGTCGAGGATTCCGGCGCGGAGAGCGGCGAGCGTCGTGAAGGGCTTGATGGTGGAACCGGGCGGGAGCGCCTCCCCGGTAGCGAAGCGCGCATTGACGACGGCGCGCACGCGCCCGTTCTGCGGGTCGAGCAGGATAATCGTGCCCTCTCGATTGCCGAGCGCGCTCGTCGCCGCGCGTTGCAGGGCGCGGTCTGTCTCGTCCTCGACGACGTTCGCATCTCTCTGCGGCGCGCGCGTCGAATCCGCGAAGCGCGCGGGCAGCGACCAAGAGCAGAGCGCGGCGACGCAGACGCAGACGTGCAGGAGTCCGTGCGAGGCGCGCGGCAGACGGGCGCGCGCGCGGCGCGCTTCCGTCAAGATGCGCTGCGCGGATTCGCGTACTCGTCTCATCGTTGCTTCATGAAGGAATTGCTATATGAAAGTTTATGCCTGCGCTCCGGCGTTCGGCGCGGGCGGCGTGTGCGCGTCGGGCGTCGCGGCGTCGTGCGTCGCGGCACGAGTGGTCGTCGCGGCGGCGGCGGCGTTTGTCGTCGCGTCATCATTTGTCGTCGTCGTCGCTGCGGAAGCGAGATGCGTTCCGGCGTCGAGGGAGATTCGGGTGAGCGCGCCGAGGGTGATCGTCCAGCCCCAGAGGGTGAAGACGAAGGCGAGCGCGAGACGGAGGCCGAAGATGGCGAGTTCGAGCCAGCCGTTCGACGTGCCGGTGCGCGTGTAGATGAGGAAGTAGGGCATGAGGGCGAAGACGACGAAGCCGACTGTGTAGATGAAGACCGAGGGCGCGGAGAAGGCGCGGGCGATTGTGCGGAAGAAGTTTCTGAACGTCGCTTTGAAGCCTTCGCGCGCCGTCGCAATCCAGAGATGGACGCCCGCGAGCGGGACAAGGATGCCGAGCAAGAGGAGTTTGAGCGCGGCGAAGATGAACGTCTGCCAGCGCAGGGGCGGCGGGGGCGGCGTCTGCGGGTAGGGCGCGTATGCGCGCGTCGCGTCGGCTGCTTCGGGCACGGGGAAGCGCACCTGTAGTTTGTTGATGAGATAGAAGACGAGGACGGCGAGCGCGACGAGCGGGAGGCTGACGAGGATCAGTTTCCAGAAGTCGCGGAGCGCGCGCCGGAGCAACGCGCCCGCGCCCGCGTCTGTCCCCGCGTAGCCGACGCACGCGGCTTGCAGGATGAAGAACAGGAGCGGCGCGGCGAGCGCGAGCAAGCCCGTCAGGACAAGCTGCGGGAGGGTCGCCTCTTTGGTCGAGAAGAAGAGATAGAGCGAGGCGAGCAAGCCCGCGTAGAGCAGATGGAAGAGGGCGAGCGCGCTCCTGTTGCCGAGCAGTTCGCGCGCCGCCGTGCCGATGGCCGTCAATGCGTTCTTAAACATCTTTCACTCCTTACACACTCAAACGCGGTCTCACTTGTTGTCTAAAATCGTCAGCGCGCCGCCCGCCGTGTTGGCCTGAACGGTCGGCTGGTACATCTGCTCGACGCGCGCGGGCGCGATGCGAAACTCGCCGGGCACTTGCACGCGCATCGCGTATTGGAAGACGGCGTTGCCGTCGAAGTGGTTGACGAAGAAGGCGGCCTTCTGGTCGCGGAACTCGCGCGCGCTGTACCAATCGCTCCACCCGCTCGCGTCGTAGTCGAGACTGATGCCGCTCACCTCCGCGACCTGTTCGCAGCCCGCCGGAATCGGGTCTTCAATCAACAGGTAACTCGCCTGCTGGCCCTCGACTTTGAGACGCGAGACGATGGTGTCGCCCGAGCGGAGTTCGCCCGAAAGGGGTTCGGTCTTCCAGGTGGGCGTGCCCTTGTCGTCTTCGACGACGCGCAGGCGCAGGTATTCGCGCGTCACGCGCAACTGCGGCGAGCCTTGCGCGGCGACCTGTTCTTCGTTCGTGTAGTGCGTGAGCGTCGTCGAGAGATAGAGCAGCCCCGCGCCGTGTTTGACGATGCGGATTTCGCTCGCGCCGCCGACTTCCGTTCCCTTGCGCTGGATAACGATGGACGGCGCGGAGGTGGCATCGGCGGCGGTCATCTGCTTGGCGAGCACCTGTTCGCCGTTCAGGTAAACTTCGAGCGAATAATCGGGCGACAATTCGGAGCTCGCCTTGAGATAGTCGGTCAGGCCGAAGATGGCGAAGGCCGTGTCTTTGGTCGAGTACCAGTAGTTGCCGTGCTTGCGGCTGAGGACGAGCCAGCGCGCCGCCTGCGGCATCAGCGCGCTCTGCGGAGAGATGCGCGCCAGAGCCTTGAGCGAGAGCGCGGTCGCTTCCACTTCGTTGGACTCGGTTGTGCCGTAATGCGTCTTGCGGTTTGACGGCCAATGCGCGCCGCGCGCGTCGGACGAGACGGTGCGTTCGATTTCGGCGGCGACCACTTGTGCGCGCTTCGCGTCGCCGAGCGTGGAGAGCGCGAGCGCGAGCAGCGAGCGACCGTAGGGTTGAAGGTTGCCGCGTTTGTTGAAGAGATCGTCGGTGTAGCGCGCTTCGCCCGCGCCGCTCGTCGCCAGCGCGTAGATCATGTAGGCGCGCGTTTCCAAATCAATGTCCGCGCCCTCGTCGGTCTTGCCGGAATCAATCATCGCGCGGAGTTTTTCGCGTCCCCGTTCGAGACGCGCCTCGTCAACTTCGTAACCGGCGCGACGGGCGAGCGTCAAACCGTCCACGACGTAGGCCGACATGAAGGGGTCGGTAGCATCGTTTTTCCACCAGCCCCAACCGCCGTCCTCGTGTTGGAAACCGTAGAGACGGCGCAAGCCCCGTCGCACTTTGCGCTCGATGTTGTTCGAGTCTTTGATGGAAGCGGACTGCACCTCTTTGAGCGTCTGCGCGACGATGACGGTCGGGAGAAACTGCGACATCGTCTGCTCCGTGCAGCCGTAGGGGTAGCCGGTCAGGTAGTCGAGCGCGCCGAAGAGCGTGCCCGCGATGGAGGGCGCGACTTCGATGCGCAGGCGGCGCGAATACTGCTCGGCGTTGGCGGGCAACTTGAAGGTATAGCTCTGCTCGGCGTCGTTTTCCGAGACGGCGACCGATTCGGCGTGCACCCGCCGCAGACCGCGCGGCACGACTTCCAAACCCATCTCGACGGCGTCGGATTCCGTGTCGGTCAAGGCTTTGGCGAGAATCGTCAGTTCGCCCGTGTGCGGCGCGGCGACGCGCCAGTTGACGCGGTGTTCGCCCTGACTGGGAATCTGGACGGTCTGCGCGGGCGGGTCGAGCAGGCGCGCGCCGCCGCCGACATCAATCGTTATCTTCGTCGTCTTATCCTGTTTGAGATAGTTGTGCACGATGCCGGAGAGCGTCACGGTGTCGCCTTCGGTGAGGAAGCGCGGCATGGCGAGACGCAGGATAACGTCTTTACGCGCGAGCACCTTTTCAACCGCGACGCCGACGCGCGTGTCGGCGGTGACGGCGCGGGCCGTCGCGCGCCACGTCGTCAGGTTGTCGGGCAGGTCAACTTTGACGCTCGCCTTGCCGTCCGCGCCCGTGACGACGTTTGACTGCCAGAAGGCCGTGTCTTTGAAAATCTTGCGTATCTTCGGATTGACGAACTCCGCATCGTTCTTGAAGTCCGCGAGTTGGAAGGCGCGGCGGTTCGCGGCCAGTTGCATGGGCTTCTTACCGGCGTAGCCGGTGAAGGTGTAGTTGACGGAAAAACTGGTCGTCACTTCGTTGTAGCGGCGACCGTAGAAGTGGCGGCGGATGTCTGTGACGCTCTCTCCGGCGATGCTGTAGATGGACTCGTCAACGACGCCGAGGCTCACCTCCGCGCCCGCCGCCGGAGAGCCGTCCATGTTGCGCGCGAGGATGGTGTAAGAGGCGGGGTCGCGCGGTTTGTACTCCTTCTTGTCGGGGATGATTTGCAGGTTCAGCAGCTTATCGCGCGCGGGCACGACGAGCATCTGGTCTTGCGTGTACATGTCGCTGTTGCGCACGTATGTGACGTTGAGAAAGACGTTCGGCGCATAGCGCGCCTCGATGGGCACGTCAATCACGACCGTGCGACCGACGGACTCGACTTGGCGGACGGTCAGGACGTTCATCAGTTCGGTCGTCACGAGCAGGTGCGCTTTATCCGTCGGCAGCAGGGCGAGGACGTGCGCCGTCTCGCCGACGCGGTAGGATTTCTTATCGGGCACGAGTTTGATTGTCTCCTCGCCCTGATAGGAGAGGTCAGTCCATTGATTCTCGCGGTCGGCGACCCAGATGGAGCCGCCTTCGGACGTGACCTGCTTGCCGCGCTCCTCGACGGTCGTCTTGATGTGGACGCTCCCCGGTATCTGCACGCGGTAATCGTAAGAGGCTTCGCCCTGCGCGTTGGTCTCGACCGTGGCGGCGGAGAGTTCTTTCTCCTTCATGTCGTAGCCCGGATACTCCTGCCCGAAGTCGTCCTTGCGCGCCACCTTCTCCCAGCGACGTTCGACGAACGTCAGCTTAACGCGCGTCTGCACGGGCCTGCCTTCGCGGTCGCCCGCGCGGACGAGAATCTTCGCCGTGTCGTTCTGGTAATAGACGAAGCGTTCAGGCTGCGCGGTTGCGACGGTGTTCGCGCGCACGCCGATGAAGCTCGCGCTGCCGTCCATCGTGCGGCGCGCGGCGTCCGTCACCTGCACGTCTATGCGATAGGTCGAATCGTACAACTCTTTGGCGTCGGGCGGCGCAACGTTGAACGGGATTTCGAGGCGGCCCTGCGCGTCGAGTTTGCCTTCGCCCTCCTGCACCAACTGGTCGCCGTAGCCGTAACCGCCCTCGCCGCCCTCGCCTTCCTCCGCCGAGGGGTCTTCGCCGAACTCGTCGGCCAACTCCTCGTCCTCGCCCTCGCCGCGCCACCAGCCGTAGTAACGCGAACGATAGACGTAATACTTCACGCCCGCGCGCGTGACCGGCGCGCCGAAGAAATACTTGGCCGAGACGGTGAACTTCGTCGTCTCGCCCGCGTTGACGTAGCGTTGCGGGACGCCGACGCTCACCTTGTATTCGGGTTTCTTATACTCCTGCACGTCGAAATATCCGGTCGCCGTCGTCTCGCCGACTTGCGCCGTGATGTTGTATGTGCCGAGCGCGGCTTCTTCCGGCAGATCGAGTTCGCCGCCGAACGTGCCGCGCGAAGAGAGCTTCAACTCCTGCTCGAAGAGGCGTCCGCTGTTCGGGTCGTCAACCGTCACGCTGATTGTCTTGCCCGGCAGCAGGCGGTAGCCGTTCTCCGTCAGGCGGCGCAGGATGCCTTTGAAATAGACCTTCTGTTCGGGACGATAGACGGGGCGGTCGGTGTAGATATAACTGGTCAGCGTCTCGTCGCTCCCGCCTTCGCCTTCGCCCTCCTCCGCAAACTCGCCCTCGCCTTCGCCCCCGCTGAAATAGAACGAGTCGAGATCGGAGACGGCGAAGTTCTCGCCCTCGCTCGCCAGCACGAGATAGGAATCGTTGACCGGCTCGCTCGATTCTTCCGCTGCCTCCGCGCCCTCTTCGCCCGCGCCCGCTTCCGCGTCGCCCGCCGCCGCTTCCGCCTGCTTCGCATCGAGAGCGGCGGCCTTCTTCTTGTCCAGCGTGATTCTCAACAAGCCCTGCTTGTCCGTGACGCCGCCCTGCAAGCTCTCCGCGCCGCGCACGATTTCGACGCGCACGCCGCCGCGCGGCTGGCCCGTTCGTCTCTCGACCGCATAGACGAGCATCTGCCCGTCGCGCGAGGTCTTCTGAATCGTCGTCAGGTCGGTGACGATGGTGACGCCGTAGGCGCGCAGGTCGCCGTTGACCGCTTCGACCAGATAGACGCCCGCCTCGCGTTTGCCGAGCGAGATCATCCGGCGGTCGTACACGTCTTCGAGCGGCGGCAACTTCTCGCGCCAACTGCTCACCATCTGATCGGGATTCAACAAAGGCACGCGCGCATAGTCGGCGACGTTCAACGGCGTGCGGTTGCTCTCCGCGACGGCGTCTTCGTCGGGGCGGCGAAACTTCTGGTTAAAACCCTTGCGCGATTGATTCTGAAGTTGCGAGCGGACGTAGGTTTTAATCGCGCCGTAGACGGAATTTTTGAAGGCGCGGAGTTTCTCCAAAAACGTCGGCTGGCGTTTGATCATCTTGGCGACTTCCGCCGCCTCTTCGTCTTCGCCGACCTGATGCGGGTTGTCGAGTTGCTTGAAAAACTTCAACGGGTCTTTGACCTTATAGACGCGGAAGTCGAGTTGTTCGACGCCGCGATAATTCACCCAGACGCGCGCGCGGTCGGTCGTCCCGTACGTGCGATTGGTGACGAGCGAGAAGAAGGGCTTGGCGTTCTCGGCGGGCGGGTGGCGTTCGGCCTGCGGGTACTCGGAGAGCGTGTCGGGCGCGCTCTGCAAGGCGAAGCGGTTCTGCGTCCGCACGCGCAACACGGAGAAACCGAGCGCCAGAAGAATCACGCCCGCATAACAGGCGACGGTCAGGAGAACGTTTCGACGATTCATAACGAAGCCTCAAAGCAGATGTTAGATGTTAGATGTTGGAAGAAGCAGGAAGATGGAAGACTCTCCTTCCGCTTTTCGCCTCTTTCTAACATCTGACATCTAACATCCGACATCTGTTGTTCATTCGAGCATCTTGAGCCGGTAGAATCCGAGAAAGTTGCGGTTGCGCTCAAGGGGACGCCAGCGACGGTCGGGATGTTGGTCGAGCACGGCGAGGCGAACTTTTTTGATCGTGCCTGCGCCATCGGCCACCGTGCCCGTGTGATAGACCACCCAATCGTCGGCCCCTTCGTTTTGTGCGCGCGCCGCGCCGAGATAAATCATGACGTGGAAGGGATACTTCTGCGCCCACGGTTGATAGAAAAAGAGCAGGTCGCCCGCCTCGGCCTGCCTGCGGTCGCGGCTGACGAAGGTCGAGTTGAACTCCTTGAGCGTGCGCGCGTCGGCGAAGTCGGAGAAGGTGGCATCGCGCAGGTCTGTCTCACGAAACGCGCCGGAGCGCGTGCGGAAGAGTTTTTCGCCGACGGGGCTGCGTTCGAGATTGTATGCGCGCACGTCGGGCGCGAACTGCTCGTAGCCCGCGCCCATCTTCTGAAACCAGCGGCGGTCGTGCGGGCGCAGAGCCTCGCGCCAAGCGAAGCGCACGAGTCCCGCACAGTCTCGCTGCTCCGCGTTCCATGATTCGCTCTGCTGGTAGAACTGCATCTCGGCGATGCTCACGAACCAGCGACGGAAACTTTCGCGGTCGCCGTGCGTGTGCAACTCGATGCGGTCGGGGAGCCCGTCGGCGTCCGCGTCGTTCCAGACGTGCGCGTCGCGTGTCGTTGTAGTGGATGGCGGCTGAGAGGGCGCGCGTCCGGCGTGCGCTTCGAGCGGCGCGGGGCGCAGGCAAGCCCCGGCAAGCGTGCAGGCGAGCACGAGGAGCAGCAGACGGATTGTGAGACGGACACGGGGGAACATCTGTGTAGACGAACTACCGGAACCTCCTGCTATCGCTCGCAAGCGCGACCCGACGAGCCTTCGATCTCCCTTTGATGCGCGGCGAGAAAACTTTGGCCGCGAGACGTGCGCGATGCGCCTTTGCGGGCGCTCCGGTGCAGCGGTTTGTGTGCGTGCTAAAACTAACACGAGCGTCAAGAGTTGTCTCCAAAATTTTTATGCGCCCGAACGTGACGCAGCAGCAATCAACAAAAGTCTGCCCTTTATCTTTTGCCTTTTGCCTTTGCCTTTTCTCTTTCGCGGCGGGCAACGGTGCGGCACACGCGGGAGATTATCGCCCGCTTTCGACGCGCGCGCGAGACTGAGGCTGACATAGCGAGTAGCATGCCGCAACGCGCCGCGCCTGTGGCTATCCACATTGACGGCGCGGCGCGTTATCGAGCACGGACTCCTGCGGGTGTGTGCCGCGCATCCGCGTTCTCAAAACAGGCTCTGTCCTGAGGATTACGCTCGCGCCGTTTTTGTGACGGCGAAGTTCGGGCTGCAAGCTTTCGTCTCTCCGGCGTTCTTCAAGCGTGTGTGATTTAATGCGCCCGCACGCGCGTGCGCTTTGTCTAAAGGAAATATCCGTCACGCACGCGCACGGGGCGGCGTTAAGTTAAGTTTAGGCAGCGCGGTCAACCTTCCGGCGGCGCGGCGTCATCAGAGTCGAAACGGTTGCGTGCGGCGGGCGTCCGCTCCGGCGGTCGTCGCCGTCTTCCGTGAAGCCTTCCGAGATCGAAAGAGACTGTTCCTCAATTCTATGAAACCACTTAAAGCGTCCATCCTGCCGCTCATTCTTCTGCTGCTCGCGCCCCTCGCGCTCGCAGCCGCGCAACAGGGCGAGTACGAAAAACTCAAGACCGAAGCCGAGCGTTTCTACGCCGAATCCTCGTATGCGCGCGCGCGCGAGTTGTACGAGCGCGCCGACGCTCTGGAAATTCCGGCGGACGATGCGCGATGGGTTGATTTTCGTCTCGCCGATACGCTCTGGCGCGCGCAGGCCGCGACCGAAACCGCCGACACGACCAAGCACGAACGCGCGCGTGCGGAACTCGAAGAGTTGATTCGCGAGAGCGAGCGCGCGGGCAAGCGCGACCGGGTGTGGGCCGAGGCGCACGAGTCGCTCGGTGATTTCTGGTGGACGCGGCGCGAAGTGCGCGCGTGGGGCACGGCTTGGCCGCACTACAAGGAGGCGTTGGAGTGGTGGGCCGGGGCGCGCGACATCGAAGCGGCGCGCACGCGTTATCTCAAGATCGTCTGGACGGTCGCCCGCCCGCCCCGCGTCGAGGATTATTACTACTACGGCTACCACGGCAACACCCTGCCGATGGATGTCCTTGAGAACGCGCTCAAGATCACGCGCAGCCGCGAAGACCAAGCGCACGCGCATTATCTGCTGGCGATGACCTTGCGGCAGCAGGGCGACGGCGAGATGCGCGCGCGCGCCGAGGAGGAGTTTGAGGCCGCGCTCAAGACGGGCAAGGCGAGCGAGTGGTACGACGATGCGCTCCACTTCTACGCCGAGTGGTTGTCGAACTACGGTCGCGCGCGCGCGTCGGAGGATGGTCAATGGACGTTCGAGCCGGACTTCGTGAAGGCGGTCGCGTTGTATCGTCGCCTGCTCGCGGAGCACCGCAAGGGCGAGACGCGCTACTACGATACGGCGCAGCAGCAGGTAGAAAATCTGACGAAGCCGACGCTCAACGTCGGCGTCTCGAACGTCTTTCTGCCCGACTCCGAGATACAGTTTCATGTCAACTGGCGCAACGTCCGGCGCATCAACTTCGCGCTCTATCCGCTCAACCTTCCGCGCGACGTGCGTTTCGAGAGCAAGGACGCAGACCAATCTTGGATACAGGCCATCAGGCCGCCCGCCGGACAGCGCGTGCGCGCTTGGACGAAGGAGACGGGAGACAAAGGCGACCACACTCCGGCGCAGGAGTTGGCGCGCATCGAGGGCAAACTGCCCGTCGGCGCGTACCTTCTGGAAGCGACGACCGAGAGCGGCGTGCGCGCGCGTGAAGTGATTCTCGTGACGGATGCCGCGCTCGTCCTGAAGTCGTCGGGCAAGCGTGCGCTCGTCTATTTCTGCAACGCGCAGACGGGCGCGCCCATCGCGGAGGCGAGCGTCAAGGTCTGGCAGAGGATGTACCAGAACAGCGTGTGGGTCTGGTGGGAGAAGTCCGGCGTGACGAACGCGGACGGCATCGCCGTCTTCGATTTACCGGAGAAAGAGCACGGTTCGGAGATGTTCGCCAGCGCGGAGCAGCAGGGCCGACAGGCGTTCAGCAACGGCTACACTTCGTATCATCACACGGACGCTCAGGCGTGGCGCATCTACGCCTTCACGGATCGTCCCGCCTATCGCCCGCGCGAGACGATGCAATGGAAGTTCATCGCGCGCCGCTACGAGGCGGGCACGTATTCGACTCCGGCGCAGCAGACTGTCGAGTTTGAAATCGCCGACCCGCGCGGCACGAAGGTGCATGAAGGCAAGGCTGTCTTGAACACGTTCGGCAGCGCGTGGGGGACGCTCGAACTGACGGAGGCGATGCCGCTCGGCGAGTATCGCGTCACGTTCTGGAACGCCGGACGCCAGCAGCACATCGGCGGCGCGACGCTCTTTCGTCTCGAAGAGTACAAGCTGCCGGAGTTCAAAGTTAAAATCAGCACGCCCGAAGTTGACGGCAAGCGCAAAGCGTTCCGGCTCGGCGAGCGCGTCGAAGTCAAACTCGAAGCCGCTTATTACTACGGCGGGCCGGTCGGCGGCGGCACGGTCGAAGTCCTCGTCTATCAGAACCCCTTCTATCATTGGTGGCAACCGGAGCGCGACTACTCTTGGTACTACGACGACTCGGAGCGGATGCGCCGCTACTACGGCGGCGGCGGGCAGATTATCAAACGCGAGACGCTGAAGCTCGACGCCGAGGGCCGTGCGTCTCTGAACTTCGAGACGCCGCGCAGCGCGGGTCAGGATTTCGAGTATCGCATCGAGGCGCGCGTCACCGATGCGTCGCGGCGCGAGATCACCGCCAACGAGACGGTGCGCGTCACGCGCCAGCGTTACTACGTCTATCCGCGCGCCGAGCACAATCTCTATCGCCCGCAGGATACGGTCAAACTCGACATCAAGGCGCTCGACGCCAACAATCAGCCGGTCGTCGCCGAAGGGCAGTTGAAGGTGACGCGCGACTACTGGTACGAAATCTGGATTGACCCGCAGGGGCGCGAGGTCAAGGGCGAAGAACTGCGCCTCCTGCGCGCACGGCACGGCATGTTTCCGCCCGCGCCGAAGGCGGGCGCGCGCACGGGCTGGCGTCTCAAGTTTCGCGGCTACGAGTACGACGACATCCTGACGCAGACCGTCAAGACAGACGACGCGGGCGCAGCCGAGTTTCGTTTCAAGCCGGAGCGCGAGGGCTTCTACCGCCTCTCTTGGACGAGCCCCGACAAGGGCGCGCAAGCTATCCGCGCGGAGACGACCGTGTGGGTTGCCACCAACGCGACGACCGAGACGGGCTACCGTCAGGGCGGCGTCGAGATCATCGTAGACCGCGATACTTTCCGCGCGGGCGAGACGGCGCGCTTAATGTTGAGCGTCCCGACGAACGACCGCTACGTGCTGTTCAGCGTCGAGGGCGAAGACCTCTACAGCTATCGTCTCGTGCATCTGACGGGCACGGCGAAACTCATCGAGTTGCCCGTCGAAGAACGACACGTCCCGAACATCTTCCTGCACGCCGCGCTCGTCAACGACAGCCAGATCTCCGTTGACACGAAGCAGGTCATCGTCCCTCCCGTCAGACAGTTTTTGAACGTCGAACTGAAGGCCGACCGCGAGCAGTACCAGCCGCGCGAAGAGGGCACGCTGACCGTCACGACGCGCGACGTTGACGGCAAGGCCATCGCGGCGGAGGTCGCGCTCGGTTTGATTGACGAGTCGGTCTTCTACATCCAGCGCGGCTACGCCGCCGACCCGCGCCAGTTCTACTACGGCAACAAGCGCGCGCAGCACGTCCAGACGCAGAGCACGTTTCAGCAGCGAGCTTACGCGCGTTTCGTCGAGGGCGCGGAGAAGCAGTTGATTGACGAGCGCGTGCTGCGCGCCGCCGAAGATCAGGCGCGCGAGCAGGACACGCCCTTCTCGCGCCTGCAAATCCTTGCCGGACTGCAAAGCCCTTCAGCCAAGCCGAATATGGCGGGAGCGAAAGAGGAGATGCGCGCATACAAGTCGGCGCGCGAAGACGACGTTGTACGCGTTGACGAGATTACGAGTCTGCCCGTGAACGGGCGCGACTCCGCCAACTTTTCCATCCTCGCGCGCGCGGCGGATGCGCCGCCTCCGGCGAGTGCGTCGGTCGCGCCAGAGCCAGCCGTGCAGGTGCGGAGCGATTTCCGCTCGACCGTCTTCTGGCAGCCCGACGTGACGACCGACGCCGAGGGCCGTGCGACCGTCAAGATCAAATATCCCGACTCGCTGACGGGCTGGCAGGCGACCGCGCGCGTCGCTTCGAGCGGGAACCAGTTCGGCGTCGCCAACACCTCGACGCGCACCAAGCAGCCGCTCATCGTGCGCCTCCAAGCCCCGCGCTTCTTCGTCGTCGGCGACAAAGTGACGGTCTCGGCGGTCGTCAACAACAACACGGACGCGGAGATGCGCGTCGCGCCAAAGCTCGCGGCGGAGGGCTTGACGGTCGCCGGAATGCTCTTTGACGGCAAGGTGCGCGACGGCGCATCGCCGTCGCTCGCGGTCGCGCCGGGCGGCGAGACGCGCGTTGACTGGCTCGTCTCGGTGGAGCAAGCGGGCGAGGCGAAGTTGCGCGTCGAGGCGCGCGGCGCGAGCCACGCCGACGCGATGGAGCGCAGCTACAGCGTCTTCGAGCACGGGATGGAGAAGTTCGTCTCACAGTCCGGCAAGATGCGCGGCGCGGAGGTCGCCGTCAAACTGGACATCCCGCGCGAGCGTCGCGCCGAGACGACGACGCTCGCCGTGCAGGTCGCGCCCTCGATGGCCGTCACCATGCTCGACGCCCTGCCCTACCTGATTGACTTCCCCTACGGCTGCACCGAGCAGACGATGAGCCGTTTTCTCCCCGCCGTCATCACCGCCAAGACGCTCAAGGAGTTGGGACTCCCGCCCGAAGCCGTGGCGGGCAAAATCTTCGGCGGCATCGAACAGGAGCACGCCGCCGCGACCCATCCGGACGGCAAGCGAGACCTCCGTCGCCTCGACGAGATGACGAAACAGGGCCTCAGCCGTCTCTACGATTTTCAACACGCGGACGGCGGTTGGGGTTGGTGGAAGGAGGGCGAGAGCGACCACTTCATGTCGGCTTACGTCGTCTGGGGCATGACGCTCGCGCGCGATGCGGGCGTTGAAATCAGGCCCGAAGTTCTGGAACGCGCCGTCAGCTATCTCGATAAGGAGATTGTCGAAGCCGAGACGAGTCCCGACTTGCAGGCATGGATGCTGCACGCGCTCGCCGTTCATCACGCTTCGTCGCGGCGCGCAGAGGTCGGAGAGTTTCAGCAGAAGGCTCTCGATAATCTCTGGACGAACCGCGACCGCTTGAACGCCTACACGCGCGCCCTCGTCGCCCTGAGCGCGCACTATTACGGTGCGCGCGAACGCGCGCTGGCGCTCGTCCGCAATCTCGAAAACGGCGTCAAGATTGACAACGCGCCCGACACTTCCGTCGTGCGAGAGGGCGCGCGGGACGCGAACGCCGCCGTCATCTCGACGGCGCATTGGGGCGAAGACGGCATCTACTATCGCTGGTCGGACGGCGGCGTCGAGGCGACATCCTTCGCCCTGCGCGCGCTCCTCGCCATTGACCCGCAGAACAAACTGATCGAGCCCGTCACCAACTGGCTCATCAAGAATCGTCGCGGCGCGCAATGGAGCAACACGCGCGACACGGCCATCGCCGTCCTCACGCTCAACGAATATCTCCGCACGAGCGGCGAACTGCGTCCCGATCTGTCGTATGAAGTGCTCGTCAACGGCCAGACCGTCACGACGCAAAAGCTGACGGCGGCGGATGCGCTCAACGCTCCGAGTCGTTTTCAAGTTGACCGCGCTCTCGTCCGCGACGGCGCAAACGACATCCGCATCCGGCGCACGGGCGGCATGAGTCCCGTCTATTTCTCTGCCGAGGCGCAGTTCTTCAGTCTTGAAGAACCGATCAAGCAGGAGGGCAACGAAATCTTCGTCCGCCGTCAATATTACAAACTCGTTAGCCGCCCGACGCTGCTCAAAGGCACGGTCTATGACCGCGTGCCATTGGGCGACGGCGAGACGGTCGAGAGCGGCCAGCGCGTCGAGGCCGTGATCACGATTGAGGTCAAGAACAACTACGAGTATCTCGTCTTTGAAGACCTCAAGCCCGCCGGTCTCGAAGCCGTCCAGATTCGCAGCGGCGAACCACTCTACGCGCGCGAGCTAAAGTCGGGCGCGGTCGAGCGCAAGTTCACAGGCGCGAACGCCACGACGACGACAGCCAATACGACAGCCAACACCGAGACGCGCGCCGCTCCCGTGCGCGGCGGGAAACGCATCGCGCCGACCAACGCCGCCGACGACAACTACACGAGCCGCACGCGCTGGATTTATCAAGAACTGCGCGACCGCAAAGTCGCGCTCTTTCTCGACCGCCTGCCCGAAGGCGTCTGGGAGATTCGCTACGACTTCCGCGCCGAAGCGCCCGGTCAATTCCACGCCCTGCCCATGCTCGGCTACGCCATGTACGTCCCCGAAATCCGCTGCAACGGCACGGAGATAAAACTCAACGTCGAGGACGGAAAGTGAAAAGAGAGAGGTTGGATGTCGGATGTTAGATGTTGGATAAAGACAAGTCAGGCTTCAGTTTTTCCTAACATCCAACATCCGGCATCTAACCTCTTTTCTAACCTCTCCTTCTTATCGTCAACGCCCAAGACATGAGCAGGTAGTAGATGGGAAAGACGAGGGAGACGAGCGTGAGCAGTCTTTCGTTTTCGTTGCGGCGAAGGATGAGCAGGAGGACTAGCACGCCCCAGAGGGAGGCGAGCACGATGGTGAGACGATTGAAGGGCGCGCGTTGCGAGGGGTAGAGGTAGCGCGCGGGGATGAAGGTCAGGACGGAGAGCGAGATGATGAGCGCGAGCGAAACCGGCACGGGCGGTTGCAGGTAGTAGAGATAGAAAGCGACGACGTTCCAGTAGGAAGGAAAGCCGAGAAAGAAACCGTCGTCGGTCTTGGCCTTCGTCTGCGAGAAGCCGTAGCCGCTGGCGAGCAGGGGCAGGAGCAGCCACCACGCGTACGCGCCGGGCAGTAGGCCCGCGCGCCAGACGAGCAGCAGCGGCAGAGACGTGTAGGTCTGAAAATCTATCAGGTTGTCGAGCGTGCTGCCGTCGAAACTCGGCACGACCTGCTTGACGCGCGCGCGTCGCGCCAGCCATCCGTCCGTCGAATCAATAAACGTCGCGACGAGCATCAACAGGAACGCCGTGCGAAACGCTTCGTCGCCGCCCCGCACGATCAACACCGCCATCAACGCCGCGATTATCAACCCCGTCGCCGTGTAGAAGTGCACGCACCATGCCAGAAAGGTAGCTCGCTTCATCTTCGATTATCCCGACTATGCAACGTCCTGCGCCGTCAGTTTGAGTTCCCGCAGGAGCGCGGCGGAGGCTTCGGCTTTCGTCGTCCATGCTTGTGAAATTTGACTGAGCGCGGCGTGTTGCGAGCGATGACGCCCGGCCCAGCGCGTCGCCTCTTGCGCCAGCCATTCGAGCAACTGCGCGGCATCCTGACCGAACAGAGCCTTGATGATATAGAGGCGTTCGCCGATGCGCGTGCCGAGATTGAGCGTGCGCGCGGCGCGCGTCAAATCCGCGCGCGTGAGAATCATGCCGCTGCGCGCGGGACTCAGAAGCGTTTGCAGAAAAGGTTCGAGCCCATTGGCGCGCGGGTCGGAGAGTCCGGCGGATTCGCGCAGGTGGAGCGAAAGCGTGTCCTGTCCGCCCGTCGCTGCGGCCTCTCGCAGCAGCGCGCGCCGGAGAAGTTCGCCCCACTTTTGATAGAAGGGCGGCGCAAGCTCCGAGAGCTTTTCCAGATAGACGGGCAGCCAACTCAAAAGATGCTCCCAGAGAAAAGCGCGCCGCGCATGTCGCCAACCGGCACGCATCGTTTCGTCCTGCGCTGTGTCTTCGAGTTCGCAGAGGTGCGCGTAGAGCGCGAGCATGACGGGCAGGTAGTCGGGTTCGGCGGGAGGCGTCTGCTTGAGCGCGCGCCAGAAGCCCGCGATCAGGTCGCGCGCCGCGCCGCCGAGCATCCCCTCCGCGCCGAGATAGACGGATGCATACGGGTAGAGTTGAAAGGCGAAGAGTTCCGTGTATGCGCTCGCCGGAGGGAGCGCGCCGAGTTCGAGCGCGGCGGCGACCGGCGCGGCCTCTCCGACCGGAGGCTCGGCGATGACGGCGAGCGCGCGAAAGAGTTCCATCACTCGACGCTCAAGAGTTCCCGCTCGTCCGGCAGACGATAAAACTCGCGCGCCGGTTTGAGCGGGCGCAGCAACCAGTAGGGGCGGCGCGTCGAGTCGGGCGAGAAAGCGTCAGCCGGACGCGTGCGGCTCAACCACTTTTGGTAAACCTCGTGCGCCTTCTGCGTATCAACCGAGATGTCGCCGTACTTATCGGCGGCGTCAGCGGCGCGCACGCGCACGGCCTGATGCCAGCAATGCATGCCTGAAACGGGGTCGGGATGAACCGGAAAAGTCAGGTTCTGATGGACACCCACGTCAGTCCACCAGATGCGCAGCGTATCCGCATCGCTCGACGCGTAGGGCGCGACGCCGCGCTCGCGCTGCAAGCCCCACTCGTCGCCCTCGTGCGAGAGGTTGACGGTCGCCATCAACTGCCGCTGCCCCGCCGCGTCCTTCAACTTCCAACGCCCCATGTGATGACTGCACGCGACGATACCGGGACGGATGCCCTCCGTCACCCAAGCCTTGACGACGAAATAACCGATCTCCGTCTCGACGCGCACGAGGTCGCCCGTCTGCAAGCCGAGTCGCGCGGCGTGGCGCGTGTGTATCCAGAGCGGGTTGGTGTGCGCGATTTCGTCGAGCCACTTGGCGTTCGCGCTCCGCGTGTGAATCTGCACCGGGAGGCGAAAGGTCGAGATGAGGACGGTCTGCCCTTCGTCGAGATTGTCGGGATGAACGTGGCTCTTGATGTAGGTCGGGAGGCTGTGTTCGTGCCAGCCCCAATCGGCGAGGGTGCGCGAATAAAATTCGAGACGACCGCTCGGCGTGGGAAAGCCGCGACGCACCTGTGCGCCGTCCTGCACGCCGACGAAACGACGCCCGTCCGCGTCGGGGTCAATGGTCGGGATGGGCACGATGTTCGTCGTCGGGGGCTTCGCCGTCCGCGTATAGACACGTCCGAAGCGGTCGGCGCGCGTGTCTTCCAGTTCTTCCTCCGGCACGACCTCCTCATAAATCGCGCCGACCTTTTTTCGCACCTCGAACGCGCCGTAGCGACGCATGAACTCAAGCGGCGTCAGGTTCTCGCGCGCCGCCCGTTCGGGCAGACCCGGCACGGAATGCTCAAAGATGTAGCCGTAATACTCGTCAACGCCGAGACGCTCGCCCGGTCGCTCGCGCGACTCGACGTACTGGCGAATGCCTAAAGTGCCGTCCGCGTCTATCCGCCACGATAGCTCCAACCAGAACTCGTTCTCCTCCCAGACCTCGCCCGGATTGACGGCGCGCGTGTCGTCGAGTTTCTCGCCCAGACGCTCGCGCGCCGCACGCAGGACGGGCTGCCGGAAGCCGAGCCATTGTGCGTCGTGCGTCTCGTAGGAATGAATGTCGTGCCGCTCCGAGCCGTGACCCATCGGCAGGATGTAATCGGCGAAGTAGGCCGTCTCGTTCCACGTCGGCGTCAGCGCGACGTAGCAGCCGAACAGCTTCTCGTCCGTCAAAGCCTCGACCCAAGAGAAGCCGTCGGGGTTCGTCCACACGGGGTTATAGACGCGCGTGAAATAGACATCCACACGGCCCCGCCCCTCCTTCAAAAAGTGCGGCAGCAGAAACGACAACTCGTTCATCGCCAGTGGGTACTCGCGCGGCCACGTCAACTCGTTCCACGTCTGCGGGTGCGGCGGCGTGTGAATCGGCTTCGGCACAAACTTGTTCCAAGCGTTCGGGAACACTCCGCCCTCGGTCGCAATCGCGCCGAGCAGCGCGTTCAACATAAAGAGCGTCCGCGTCACCTGCCAGCCGCCGCTGTTACCGGCGGACGCCGAACGCCAGTTGTGACTCGAAAACTTCGTCCCCGCCTGCGAGACGACCCGCGCAATCTCCTCGATGACGCGCGCCTCGACGCCCGATTCCTGCGCCGCGTACTCGAACGTGTAGCCGCCGTAAAGCTCCTTGAGCGCGCGCTCGAAGTTCTCAAACGTCGTCTCCGTTTCGGGCCGCTCCACCGCCATGTACTCTTCCCAGTTCCACCAACGCCTGACGAACTCACGATTGTAGAGCTTGTTCTCGATGAGATAATTCGCTATCGAGAGCACAATCGCGGGCTCCGAGCCGGGATAGGGCGCGATCCAGAAATCGGCGTGCGTCGCGGTGTTTGAAAGGCGCGTGTCGAAGACGATGAGCTTTGCGCCGCGCGCTTTGGCCTCCATCACGCGCTGCGCGTGCGGGTTGAAATAGTGTCCGGCCTCCAAATGCGAACTGATGAGAAAGACGACATCGGCGTTCGCGTGGTCGGGGCTCGGGCGGTCTAAGCCCATCCAGTATTGATAGCCCGCGCGACTGCTCGACGAGCAGACGTTCGTGTGCGAGTTGTGCCCGTCCACGCCCCACGCCGCCAGAATCCGCTCGGTGAAACCGTCCTCGCCCGGCCTGCCGACGTGATACATGATCTCGTTATGCCGCCGCTCGACAATCGCCTTGCGGATGCGTGCCGCGATGTCGTCCAGAGCCTCGTCCCAACTGACGCGCACCCACTCGCCCGCGCCGCGCTTGCCCGCTCGCTTCAGCGGATAGAGGATGCGGTCGGGGTCTGTGATCTGATTGAGCGTCGCGGGCCCCTTCGCGCAGTTGCGCCCGCGCGAGCCGGGATGCTCCGGATTGCCTTCAAACTTCTGTACCTGCAAACTCTCACGGTCAACGTAAGCCAGCAGGCCGCACGCCGATTCGCAGTTGAAGCAGGTCGTCGGCACGAGCATGTAGCGACGCTCCACCCGCTTCGGCCACGCGCGCGAATCCAACTCCACCCAATCGTCCCAACGCTCCTTCGGCGGAAACGCCGCGAGGTGAATCCGGCTCGGCCCCGGATAAAAAGTCTCGCCCCGCGCCTCCGTCTCCCTGCGCGCCACGCTGACACGTTTGTTCAGTTCGTCCAGTCTCATATTTCGTCTCTCATGCCAGCGGCACGGACTGCCCCGCCTGCACGTATGCGTGCTCGTAGAGCAGCAAGCCAGTCAAAGCTAATGGAACAGCCGCGAGGCCGAGCAAGGGGGCGAAGGCTCCGAGTAGAGTCAGACCCAGACCGGCCCAGAAGTATGCGACGTATCTGCCGCGCGTCATCTCGCGGACGGCGAGACGCGCGTGCGCGGTCGGGTGCGCGAGCGTCACTTCGCCCCACACCAAGAGCAGGTGCAGGAGACTCGTCGCGCCGAGTATCCACAGGAGCGGCGCGAGCGACACAGGCTCAAGCGCGAAGGCCACGGGCGCGAGCGCGGCTGCGCCGACGAGCAAGGCTTGCACGAGCAGGTGCGGCGGCAGCAGCGGATTCTGCCAGAGGTCGCGCGCTTTGGCCTGCGCGAAAAGATATGCGGTGTAGATGGCGGTCAGGGCGGCGAGCGGCGCGCCCGCGAACATCAGCGCGCGGTGCAGCGTCAGGTTGCCGAGCGCGCTCGCCAGCAAATGGAGCGCGAGCACGAGCGCGTAAGCCGTGATGATGACCGCGCCCTTGACGAGCCAACTCTTCCATTGCGGGCGCGTGAAAATCATGTAGAAGCGTTCGGGATGTTCCAAGTCCCAGATGAGCAGGCCGCCGGTCGCGGCGAGGAAAGCTCCCGACACGACGGGCGCGACCCAGAGCCAGAGCGCGCCGTCAATCTTGAGCAGTCCAGAAACGACGAGCAGCAAGGGCACGAGATACGCGCCCGCCGCGATGCCCTTCGTCCATGTGTAGAGGCTGACGCGCCAGTCCCAAGGAATCGCGTGCGGCACGTCGTAGGAGAGCAGCGCGGCGGCGGACGTGTTGCCGTATTCGGGATGACCGGAGACGACCGCCTCCGCGCCCGTCTTCTGTTCGCTCCACATGAAGAGTCCGCCCTGCGGGCGACGCGCGGCGAGCGGGTCGAGCGTCGCCTGATGCGCGCCCTTGTAGAAGAGTTTGGGTTGGGTGTCCTTCTCGGGTCGGCGCACGTTGACGGGTTCGCGGTTGACGATCTGCGTGACCTTTGCGTCGGGGTCGGCGAGGTCGCCGACGAGAATCGCCTCGACCGGACAGACGACGACGCACGCCGGTTCGAGTCCCATGTCAATCCGGTGCGCGCAGAAGTTGCACTTCTCCGCCGAGTGGTCTTCGGGGTTGATGAAAATCGCGTCGTAGGGACACGCCGCCATGCAAGCCTTGCAGCCGATGCAGACCGACTTGGCGAAGTCCACGATGCCGTCGCGCCGCTTGTACATCGCCGCCGTCGGGCAGGCCGTGACGCACGGCGCATCCGCGCATTGATTGCAGCGCGTCACCTGATGCGCGCGCCGCGCCTGCGGAAACTCGCCGACATCAACGTGCTTCACGTAAGTCCGCGTCACCGAGAGCGGGACGAGATTCTCCGACTTGCAGGCGGTCGTGCAGGCGTGACAACCGATGCACAGCGTCTGGTCAATCACCTTCGCCCAACGGGGCGTCTGCGCCCCGTGCTGGTCTGATTCTGTCTCCGGCATCAATCCCCCTCGAACGCCAACGATTCACAGGATGAACAGGATAAACCTTACGGAAGGCAAAAGGAAAAAGGCAAAGGGAAAAATAAGGCAGAAGGCAAAAGGAAAAAGTGAAGAAGGTACAAGTGAAGCGGTCTTCCGGCTTTCCGTTACTTTTGCCTATTGCCTTTTTACTTAAAAATGATGCGCTCGCCCGTTTTGACGGAGCGATAACAGGCGTCAACGAGTTCGACCGACTTGTAGCCGTCGTGCGCCGTCACGGGCGGGGGCTTGTGCTCGATAATCGAATCAACGAAGGCACGGTCTTCCTGCGCGTAGCCCCACTTCTCTTCCTTCGGGAGTTGGTGCATGGAATGCGTCGTGTGTCGCCCGTCCAAACCGCCGCTCGTGACGAGGCTTTCCATCTCGCGCGTCAGAATAGTTTGATGCCTTGAGAAGACCTCGACGCGCTCGAAGGGAAAGAGCCAACTCGCTTCGGCAGACGAGGCGAGCGTCGCGTGCATGCCGCTCTCGAAGCGGAGCAGCACGGAGAAGTTGTCCACTTCCGGGTATTCGTGCTGTGAGCCGTGGGCCGTGAGTTCGGCGACTTCGCCGAAGAGATAACGCAGCATGTCGAACATGTGAATGGTCGTCTCGTAGAGAAAGCCGCCCGTGACGCGCGCGTCGCCGACCCATGCGGGATTCAACAACTCGCCGCGATTCATCTTGACGTGCGCCGAATGCGGCGCGCTCTCCGCGAGCAACGCCTTGAGCATCGCATAGACGGGCGCGAAACGGCGATTGTGCCCGACCTGAAAGACCATCTGACCGGCACGCGCGGCGTCGAGCACCGCGCGCGCGTCGGCGACGCTCGTCGCCATCGGTTTCTCGCAAAAGACGTGCTTGCCCGCGCGCACAGCTTTGATGGCGAGCGCGGTGTGCTGCGTGTTCGGCGTCGTCAGGTAGACCGCCGCGACGCTCTCCAACAACTCCTCGACGCTGCGCGCCACGCCCGCGCCCGACGAGCGCGCGAGCGCGTCGGCCCGCGCTTCGTCCACGTCATAGACCGAAGCCACGCGCACGCGCTCGTCGCGCCCGAGCACTCCGGCGTGCACGCCGCCGATATAACCCGCGCCGATGATTCCCACGCTGATTTTGTCCATCGAGTTTCCCGTTCTCTAACGGCAATAGTCCGCCGTCTTTTTTATCTCCCGCACCTTCACACGCGCGCCCGTCGGGATGACGAACTCGCTCATGCCCACATGATTCGACGGATTCCCCCAGTCGTATGTGTAGCCGAGCCGCGTCCACGGAAGCCCGTCGGGCAGGTAGGACTTGTCGCGCATATCGGTGTACCAGTAGATGTAGTCCAGACTGATTGACAGGTATCTCGAACGCGAGAAGTCCGTCTCACACTCATGGTCGCTGATTTCCGGGTCGGGACACGGGCGAAAGATGTCGCGCGGGTCAACCCACATCTCGACGAACTGGCTTTTCTCGCGGAAGGGATGCAAGCCGAGCAGTTGTTTGAGCCTCGCCGTCAAATCATCGCCGGAGAGTCCCAACGCTTTGCAACGGTTGCGCAACTCGGGCACGACCGTCACCCATGTGTACGCGTCGAGATTGATAAACTGATTCTCTTTGCCCTTGTAAAACTCTTCGTAACTACTGTTCGATGTCCAATAGACGACCAGCACGCGCCCTCTCTCCCATTGCAGACACACGTCCGGCTTCGGACACTCTCGCTCCTCTCGAATCGGCGTCAGGTTCCGCGAAATCTCGGAAGTGAGAGCCTGTTCCGCGTCCTTCATCGCGGCGACGAACTCGGGCGGGAGCGGAGTCTGTGCCGGGGCGGGACTTTGGGCCGGAGTATTCGCCGGGAAGCCGAGCAACAAGAGCAGCAGGGAGATTGCGCAAACGTGTCCGGCGCAGATGCCTTGTCTCATTTCAACACCTCCTGATAAGAAGCCGTCTCTCAAATATATGCGGAAATCTTCGGAACTGTTTCGAGACAAGCAGCAGCCTCAACGAGCGACCACCGGAGCATCCCTGCTGACGGCAAACACACGCGCGGTCATCCATCAAACAGCTTCGGGTCAGCCGTTGACGACGCCGGACACAGCCGCGTGTGCCTCGCGCGCGAGTTCGACGGGGTCGCGCTCCCAGTATTCGGGACGGAAAATCTCGACGCTGGCGACGCGGTCGTAACCCGTGCGGCGGAGCGCGCCGACGATCTCTTTGAGCGGCAGGATGCCGAGACCGGGCAGCAAGCGATGGCGGTCTGCGAGTTCGGCGCGCGGGAGGTCTTCGGCGTCGTTGATGTGAAAGATAAAGAGCCGTCCGGCATCGAGTGCTTCGATTGACGCGATGGTCGAGCCGCCCGCGTAGAAGTGAAAACTATCTATCACGAGCCCGACGTTTGCGCGCCCGACCCGTCCGACGATCTCCGAGGCCAACTCCAAAGTCTGCACGCTGCAATCCGTCTGACCCAAAAACTCGAACGCCAGCCCGACGCCATGCTCGCCCGCAAGCTCCCCGAGTTCTCCGAGCACGCGCGCCGATTCCGCCACGACGCCCGCGCGGCTCTCGCCCTCCGGCAGCGGCCCCGGCACGACGACGACATACGGGCAACCGATCTCCGACGCGACGCGGCACAACTCCGCGCACTCTTGCCGCAGCGCGTCGCGCGCGTTCTCGTCCCGGTAGGTGATGCGCTCGATGGAATTGATGCTGTAGGGCTCAAGGCCGCTCGCGTCGAGCAGTTCTTTGAGTTCGGCGGTCGTGTTCGACGCGAGAAACCTTCGGAGTTTCGCCGCCCAGATTTCCAGACAGTCGAAGCCCGCCGCGCTCGCCGCCCTGATGTCGGTCTGCAAGTCGGCCTTCATCGTGGTCGCGCCGTTGAGTGCCAGTTTCATCGGAGTCCCCTAAGTTTGAGTTGATCAGAGCAGTTGAAGAAATGATGAAGGTAGAATGCAGAGTGATGAATAACAAGAGTTTGTCCTTCATTCCGCATTCTGCACTCCGCATTCTGCATTTAGCCTTATCGTGTCCATCCCTGTTAAATGCTGCTTTGGTTGTCGCGGCGATTCGGTTATCTGAGAGCCGCGCCGGATTCGGCGTCGAAGAAGTCGGCCCTGTCCATTTCCAGACGGGCGTGGACGCGTGTTTCGGGTTCGGCGCGAAAGTCTGCGGGCGCGCGCGCGATAATCTTTTCGTCGCCGAGACGCAAGAAGACGAGCGTCTCGTTGCCCATCAACTCCGCGACATAGACGCTCGCCGCGAAGCTTCCGGCGCGCTCCCCGGTCTCGACGTGAACGTGTTCGGGACGGATGCCGAGCGTGGCGCGCTCGCGGCCCGCGAGCCTTGAGAGTTGCGACTCTAGCAGAGGCAACGCCAGCCCGCCACTCCGAAAACTGCGCCCCGCCGCGTCAATTCTCCCCTCGATGAAATTCATCGGCGGGCTGCCGACAAACTCCGCGACGAAACGGTTCGCCGGACGATTGTAGATATTCAAAGGCGTGTCGAACTGTTGCAGACGCCCGCCGCGCATCACCGCGACGCGATGCGCCAGCGTCATCGCCTCCGACTGGTCGTGCGTCACGTAGACGGTCGTCGTCCCCAACTCGTGCTGCAAGCGTTTCAACTCGCCGCGCATCTGGACGCGCAGCTTGGCGTCCAAGTTCGACAGCGGTTCGTCCATCAGATAGACGCGCGGCTCGCGCACAACGGCCCGCGCGAGCGCGACGCGCTGGCGTTCGCCGCCCGACAAATCGCGCGGCTTGCGCTCAAGCAACGCTCTGATTTCCAGCATCGCCGAGACGCGTTCGACGCGCCGCGCAATCTCGTCGCGTTTCGTCCGCCGCACGCGCAGCGGATAAGCGATGTTTTCCGCGACGCTCATGTGCGGATAAAGAGCGTAGCTTTGAAAGACCATCGCGATGTCGCGCCGCTGCGTCGGGATGTCGTTGACGCGCTCCGCGCCGATGAAGATGTCGCCCGCCGAAACCTCTTCGAGTCCCGCCAGCATCCGCAACGTCGTCGTCTTCCCGCACCCCGACGGCCCGAGCAGCACGACAAACTCGCCGTCCTCCGTCTGAAGCGTCAAATCATCAACGACGACCGACTGGCCGAAACGCTTACACACATTTGCAAAACGAACGTTCATAAAACAGCAAGGGTAAAAGGTTAAATGGGGAAACGGGGAAGGGGTTTAAGATGATTGCTTTCTTTCCTTCACCCGTTTCCCCATTTAACCCTTTACCCGTTTCCCCATCGAATTTTTCAGCCTTTGACCGCTCCGAGCGACAGCCCGCGCACGAGGTAGCGTTGGACGGCGAGGGCGAAGACGAGGATGGGCAGCATGGCGACGACCCCGGCGGCGCTCATCACGCCCCACTTGATTTCGTATTGCGTGACGCGTCCGGCGATGCCGACGGGCAGCGTCATTGCCGCGTCGGTCTGCGTCAGGACGAGCGCGAACAGAAACTCGTTCCAAGAGATGATGAGACAGAAGACGGCGGTCGCTGCGAGGCCCGGTGCGACGAGCGGCAGGATGACGCGCCGGAGTGCGCCGAGTCGCGAGTCGCCGTCAACGAGCGCGGCTTCTTCGAGGTCGCGCGGTATCTCTTGAAAGAAGCCGCGCATCATCCAGACGACGAAGGGCAGATTAAAAGCTGTATAGACGATGACGAGCGCGGCGCGCGTGTTGAGCAGTCGCACGTCGCGCATCAGCAGAAAGAGCGGGACGGCGGTGACGATGGGCGGAAACATCCGCGTCGAGAGTATCCAGAGCGCGAGCCGCGTGTCGAGTTTGCGCGGCAGGCGAAAACGCGCGAGCGCGTAGGCCGCGAGCGTGCCCGGAAGCATCGCGCAAACGGTCGAGACGACGGCGACGAACGCGCTCGTCAGGAGATACTGACCGAAGGAGCGCGCGACGAAGGCGTCGCGGTAGTGCGTGAGCACCGGCGCGAACGAGAACCAGCGCGGCGGCACGGCGAACTGTTCCACCTCCGTCTTGAGCGAGATGGTCAGCATCCAGTAGACCGGCGCGAGCGCGGCCAGAAGCGCGACGGCAAGCAGCGCGTACTTTATCAAGCGCGCAAACAGACTCCTGTCAACTGTCGCCCATCGCCCGGTCGCCCGTTGCCGTCTCATGCGTTCTCCTGTCGGTTGAGCAGGCGGATGTAGAAGAGGCTGATGATGTTCGTCAGCAGGAGCAGCACGAAGGACATCGCGGCGGCGTAGCCGAAGTCGGAGAAGCGAAAGGCGGCGCGGTAGATGTAGAGGCTGATGGTTTCGGTGGCGAAGCCGGGGCCGCCCTCGGTGAGGATGAAAATCTGGTCGAAGACGCGCAGCAAGTCCATCGTGCGGAGCAGGAGCGCGATGAGAATGGCGGGACGCAGGAGCGGCAGCGTGACGTGCAGAAAAGTTTGCCACGCGCTTGAGCCGTCAATCAGCGCGGCCTCGTAAGGCTCCTGCGGGATGGCTTGGAGGCCCGCGAGCAGGACGAGGAAAACGAAGGGCGTCCATTGCCAGATGTCAACGGCGATGACGGAGGCGAGCGCGAGCGTCGGCGAAGCCGTCCAAGTCAACGTCTCAGTGTCGAAGCCGAAGCTCTTAAGCGTGCCGTTGATCGCGCCGAAGTTCGGGTTGAGCATCAGACGCCAGACGACGCCGACGACGACCGGCGGCAGCATCATCGGCACGAGCAACGCCGCGCGAAACAGGCCGCGCCCGCGCATCCGTTCGTTGAGCAACAGGGCGAGCGAGAGTCCGAGCAGAAACTCGAAGGTCAGCGCGACCGCCGCATAGACGAGCGTGTGCGCGAGCGCGTCCTGAAAGAAGCGGTCGGAGGCGAGCCGTGTGAAGTTACTGAGCGTCCAGACGGCGCGCGCCCCCGTGCCCGTCTGTAGGCTCACGCGCACAGAATAGATGAGCGGATAGACCGACAGCGCGACGAGCACCGCGACCGTCGGCGCGACGAGCAGGTAAGGCAAAGGGGAAATGGGTAAACGGGTAAACGGGTAAACGGGGGGGAAAACCGCCGTCCACTTTTTCGCCTTTAACCCTTTCCCCATTTCACCTTTGCCCCTTTGCCCCTCATCTTTCGGGTCGCTCACGTGCCGCGCGCGTCTCTCATTTGCTGCGCTCAAGGATTTTCAGTATCTCGTCGTTGGCCTGATTCATGGCCTCTTCGGGTGTCAGTTCGCCGCTGTTGGCCTTCGAGAGAAAGATGCCGAAGGTGTTCTCGATTTCGTTCCAGAGCGGTGTGCGCGGGCGCGGCTTGGAGGTTTCGAGCGAGCGCAGTTGCGCGGGGTAGGAGGGAAACTTGGCGAGCAGTTCGGCGTCAAGGAAGACGGAGCGGCGCGTCGGCGGATTGCCGCGCAGGGCCGAGCGTTTCAACTGCTCCGCGCTCGTCGCCCAGAGCAGAAAATCGAAGGCGGCCTCGACGTTCTTCGAGTCGCGCGGGATGGCGATCAGCCAGTTGCCGATTTCGGCGCGTCCCGCCTGCCCGCCCGCACCGGGCAGCGTCGTGAACTCCATCCGTCCCGTCACCTTCGAGCGCGCGGGGTCGGAGAACGCACTAATCCACGCGGGCCAGTTGATTGACATCGCGGCTGTGCCTTGCAGGAGATGCGCGGAGACTTCGTCGGCGTTGAAACTGGCGTAACCGCGCGGGGCATACTTGCCGAGTTCCAACATAAACTTGAGCGCGCGGACGGCTTCGGGACTGTTGACCGAGGGGCGGCCCGAGGCGTCGAACATCTCCGCGCCGAAGGCCCAGAAGATCGGCATGAAGTCGGCGACGACGGCGTTCCCTTGCGCCGCGCGCATCACGTAGCCGTAGACGCGCCCGCCGTCGGGCGAGCCCGCGCCTTCGCGCTCCTGAATGATGCGCGCCGCCGCGAGCACGTCGTCCCATGATTCGAGCGGTCGCAGCGCGTGTTTCTCGAAGAGGTCTTTGCGATAGAAGAACAACTGCGAGTTGCCAACATAGGGAAGCGCGTAGAGCGTGCCCGTCTCGTACGGGTGACGGCAGAGCGCGATTGAGGCGGCGAGGAAATCGTTGTCCGGCCCCTTGAGGTTGCGACGCTGGTAGAGCGGCGCGAGGTCTGTCAAAACATCCTGCGTGGCGAAGCGCGGGAACCACGGGTCGTCGAGCATGATGAGGTCATACGCGCCCGTGCGCGCGTTCAGGTCAACGAGTTCCTTCTCGAAGAGGTTGCTGTAGGGAAACTCCGCGATTTGAACGCGGACGCCGGTCTGCGCCTCGTAATCGCGCGCCGCCTGTTTGAGCGCGTCGCCCTCGACGCCGGAGTTGACGGCGAGCGTCAACTGCCGCGCGCCGTCGCCGCCGCCGCCATTGCTTTGCGACTGGCAACTGTTCAAAAGCAGCAACGCCAGCAGGACGACGGCGACGAGCGGGCGGAGGTTTGTTTTCCGTTTCAATTTTTCAGTTTGCATGCGGGACTCGCGCGGGTGATTTGCAGAGCGCGCCTATCATAAACCTTCGGACACGAATTTTCTCAACATTCTCGAACCGGGCGAGCGCACTTCCGACCAGCTTCCGGACGTTTTGCGCGGGTCGCGGGCTTCGCGATTTTATCAACTATCATCTCTTCGAGGTAAAACCGCGCGGGCGTCGGCGTCCGTATTTAAGATAGAATGCGTGTGAATGATAAACGGATTGTAAGGAGTCGAGTTAAAATGTTAAATCGTCAGATGATTATTTTGGCCGCCCTCGTCATCGGCGCGGCGGGACTCTGTTTCGCCGTCTTCGGCGGGGCGCAGGTCAAGCGGAAGAAGACGGTCGCGCCGTCCGCGAAGATTGTGGCGAAGGCGGACGCGGGCGAGCGGAAAGAGATAAAGGCGGAGGGTAAAGTTGTGAAGACCGAAGAGGAATGGCGTCAACTGCTGACGCCCGAACAGTTCTACGTGACGCGGCAGAAGGGCACGGAGCGCGCCTACACGGGCGCTTACTGGGATCATCACGAAGCGGGGACGTATCATTGCGTCGCGTGCGACAACGCGCTCTTTAGCTCGAAGACGAAGTTCGAGTCCGGCACGGGCTGGCCCAGTTTTTACCAGCCGCTTGCCAGAGAGAACGTCAAAGAGGAGACCGACACGACGCTCGGCGTGGAGCGCACGGAGGTCGTCTGCAACCGTTGCGGCGCGCATCTCGGCCACGTCTTCGACGACGGCCCGAAACCCACGGGCCTCCGCTACTGCATCAACTCGGCGGCGCTCAAGTTTAAGAAGCAATAACCGGGCCGACCGGAAGAACGAAAAATCGTCGCCGGACGGCGCACGTCCCGAGCGGATTCGAGTTTGAAAGCCGACAGCCTGCTCGCTTTCAACAGTTGCTCTATCCGCTCCGGCACGCGCCCGCCCGGCGACGATTTTCGTCGGCGTATTGACAAGCGCGCGCGTTGAGTTTGCTCTGCGTGCTTCATCTGAAATTTGGAATTGAAATCGCTCTTGCCGCCCCTCTCTCACCTGCACAGACCGATTGACGCCGCCGTCCGTCTCCTCCCACGCTCGCGCGCCTCCGCTCGCTCGAATCAGCGGCGCGCGCCCCGTAGAATTACTTCTTGACTTTTAAACGGGCTGTAATAGAGTTGCTCCATCGCAGCAATGATAACGAGCAGCGTTCAGACGCCGGATGTCGGCCCGAGACATCTCCGGCCTCCGGCATCTGAAAGCTGTCTTTCCGGTTCATCAATCAACTTTCCGGTGTCGTCTCAAACTGCACAGCGAGGCTTGGGGATTATGTCATCCACTCGGCGCGATTTTCTGAAAACTGCGGGGCTGGCGGCGGGCGCGGTGGCGTTGCCCGCATGGGTTTTCGAGGCGGAGGCCGAGGGCGCGGCGGCGGTGGACAAGAACCGTCTGGCCGACATCGCGCTCTCGACGGCGAAGCGGCTCGGCGCAAACTACGCCGACATCCGCATCAACCGTTATCGCTTCGAGTCGGTGGCGACGCGCGAGCGGCAGGTGCAGAACGTGTCGCGCAGCCAGAACTTCGGTTTCGGCGTGCGCGTGCTCTACAAGGGCGCGTGGGGCTTCGCCGCGAGCAGCGTCGTCACGCCCGCGGAGGTCGGGCGCATCACGGGGCAGGCCGTCGAGATTGCGCGCGCCAACTCCGCGTTCCAGCGCAAGCACGTCCAACTCGTCGGCGCGCCGAAGGTCACGGCCAACTGGAAAAGCGCCTTCGAGCGCGACCCCTTCGACGTGCCGATTGACGACAAGATTCAGTTCTTGCTCCGACTCAACGAGGCGGCCTTGAAGACCGAGGGCGTCAGCTTCGTCAATTCGTCGGTCGTCTTCGTCAACGAGCAGAAGTTTCTCGCCACCTCCGACGGCTCGCGCATCGAGCAATACCTGATTCGTTGTTCGCCGAACCTCAACGTCACCGCCGTCAATCGCGCGAACGGCGATTTTCAGACGCGCGCCGCGCTCGCGGGGCCGCAAGGCATGGGCTACGAGTATCTGGAAAAATACCCTTGGCTCGTCGAGGCGCAGCAGGCGGGCGAAGAGGCGGTCGCCAAACTCAAGGCGAAGCCGGTCGAAGCGGGCAAGTACGATTTAGTCCTGCACCCTTCGCATCTCTGGCTGACGATTCACGAATCCGTCGGGCATCCGACCGAACTCGACCGCGCGCTCTGGTGGGAGGCCAACTACGCGGGCACGAGTTTCCTGACGCCCGACAAGACCGGCAAGCTACAGTTCGGCTCGAAGATAATCAACTTCGTCGCCGACCGGACACAGGCGGCGGGCCTCGCCACCGTCGGCTTCGACGACGAGGGCGTCCCCGCGCAACGCTGGCATCTCGTCCGCGACGGCGTCTTCGTTGACTGGCAGACGACGCGCGACCTCGCGCCGCTCATCGGTCACAAGAAATCCTACGGCTGCCTGCACGCCGAGAGTTGGAGCGAGATTCCCTTCCCGCGCATGCCGAACGTCTCGCTCGAACCGGCGAAGGAGAACGTCTCTTTGGACAACATCATCGGCGGCGTCGAGAACGGGATTCTGATTTACGGTCGCGGCAGTTATTCGATTGACCAGCAGCGTTACAACTTCCAGTTCGGCGGGCAGACTTTCTGGGAAGTGAAGAAGGGAAAGATCACGGGGATGCTGCGCGACGTGGCCTATCAATCGCGGACGACCGATTTCTGGGGCGCGTGCGATGCGCTCGGCGGTCAGGCCACCTATCAACTCGGCGGCAGCTTCAACGACGGCAAGGGCGAACCCGGCCAGTCCAACGCCGTCTCGCACGGTTGCCCCATCGGGCGCTTCCGTGGCATCAACGTCCTCAACACCGCCGCGCCGGAGCGTTCATAGGAGGCAGCATGCTACTCAACGAAAAAGAGGCCCGCGCCATCAGCGAGCGGATGCTCGGCTACGTCCGCGCCGACGACGCGACCGTCGCCGTCTCCAGCCTCAACTATTCGCACCTGCGTTTCGCGGCCAACTCTTTCACGACGAGCGGGCGGCAGGAGAACGCGAGCGCCAGCGTCGTCGTCTGGATTGACAAGAAGCGCGGCGCGGCCTCGACCAACGAGATGGACGAAGCCTCGCTCAAGGCCGCCGTCGAACAGGCCGAACAACTCGCGCGCATCTCCCCCGTTGACCGCGAATACCTGCCGACGCTCGCGCGCCAGACCTACAAACCGACCAACGGCTTCGCGGAAGCCACCGCCAACATCTCCGTCGCCGACCGCGCGCGCAGCATCAACGAAGCCATCGCCGCTTGCGAGCGTGCGAAGGTGGTCGGCGCAGGGTTTCATCAGGCGCGCGGGACGGCGAATGCGACCGCCACCAAGAACGGCAACTTCAACTACGAACGCACGAGCCTCGTCAGTCTCGGCATGACGGCGCGCACCGCCGACGGCGCAAGCTCCGGCTATTTTCTCCGCAACCATTTCGACGTTGCACAACTCGACACGGCACGCGTCGCGCGCGAAGCGATTCGCAAGGCCGTCGAGTCGCGCGCGGCGCGCACGCTCGACGCGGGCGTCTACCCGGTCGTCCTCGAACCGCAGGCCGTCGCCGACCTGCTCTCCGGCCTGTCCTTCAGCTTCGACGCGCGCAACGCCGACGAAGGCCGCTCGCCGCTCTCGCTCGCGGGCGGCAAGACGCGTCTCGGCGAGCGCATCTTCGACGAACGGCTCAATCTCTACAGCGACCCCTGGAACGCGCAACTGCCCGGCTCACAGGCGGCGCAGGCCGGACTCCCCGCGCAGAAAATCTATCTCGTCCGGGGCGGCGGCGTGGAGAATCTCATCTACTCGCGTTTCTGGGCGCAGCAGAAGGGCAAGGAGCCGACGGCTGGCCCCGTCAACACCATCCTCGAATCTTCCGCGCCCGCCGCGACGCTCGACGAGATGATTCAAAACACGCCGCGCGGTCTGCTCGTCAGCCGCTTCTGGTACATTCGCGGAACGGACGCGCGCACCGCCTCTCTCACAGGATTAACGCGCGACGGCGTCTGGTACATCGAGAACGGCAAGATTCAATATCCTGTCAAAAACTTCCGCTTCAACCAGAGCATCATGCAGATGCTCGCACCCGGCAACGTCGAGATGATCGGCACGCCCGAACGCGTCGGCAACTCCGAAGGACAGGGCGACAACGCCTCGCTCCTTCCCGCCCTCAAACTCAAAGCCTTCAACTTCACTTCACAGTCTGAAGCGGTCTGAGAAGGCGGTACGCGCGCGTCGGCGCGTGTCGTTGAGAGTGCAGAAGTCCGGATCATCTCAAAATCAACCGAAATAGATTAACGGCCCGCAGCATTACATGTTGAAGCCCTGCCGGAGAGGCTGCGGGTAAAGCGAACCGGCGGGCGAAGCTCGGTAGCCAAACTTAGACGTGGAGATTATTCATGTCATTTGATGAGAGAAGATTTATCGCGCGCGTCGAGGCGGCGAACGCAGAAGAGTTGGCACGCCTGCTGGCCCGCCCCAGCGCGGACGAGGAGCGGGCTTGGCGCGTCCATCTCGGTGACGAACGCTTCGAGCGGATGCGTGAGATGGCCTCGCCGGAGACGGTTGCCACGCGCGGCCAGACGCAGCCGAAGGGAAACGTCGTCGTCATTCACGGCATCATGGGGGCGGAGTTGAGCAACTTCTCTTCCCCGACTTCGCAGGAACTCATCTGGGTCAGCTACTGGCGAATTCTTCGCGGTTGGGCGGAGCGTCTCAAGCTCAACTCCGACGGCGAAACTTCCAAATACGACGTGCGCCCGACCGGAGTGATGAAGGATTACTACGGCGAGATGCTGCTCCAACTACGCCTCCGGGGTTGGAACGTGCAGCCCTTTGCGTTCGACTGGCGGAAGGACATCAACGGCGCGGCGGATAACCTCTCGCAGAAGATTAACGAGTGGTTCGGCGAAGAGAGCGCGGTGCACATCGTCGCGCATTCGATGGGCGGCCTCGTGGCGCGCTCCTTCATCAAAAAATATCCCGACCGTTGGGCCTCGATGTGGGACGCGTCGGGCGACGGGCGCGCGGGCGGTCGTCTCGTCATGCTCGGCACGCCGACCTACGGCTCGTTCATCATCCCGCAGGTGATAACGGGCATCGAGCCGATGGTGATTAAGCTGGCATGGCTCGACGCGCGCCGACTCTTCGGCGTGTCGGATATTTTGGAGACGACCAACACCTTCCCCGGCTCGTTACAGATGCTCCCTTCCCCGCGCGTGATGAGCAAGATGGAGCCGCTCTATCATGCGCAGACCTACGGCAAGTTCGTCGTCTCGCAGCAGCATCTCGACAACGCCCGCCGCTTTCACGAACAGATGCACGACGTAGTTGACGAGAAGCGTATGATTTACGTCGCGGGCTTCAACCGTAAGACCTTCAGCAACATTGTGGACTTTAAAAAAATCGGCGCGGCAGAAGGCTATGAGGTCACGTTGCGCGGCGACGGGCGCGTCCCGCACCTGCTCGGCATCCCGCGCCGCAGCGACAACAAACCCATCGAACGCGTCTATTACATAGAGGAAGACCACGGCGAGTTGCCAAGGAATAGAACCATCCTCTCTATCATGGACGAAATGTTGTCGAAAGGCTCGACCAGCGCGCTTGCGACGAGCATTCCGGCGACCATGCGCGGGGTCGGGGCGGAAGAAAGCGCGCAGACCAAACTGGCGGCGCGCAATCAACTCGTCGCGGAACAGAAGGCGGAGGTCGAGCGTTTCCGCCAACTCGCCGACAGTCTGAAGGCGACGCGCGGCGCGGCGGCGGAGGTGGAGGCGCAGGTCTCGCCGGAGGAGCGAAAGATACGCGCCAGTCTCTTAGAAGGCGCGCCGAGTGCGGAGCAGCGCGACATGGTGGGGCCGCCCATGCCCTTCGAGATTGCTCTGCTGTGGTCGAAGATAAACGAGGTGGGAGAAGAAGCGGGGAGCGCGGGCGGCGGCAGGAAGCGCGGAAGCAAAGGGCCTCCTCGGGTTGATGCCATCTCCGTCGGACACTATGCGGGCGTCGGGCGTCCGGAGAGGGCCGAGCAAGCGATTGACCTCGCCATCAGCCGTGCCCTCTTCGAGAAGCAACTAAAGCACGACGAACTGAAAGCACTCCTCGACGCCAGAGGCGAAGTGCCCGAAATCCATCGCCTCCTGACGCTCTATTCCGACCGGGGCATCATCAGCGGCGACTTGGCTCAACCCTTCTTCCTCGACGACCCGCGCATGGCGGGCGAGCGCGTGATTGTGCTGGCCGGAATGGGATTGCCCGGACGCTTCGGCGCGCCCGAACTGACCGTGCTCGCGCGTGAACTCTGCTGGTCGCTCGGACGCATGGGTAAGAAACATCTGGCGACCGTCCTCATCGGCGCGGGCAAAGGTAATATCCCGATTGAGGATGCGCTGATAGCGTGGATGCGCGGCATCCGTCGCGCCGTGACCAGTTCCACGCACGACGAAGTCTGGCGTCTCCGGCGCATCACCTTCGTCGAGAACAATCCCGACCGGATTGAAAATATTCAGAAGGCCATCATCAACGCCCAGCAGCGAGAGTTACAGGATTCGACGCACGAACAGACCCTCAACATCATCTACGAACCGCTCGACCTCAAGACGTTGACCAACAAGGACGGGCACACGCTCAAGCAGGCCAGCGCGGCGCAAGCGAGAGAGGACGCGCGCTGGCGGGCGCGGCAACAGCAACAGACTCGTGGTGCTTCCGGCAAGCAGGCAGAGTCGCGCACGCCCTCGCGCATCACCGTGACTCTCGAAGGCAACAAGTACCGCTTCGGCGCGGTGACCAACGACGCCTCCGTGCCGGAGCGCGAAATCCCGCTCGACCCGTCGCTCGTCATCGAAGCCAACGATGAACTCGCCAACACAATCGAACACCGGATGCAACTCGACTGGGGCAGGCACATGGAGAACCTGCTCGTCCCGGACGACCTGCGCCCCGCCTTCAAAACCGACGCCCCGCTCCTGCTCACCCTCGACCGCACGACGGCGCGCATCCATTGGGAGATGATCGCCCAACCCGACCCTCTGCGGATGGGCGACGCCGACGGCGACGCCCCGACCGCGAAGGCCGACGGCTTCGACTCCTTCCTCAGCACCAGTCGCGGCCTCACGCGCCAACTCCGCACCAACTTCGCGCCACCGCCCGAACCGCCCCCGCCGCCCCGCCGCACGTTGCGTGTCCTAATCGTTGCCGATCCTGCGACGGACAGAAGCTTGCAGGGAGCGAAAGAGGAAGGAATGCTCGTCGCCGACATGTTCGAGGCTTTCAACACGGTCTATCCGAAGTCGGAGAACCGCGTCAAAGTCACGCGACTCTTCGGCGGCGTGGCGACGCGCAACAACGTCCTCTTTCATCTGACGCAGCGCGGCCCCTTCGACATCCTTCACTTCGCGGGCCATTGCACCTACGACGAAAACGACCCGTCTTCTTCGGGTTGGATTTTCACCGGCGGCAAGCGTCTGTCGGCCAACGAACTGAGCCGCATTGATAACGTCCCGAAGTTCGTCTTCTCGAACGCCTGCGAGTCGGGCAAGACGCCGGAGACGCGCACCGACCGGCTCGCGCCGAGTTTCGCCGAATCGTTCTTCGCGCGTGGCGTCGCCAACTTCGTTTGCACGGCTTGGCCCGTCAACGATGTCGCCTCAACCGAGTTCGCGCTCAAACTCTATGCGGGACTGCTCGGTCTCGTCGAAGCGGATAACCCAGACTATATCCCTTCCGCCGATGATGAGATGCCCATAAAGACCTACGCCGCTGCGCCCACTCCGCTCAGGATGCACCAAGCCATGCGCGACGCGCGTCTCGCCATCGCACGTTCGCCTCACGGTGCGAAGACTTGGGGGGCTTACCAGCACTACGGCAACCCCTACCTTCAGTTCTTCGACCCGCAAGCCCTTCAAGGCCCGCCGCCGCTCGACGAGGAGCGGCGCGCCAACTCACGCGCCCCGCAATCCGTAACCAAGACGGCGCAGAAATCGTCGCGCACCGTTACTACGACAGCCAAGAAGCCTGCGACGAAGAAGGCACGACGAGGCGCAAAGAAGTCGCGCAAGTCCGACGCCTAAAGCGAAACCACGAACGCACGCGCAACAACACGAGGAGGCGGCTTTACATCTCTTCGTGTTGTTGCGCGTGCGTTCGTATTTAAGTTGCTGCTCTTTACCTTGACGGCGATCCGGCCTGCGCTTTACTGCACGGCGTAGAGATTGCCGTCCCAACTGCCGAAGTAGATGAGTCCGGCGGAGACGGTGGGCGGGGCGGAGACGGTGCGTGCGGTTTTGAACTCCCAGACGGGTTGGCCGTCGGCGGCGTCGAGGGCGCGGATGCCGCCGACGCTGCCGAAGTGCAGGAGGCCGCCCGCGACGAGCGGCGCGGAACTGATGCCTTCGGGCGATTGATGCCGCCAAAGCTCGCGGCCCGTCGCGGCGTCGAGCGCATAGACGGTTCCGTCGAGGCTGCCGAAGAAGACGCTTCCCGCGCCCGCGGCGGGCGAGAACGGAATGCCGGTCGCCGCTTTAGCGTGCCACTTCTCCTCGCCCGTCGCGGCGTCTATGCAGTAGAAACTTCCGTCGAGACTTCCGAAGTAGAGCCTGCCTTCGTGGTACGCCGGAGCGGAGACGACCATGCTCTCCGTCTGAAATCTCCAACGCTTCTGCCCCGTCTGCCGGTCAAGCGCATAGATGCCCTTCGTGTTTCCGAAATAGATGCTCTCGCCCCCGGCGACGGGCGACGACGGCACGCCCGTCGCCGGATTGAAACGCCACTTCTCAAGACCCGACGCAGCCGAGAGCGCGTAGAGCACGCCGTCCGTGCCCGCGAAATAGACGAACCCGTCGGCGACGACCTGCGTCGAGTTGATGGCGTATTCGGTCTTGAACTTCCAACGCTCTCTGCCCGTCGCGGCGTCAACCGCGTAGAACTTATTATCCTGACTGCCGAAGAAGATCATGCCCGCCCCGGTCGCGGGCTGCGAGAGCACGCGCCCGCCCGTCTTGAACGCCCAGCGCACGCTGCCCGTCGCCGCGTCAACCGCGTAGAGTTTGCTGTCGTAGCTTCCGAAATAGACCGTGCCGCCGTCGAGCGCGGGCGAAGCGTAGATGCTGCCGCCGGTCTTGAAAGTCCACTTCGGCGCGAGCGTGCGCACGGGTGTCGCGTTGGTCGCGGGTGTCGCGCTTGCCGCCCTTGTCGCGTTGCGCGCGGGCATCACGGGAGCATCGTCGTCGTTCGTCGTCGCCGTTGTTGTTTGAGCGGCGTTGTTGACGGAAGTCGTCTGCTTCGCGGCATTGAGCGTCTGCGCGTCGGCGTTGAGCGTCTGCGCGACGTTGTTGACAGACGCGCAGGCGCAGAGCAGAAGCGACGCGGCGAGCATCCGTGCGGGGGTGTTGGTTTTGCTTTTGACTTTCAAGGCGTCCTCACTTGAGCGTTGCATTGCAGGGGCTTGGGCGCGGCGCGCATCGCTCGCGTGCCAGCGCGCGTTACCGGACGAAGGCGAACGCGCGCTCGCGTCGCTGGCGACGCACTCCGCGCCGAAGCCCCCGCAATCTTTTACGGGCGCGCGGTCTGCGCCGTCTCGTTCTCTTTCGGCATGTAGAAGCCGCGACGCGAAGTGACCGTCAGCTTGCGCTCCTTGCCCTTCGCATCGCGCGCCTTGACGCGCACTTCGAGCGGGTGCATCTGCCCGTCGTCCTGCTCGCCTTCGGCGAGCGTGAAGCCGAGGCTGTAGCGGCCCGTCAGGTTGCCGATGATTTTGTTGAGGCCGTTGGCGTAGTCAGCCGGACGATTGACGCGCACGGCTTCGCCGCCCGTCTCTTTGGCGAGATACTGCGCGCTCCCGTAGATGCTCAAGCCCACCCAGTTGCCGAGCGGCTTCAAGACCGGCTTAAACAATTTGAAGCCGAGTTTCATGTCGGCGACGAGCGCGCTGAAGATGACGTTGGCGCGCGTCAGTTCGGCGACCGCGACATCGCGTTCGGCGTAGAAAATGGGCGCGATGCCGTCCGACACCCAGACCAGCGCGGGCTGCGAGTGCGGGCGTTCCTTCGCCGCCAGCGTCGCCGCTTCGTGTACTGCGCCCGCCATGTCCATCTCGTCGTTGATGTCAATCTCGACCGACCCGCTCTTGGAGACGCGACGGGTTCTCACTTCGCCGTTCTTATAGACGGTGCGCGTCACGGTGTCGCCGTTTTTGCCGACGGCGGTCGTCTGCGATTCGATGCCGCTGTCGTTGACCGGAGTGGCGGGCGATTCGACCGCCTGCTGCTCTCTGTCCTTCTGCTCGTCCGCAGCGTTCACGGGCTTATCCTTCTCTTTATCCTTCTTCGAGCCGCCGCCGATGGTGATGGAGATGGTGTTGCCTTCGTGCTTGCGGTCTTGCGGTTCGTCCGTGTCGGTGTTGACGGGCGTCATGTCGTTTTCGCCGCCCTGCGAGCCGCGCGCGACGAGCGTCGGCACGACCGAGAGCGCGGCGGCAATCTCGGCGCGGTTGCGCGTGAAGCGTGCCAGCCATTCGCGCTTGCCGTCTTCGCCGCCCGCTTCGAGCACCATCACGGCCACCTCGTCCTGCGGCGGCATCTTCGCAACCTCGGCGGCCATCGCTTCGAGAATCTCTGTGCGACGCAGGAAGCGTCCCGCGCCGATGCGACGCAGGTCGAGCACGATGACGAGGGCGAGCGGCTTGCGCGTCGCATCGCCTTCGCGCGTGAAGTAGGAGACGGCGCGCGGCTTGCCGTCGGCCAACACTTCAAAGTTTTCCGCCTTCAAATCCGACGCCAGATTGCTCGTCCGCTTGTCGCGCACGAGCGCGTCGAGGAAGACCACGCGATGCTGCACACGCACCGTCTCGTCCCCGTCCTGCGCGCCGGACGCTTGCACGACGGCTGCTGGCGTGCCGGACGTTTGCGCGCCGACCTGCCATGCGCCGCCGCCGGATAAAGCCAGAATCAATATCAAAAGAGAGAGCTTGCTTCTCATCTCGAATCTCCTTCACTTGCCAATCAACGCTTGATGAATCTTTAAGAAAAAACTGCGCGCGGGAAGAGTTCTATTGACGAACGACAACGGCATCACCTGTTCATCACCCGTCCATCGTCCATCGTCTATCGTCCATCGTCTGCTTTGCTTACTGTTCCGTGTCGCCCGCCGCGTCGTCGGTCAGCGTCTTGCCCATGGCGTCGGGGTCGCGCATGAGGAGCATCAGTTTTTGCGGGGCGATGTCGAGTTGGACTGCCGTTGCGTCGCGGCGTCCGATGCTGACGACGACGATCTTGAAGAACTTGCCCGCCTCTTTCGTGTAGATGTATGTCTGCTCGGCGTTGCGGTCTGTCCGCACCTGCACGAGCGGCTGCCATTCGGGTTCGAGACGCGTCCGCATCGCGGCATGGAAATCGAGTCCTCCGGCGGGCGCGGTGAAGTCCTGATCTTCAAAGAACGCCACCTTGACGCTGCCGTATTCGGCGTAGCGCGTGAGCCGCCGGGCGACCATCTGCGAGGCTTTCAAGCCCATGTTCGCCAGCGCCGGGATGCCCTTGTGTTTGACGCCGTAGTGGCGTTCGATGAGTTTGACGACATCGCCGAACTCGATTGACTTGTAGGCGGCGTGCGCGTTCGCCAGATGGGAGAGCAGCAGGAGCGCGACGACGAATCGGGTTAAGAGTTCTTTTCGCATCCGTCACCTCTCAATGCTTTTTGGGCTGCGCCTTCGTCTCGGTCTCCAACTCAAGGTCGGGGATGCCGAACTGTCCTTCGAGCCTGCTCAGGCGTTCGAGGTCAACCGAGCCGACGATGTTGACGACCGTCAGTTCCTTCGGCTCAAGGCTCAAGACCACGAGACCCTCCACGCGCCCGCCGTTCGTCAGCAGATAAACTTCGACGTTCTTACCCTCGCGGCGGCTCTTGACCTCGACGATGCGCGTCCAACCCGGCGCGCTCAACTGCGAGCGCACCTGCGCGACATCCGTCTCGGCGTATTCATTTTCGGCGTCGAACTGGAAGTGACGCACGTAGACGCCCTTCAAATCCGCGACCAGCTTCTTGACGTTCGCCTCCTCGGGGTCGGCCTTCGAGAGAATCGGCGGCACGATGCGGAGCAGGCGTTCGTCCATGTTGACGTTGACGGTCTCCGCCGCGCGGTTGCCCAGACGGTCGAGCGAGTCGAACTGTAGCTTGCCGCTCGTCAAAGTCGTCTGAGCTTGCGCCGCCGCTGCTGCCGCCGTGCAGAGCAGGAGCGCGACCGAAGCGCATCTGAAGAATGTTGTGACCAATGATTTCATACTGACTCCAATCATCTATCCAATTTATTTTGCTCGTCGGGAGCGGGTTTGCTGCCGCCCGGCGTCGTCGCCGTCTGCGTCTTGCGCTGGACGAGACTCAGTTTCGCGCTCGTCAAACGAAGGGCCAGCATCAACTGCTCTTTCGCCGCCTGCTGTTCCGCTGCGGTGACGTTCGCGGCCTGAAAGTCACGTTGCGCTTCGCCCGGTATAAACTTTCGTGTCGGCGTCCGCTGGCGCGCGACCGCCTGCGCTTCTCTTGCACGCCGCATCTCTCTATTCACTTCGAGACGCTCGCGCCGCTTCGACGACTGCGACGCCGCCGCGCGCTCGTTCACGAAGGGCCGAAACTTTTTCACCGTCGTGACGGCTGCGACTGTCTCATCATGTCGGGTTGTGACGGTCGCCTCTCCAGTCTCGCGCTCAGGTGTCGCCGCTTCGCTCGCCGCTTGATTCGTCGCCGCTTCGTTCGTCGTCTGTTGAGCCTGTTCCGGCTTTGCCGTCGTCGCCGTCGTGCTGCGCGCGGTCAGGGGAGCATTCGCGTTTTTGTTCCGCGTGCGGAGGACGCCGAGCCAGAGGCCCGCGAGCGCGACGAAGGCGAGGGCCGCCGCCGCCGCGAGCGCAGGCCAGAAAGGGCGACGACGGCGCGGCGCGTGCGAGAGGATTTCGGGCGGCAAGGCCAGAGGCTTTTTTTGATGGCGGAGGTTGCCGAGTAAATCTTCGAGCCGCTCGATGTCTTTGTCGGCCTCGCCCGATTTGTCCCACAGGTAGTCGCTCATACTTGACCCCCAATCCCAAGCTTCTCACGCAAAATCTTCATCCCTCGATGCAGGTTGACCCGCACGGAGTCGGGCTGCAAACCCGTCCGCGCCGCAATCTCCGGCCCCGTCATGCCTTCCACCAGACGCAGCACCAGCGTCTCCCTGTATGCGTCCGGCAGCGTGCGGATGACATCTAAAACTTCCGCCGCCTCCGCGACGGGCGCACTCGGTCGCGCCATTTCTTCGGAGAGTTCTTCGGTCTCGCGCGTGCGCCGGTGAAAGTCCATCGCACGGTTGCGCGCGATCATCGCCAGCCAAGGGCCGAACGCTCCGGCGTCGCGCAGGGTGGAGAGCTTCTTGAAGGCGACGAGGAAAACGTCCTGCACTAAATCTCCGACTTCGCCGTAAGGGACACGGGCCAGAAGGATGCCATGCACCATCGCGGAGTAGCGGTCGTAGAGTTGACCGAAGGCATCGCGGTCGCCGCCCCTGACGGCCTCCACCCACGTCGCCTCGACCGTGACTGTTGCAGCCGCAGGTTCTGTTACTGCGGATTGGTTCTGTCCGACCATAAGCAGTAAGGCGTTGGTTGTTTCAACCTCTAGCATTGACGAACCTCGGGGCATTGTTGATCACAGCGACGCGAAGGGCGCGGGCGGAGCATCGAGCGGACGAGAGAATTTCAAACGTCCCGTCCTCTTTCAAATGCGCTCTCTTCTGCGCCCTTTCACATACAAAGACGCCCTTCGGGAGAGACCTGTTAACACGAGAAATTTCCGGCGCGAAATGTTTTTTCGTGAGCGAGCGCGGGCGAAGGGCGGAGAGTTTGCGGAGCCGCTGGCCGTCGAATGCGCCGGATAACTGTCGGGACGGGGAAGAAGCCCCGGCCCGCTGTGCGCGGCGGCTTGCACGATGCTGAACAGGGCGGGCGATAGACGGGTCGCCCGTCCTGACGAGTTTGCTTCAGAAAATCGTGTAGATGAAGGGAGCGAGCGCGGAACTCTGCGCGAAGACGAGCAGCGCGCCGAGCAGCAGGAGCACGATGATGATAGGCAACAGCCAGAGTTTTTTGTTCTGCCGCAAAAACATCCAGACCTCTCCGGCCAGCGCGAATTTACCCATAAAGAAATCTCCTCAAAAATTTGTTACCTGTTAATTTTAGTCTCTTAAAGTTGATTCCCAAGCGTCGCTCAAAATCAACTGTCATGCGTCTCTCAAAAGCTGTTGGGAAATACGGGTCATGCTGTCCCGTAGGGACAACCGAGAATAGCCCAGCGATTCATCGCTGGGGACAGGAGTCGTGCATCTTTTCCAGTCCCGCAGGGACGGCTGAATGCCGCAATCAGTCGTCCCTACGGGACTCCAACAATATTCTCTGAATATACCCAGCGATGAATCGCTGGGCTATTATCAAAAGTCCCTAACGGGGCTTTAAAAACAGCTTCTCAGAACAGACGCTCGAAACGTTCCTTCGCCTGTCGCGTGTGCGGGCGCGGAGTCCAGTAACTCTCGCGCGCGGCGGCGCGGCGGTTCAGGGGGTCGCGCCCGAAGAGACGCGAGAGCAGCCCGTAGGGCGCGAAGACGCCGTAGAACATCAGCGACAGGAGGATGCGGCTGTTGACGTAGCCGAGCGCGAGCGCAAGCTGCATCCAGAGCGTGTGGAAGCGGCGCGCAAGCGAAGGCACGAGCAATCCGGCGACGACGAGCAGCGCACCCGCGCCGCCGAGGATGAGGACGACCGTCGTCCGCCCTCGATAAAAGTTCCAAGCGGCGAGCGCGACGAGCACCGACGCCACGACGAGCGCCGTCTTGCGCGCCTGCGCGTCCGAGACTTGCGGCGCGTGCGAAACTTGCGGTGCGTGGGAAGCTTGCGGCGCGTGCTCAGTCAAGCTGAAACTCCTCCTGCCATTGTGCGTCGTCGGTGAACGTGCTCTCGTCCTGCTCGCGCTTCTCAAGGATGAAATCTTCCATCACGAGGCAGTCCATCTCGGTGCGCATGAAGCACGTGTAAGCCTGTTCGGGCGTGCACACTATCGGCTCGCCGCGCACGTTGAAGGACGTGTTGACGACGACGGGGCAGCCCGTCAGCCGACCGAAGGCCGCGATCAAATCATAATAGAGCGCGTTGTCTTCGCGGCGGACGGTCTGCACGCGCGCCGAATAGTCAACGTGCGTCACGGCGGGAATCGTCGAGCGCGGGACGTTCAATTTATCAATGCCGAAGAGTTTGTCCTCGTCGCTCGTCGTCTCGATGCGAAGCTCCGCGCGCACGGGAGCGACCAAAAGCATGTAGGGCGAATCGCAGTCCAACTCGAAGAAGTCGGCGACGCGCTCGCGCAACACCGACGGCGCGAACGGGCGGAAGGATTCGCGAAACTTGATCTTGAGATTCATCTGCGACTGCATCTGCGCCGAGCGCGGGTCGCCGAGAATACTGCGCGCCCCCAGAGCGCGCGGCCCGAACTCCATCCGCCCCTGAAACCACCCGACGACCTTCCCTTCAGCCAACATGCGCGCCACTTCCTCCGCCAACTCCGCGCGCTCCGCGAGACGATATTTCGCCCCCGTCGTCTCAAGAAAATCGAGGACTTCTTCATTCGTGAAAGACGGCCCCAAGTAAGACCCGCGCATCGCGTCGGCGTGGCCGCGCCGCACCGCAGCGGACGCATCGCGCGCGTTGCCGAGATACTGATGCCAGACCGAGAGCGCCGCGCCCAGACTTCCGCCCGCGTCGCCCGCCGCCGGTTGAATCCAGACCCGCTCGAACGGCCCCTCGCGCAGGATGCGACCGTTGCCCACGCAGTTCAAAGCGACGCCGCCCGCCAGACACAGATTCCGCTCGCCCGTCTCACGGTGTACATGACGCGCCATCCGCAGCATCGCCTCTTCGGTCACGTCCTGCACGGAGCGCGCCAAGTCCATCTCGCGCTGCGTGAGCGTCGTCTCGGCCTCGCGGGGCGGGCCGCCGAAGAGTTCGGCGAAGGCGGCGTTGGTCATCGTGAGGCCGTGCGCGAAGTTGAAATACTTCATGTTGAGACGCAGGGAGCCGTCCGCGCGCAGGTCAATCAACTCGTCGAGAATCTGCCGCACGTAACGCGGCTCGCCGTAGGGCGCAAGTCCCATCACCTTGTATTCGCCGGAGTTGACCTTGAAGCCCGTGTAGTATGTGAAGGCGGAATAGAGCAGCCCGAGCGAGTGCGGAAAGTGCAACTCGGCGAGCAGGTGCAGTTCGTTCCCTCTGCCGTGACCGTAGGATGACGTGGCCCACTCGCCGACGCCGTCCATCGTCAAGACCGCCGCCGACTCGAAAGGCGATGGGAAGAAGGCCGACGCCGCGTGCGATTCGTGATGCTCGGTGAAGAGCACCTTGCCCTTGTATCCGGCGCTGCGCGCCACCTGTTCGCGTATCCAAATCTTCTCGCGCAGCCACAGCGGCATCGCCATCAGAAACGAGCGCAGCCCGCGCGGCGCGTAGTCAATATAGGTTTCCAGCAGTCGCTCAAACTTCAACAGCGGCTTGTCATAAAACGCGACGTAGTCAACCTCTGCGCCACGGATTCCCGCTTCGCGCAGACAGAACTCGACCGCACGCGCCGGAAAATCGTGGTCGTGCTTCCGGCGCGTGAAGCGTTCCTCCTGCGCCGCCGCGACGATCTCGCCGTCGCGCACGAGACACGCCGCCGAGTCGTGGTAATAAGCTGAGATTCCCAGAATGTGCATCGAAGCTCTCTTAAAACTTCCGTCCCGCCCGTCAATCTTCTCTTAAAACTTCCGCCCCTCCCGCCGCCCGTAGAAGAAGGGCGTGCAAAGCGTCATACATTATCATCGCGGGCGGCGCGAGCGGAAGGTGCGCGCACGACGGAGAGGCCCGCCGGAACTCTGTTCGCGCCGTCTCTCCGGCTTTGACAAAATCTTAATTTAGACTTATTCTAATTTAAAGTTATGGACACCAAGATACGTCAAAAGGTTGAGTCGCACCTGCGCGAAGCGGAGTTGAAGTTGACGCCGCAGCGTTTCGCCATCCTCGATTTCTTGGTCGGCAGCGACGTGCACCCGACGGCGGAACAGATCAGCGAAGGCGTCAACCGCCGCTTCCCGCGCGCCTCGCGTGCCACTATCTACAACACGCTCAAGGCTTTGCGCGATGCCGGTGTGGTGCAGGAGGTTTATCTCGGCGAGGGCGCGGCGCGCTACGAGGCCAACCTTGCGCCGCATCATCATTTCGTCTGCCGCGCGTGCGGCAAGCTCGAAGATGTCTCTTCGGAGGCGGTCGGCGCGCTGCCCCCGTGCGAGTTGGGCGCGGGTTACGCGGTCGAGACGTTTGAAGTTGTCCTGCGCGGTGTGTGCGCGGCGTGCGCCGCGAAGCGAGAGCGGCGGAAGCGTCGGAGATAAACAGTTTTGATTTGAACGAAGAAGGAGAGAGGAAACTTATGCCAAGCAATACGGGGAATGAAACGATTATGCCAATGCCCATCAACATCGGCATCGAGGAGCAAGACCGGCGCGAGATCGCCGAAGGACTTTCCAGACTGCTCGCCGACACCTACACGCTCTACTTGAAGACGCACAATTTTCATTGGAACGTGACCGGCCCGATGTTTCAAACGCTGCACCTGATGTTTGAGACGCAGTACAACGAGCTTGCGCTGGCGGTTGATCTGGTGGCCGAACGCATCCGCGCGCTTGGCTTCCCCGCGCCCGCCACCTACAGAGAGTTTACGCGCCTGAGTTCCATCAAAGAGGACGAGGGCGTGCTTCCCGCGCAGGAGATGATTCGCTCGCTCGTGCAGGGACAGGAAGCGGTCGTGCGGACGGCGCGCTCTATTTTCCCCGTCGTCGAGCGGGCGAGCGACGAGCCAACCGCCGACCTCCTGACGCAGCGCATGCAGGTTCACGAGAAGACCGCTTGGATGCTCCGCAGCCTGCTGGCCGAAGAGTCGTCCGCAGCCGCCAATGCGCAGGGCGCGTCGAGCAAGGGCGCGTAAAACATCCGTCATTTCCGGCAGATGCGTGTGAGGAAAAAAGTTGAAGGGGCAGAGGATAAATTCTCTGCCCCTTCGTCTGTCTGTTTAATCGAATTTTGCTCTAGAAGCTGAACCGCACCTGCAACTCGACGCGGCGATTTCCGGCGGCCTGACCGCCGCCGCCACCGCCGCCCCTGCCGAAGCCTCCGGCGCTGCTGATCGAGCGACCGAAAAGCGGCGAACTGAGGTTGCCGACGGGCACGCCCTCGTTCGTGTTGTTGAAAAGATTCTGGACGCTGACCGAGAGGTTCAGGTTATAACGACTCCGCTCGGAGCCGCCGTCCTCGCCCCCCGCACCGCCACCGCCGCCACGCCGTCCGCCGCCGCCGCCACCACCGCGACGACCGCCGCCACCGCCGCCGCTGCGACCACCGCCTGCGCCGCCCGCACCGCCCGCGCTCTGCGTCACTTCGCCGAAGCCGAAGGATTTAGCGGCGCGCAGGTTGACGACGAAGAAGGAGGGGCCGGTTGCGAAGTTGCGCGGAATAAGCTCCTGACCGGGCGAGGGCGTGATGTCGAACGTCCCGTAGGGCGTGACGCGGACGCCGGGGTCGGACAAATCCGTGGCGAAGGCCGGACGGTCGTTGAAGATCGTGTCGCCGTTCAAATCGCGTCCGGTGGTGATGTTGAAGGGACGCCCCGAGTTGGCGATGAGAATCGGGCTCAGGCGGATGTCCCAAGGCAGCCCGCTGATCGTCCCGAAGAGCGAAAAGCGGTGGCGGATGTCCTGCGACGAGCGACCGTACTCGCCGGAAAAATCGTACTGGTTGGCGGGAAACGTGTTCGCGCCGTCGGTGTCGCTGCGGGCGCGGTTGAGGACGTAGTTGGCCGTGAGCGAGAGACGCTGGCTGAGACGGTTGTTGACGTTGACGATGAGTTGCTGCTGGTTGAAACGCCCGCTCGACTCATACTGAAAAATGTTGCCCTCGCCCGCAATCGGACGGAGGCCGGTTTCGGGAAGCGGCGCATTGATGTTGCGCGAGCGCAGGACGTGGAGCGTGCGCGCGTTGATGAAGTTGACCGACAGAGTAGTGCGGCGCGGAAGCTGCCGCTCGATGCTGAAGGCGGTCTGCAAGGTGTAGGGCGTCCGGATGTCTCCGGCGAGACGGCGGACGGTCTGCGGCACGCGGAAGGCGAGCAACTGCTCGACCGTCGGCGGCGCGGGAAACTGTTCGAGGAGCAGTCGCGCGTTGTTCGCCAAGTCCGACGTGTCGTCGGGGTCGGGCGCGGTGACGAGAAACTGTTGCTGGTTGAGTCCGTTGAAGCGGACGGATTGGAGCAGCAGGTTTTCGTTGAAGCGGTCGTAGAAGACGCCGAAGCCGCCGCGAATGACGGTGCGCTGTTGTTGCTGCTGTCCCTGCCCCGCGCCGGGCGACCATGCGAAGGCGATGCGCGGCGCGAAGTTCAAGCCCGATTCGACGTTGGTCTGCCAGTCGTAGCGCAGGCCAGCGGAGAGCGTCAGGTTCGGGCGGATGCGCCAGTCGTCCTGTATGAAGGGGCTGAAGTCGGTGCGCGTGATGCGCGCCTCGGGGTTTCCGGCGGAGATGGAAAACTGCGAGGGACGCGCGCCCGCCACATTGAGCAGCGTGTTTCGATACGCTTCGAGCGACTCAAAGGTGAACGTGCCCGCGAAGTTCTGCTCGGAGACATCGGTCAAACGCATGTGACGCAGGCGCGCGCCCGCCTTGAGCGAGTGGTTGCCCGCCGTCCATGATGTGAAGTTCTGCAACTCGAAGCGGTCTGTGTCGTTGGTTGCGAGACCCACCTGCGCGCCGCCGCTCGTGAAGGCGTCCTGCACGCGCAGGGTCGGCGCAAAGAGTCCGCCCTCGCGCCTGCTCCGGTCGCGCTCGAACTGGAAGCGCGTCTCGTTGATAATCCTCTGGTTGATGATGGCGGTTTCGGTCAACTGGATAGTGTGCTGCGTCGCCCCGGAATCGAAGGCGCGCTCGGGCAGGTTGAAATCGCCGACGCCCTGATTCAAGCGGCCCACCGTCTCGTAGGTGTAACGCGCGACGAGCGTGTTGGTCGGGTTGAGTTGCCAGTCCACGCGCGGGCTAAAAGTTGTCCGGCGGACGGGCGTCAGAAGCGTCTGGTTGAACGCGACGGGGTTGAGCGCGGCATCGAGGATGACGGCGTTGATCACGTCGTTCTCGTCGGTTTCGTTGCGCTGGAAATCGAAGAAGAAGGACATCTTCTTCGGGATAATCGGGCCGCTCAGGTTGCCGCCGTAGCGGCGCGATTGATAGGGCGCGCGTGCGGACGCGAAGGGGTTGCGCGCGTTCAGGCTCTCGTCGCTGAAGTTGAAGAAGGCTTGACCGCGAAAGGTGTCCGTGCCGGGTTTGGTGAAAATCTCCGTGCGACCGTAGCCGAGACGGTCGTACTCGGCGGAGAACGGATTGCGGTTGATGCGTATCTCGCGGATTGATTCCTTCGGCGGCAGACGCCCGCCCGAGAAGCCGTCAATGTAGACTTCCGATTCTCCCTCCGGCCCGGCGGACGGGCCTGCGAGTGCTTGGAGAGCGTCGGCGAGGTCTTCGGGGTCGTCGGGCAGCGCGTCCAAGTCTGCGCCGCGAATGACGAACGCGCCCGCGTTGTTCTCCGGTTCGGTGCTGACGGGCGACTCCGCCGTGACCGTCACTTCCTCCGCTTCGATGGCGACGTTCAAGACGACGTTCAGAGGCTCGCTGCTCCCGGCGACGACCTCCACGCCCTCGTTCTCGAAAGCCTCGAAGCCCGCCGATTCGACGCGCACGCTGTAACGCCCCGGCGCGAGCGCGGCGAAGGCATAGCGTCCTTCGTCGTCGGTCGTCGCCGTCAGCGCAACGCCAGCCGCGTCAGTCGCCGTCACCGTTGCGCCGACGACCACGCCGCCGAGCACGTCCTGCACCTGCCCGCGCAGCGTCCCCGCCGCGCGCTGCCCGTAGGCCAGATTCACGCCCAACAGCAGCGCGACAAACAACAGCGCAACCCTGCGCACATTCCCTCCGGTTAACATTCGCATCACTTCCCCTCGTCCTATTTTTATATGTCGAGCACGCGCGGCGACTCCGGGGGAGGACGGAAGCCGCGCCGCGACATCAAGACTGAATTTCAAAGCTGATAACTGCATTGCAAAACAAACAACCGACTTCATTGAGATGACAGGCGCGCAGAGAGTGCAAGCAACTGATAAAACTTCTGCCTTTTACCTTTCTACTTTTGCCCTCTTTTGTCTGCCCGATGTTTGCAACTGTAAACCGCTTACGGCCTGTCGGGCGGTTCGCCCGTGCCGCCGCCCATGACGCCGCCCGGCAGCCCCGGACTCATGCCCTCCTGACGGCCCGCGCCGCGTTGGAAGCGTTGGAGGCGTTGGAGAATTTCGGCATCGCCCGTCATCAGAGTCGCCGCCGTCACGCGCGAAGCGTCGGCTCCCGCCGTGCCCGTGACCATCACGGAGTCGCCTTTTTTCAGTTCGCCGACCGTGATTTTCGGCAGGTTCTCGAACATCTGTTGGCCGCCTCTACCGCCGCCGCCCTGACGCGCCCCGCGCTCACCGCCGCCGCTGCGGTTGCCTTCGCCCTCCTGTTGTCTCTGCGCGCGCCTGCGCTCGCGTCGCTGCTCGCGCGTCTCGCCTTCGACGGCAGCACCGCCGCGCTCGCCCGCGCCCTCGCGTCGCCGCTCGCCGCGTTGCCGGAGCGTTTCCGCAAACTCGGCGGGGATGCGTCGCAGCGTCGTGTTTGAGACGAGCGCGACGTTGACGACCTGACCCGTCCGGCTGTCCTTCACGCTCAACTCACCGCGCGCAGCATCCACCGCTTCGACCGTGCCCGTCAGCCGCGCGACCGTGCCGGAGATGATCTCCTCCGCCGTGACGCGCGCGCCTTCACGAGCGCCGAGCACGCGCACCTGATCGCCGACGCGGATGTCCGCGAAAGAACCCGCGACCGCATCGGCGGGACGCAGAGACCCCGCAGCGTAGCGGCGGAATCTGACGTTGCCCGCAGCGGCGGCGACCGTAATCGTCTCCGCACCCTCGCGCCCGCGCGTCTCGACGGTCAACTCTTTCTTCGACGCATCAACGCTCGCGACGCGACCGTTCACACCGCGCGCGCGCCAATCCTCTCGCTCCTGCTCGCGCCGCGCCGTGATCGCCTCGCGCGCCATCACGATGACCTGTCGCGCCGCGCTCGCGCCGCCCGTCGCGCCGTTCGGCACGAGCACGCGGTCGCCGACGCGCACGTCGGCGCGCGTGATCGTCTCGGCTTTGTCCAAGCTCGTCTCGCCGGGAGGCAGGCGACGATAGCGCGTCCGCTCGTCGGTCGAGACAGAGACGGACGCGCCCGCGTCGGTCTTGACCGTCAGATGTCCGGTCGCGGCTTCGACCGCCGTCACTTCGCCAATCAAGTGCGCTTGCGCGGCGCGCGTCGCGCCGACCGTGGCGGCGGGCGCGGGCGTCTGCGCGTGCGACGGCGAGACTGCTCCGCACAATGCGAGGGCCAAGAGGGCCAGCGTCGGCAAAATCTTTTTCATACTCTTCTCCGCAATCCTTCTCTGCGAAAGTGGACTCGTCCTCGTCGTTGGATAACATTTCGGGAGATGTTTTGTTGAGTCAGCGCACGCCGGGCGCGTTGTTCAGATGCGCGATGCTAACGTGAGGCGAACCTGTTTGTGTCGCCGCGATGTCGCAAATCCATCACACTCCGGCGGGAGAGCGCAACTCATACACTTAGGACGCCCGGCAGAAGCATCGGGTTACAACTAATCTCGACGCGCGAGACGATTTTCGTCCCGCGCGAAAAACAGTAGAAGGGCGGCGGGA